>NZ_JBJQLL010000008.1:0-197986 GCF_046486405.1 Escherichia sp. WS338 | reverse complement strand
CTACACGACCGGTAACAACGGTACCACGACCGGAGATGGAGAATACGTCTTCGATCGGCAGCAGGAACGGCTTGTCAATCGCACGCTCTGGTTCCGGAATGTAAGAATCCAAGAAGCCAGCCAGTTCCAGGATTTTCGCTTCCCACTCTGCGTCGCCTTCCAGCGCTTTCAGAGCAGAACCACGAACGATCGGAGTGTCGTCGCCCGGGAAGTCGTACTGAGACAGAAGTTCACGAACTTCCATTTCAACCAGTTCCAGCAGCTCTTCGTCATCAACCATGTCACATTTGTTCAGGAACACGATGATGTACGGAACGCCTACCTGACGACCCAGCAGGATGTGCTCACGAGTCTGCGGCATCGGGCCGTCAGTCGCAGCAACTACCAGGATCGCGCCGTCCATCTGAGCAGCACCGGTGATCATGTTTTTAACATAGTCGGCGTGCCCCGGGCAGTCTACGTGTGCGTAGTGACGGGTCGGGGTGTCATATTCAACGTGAGAAGTGTTGATGGTGATACCACGAGCTTTTTCTTCCGGCGCGTTATCGATCTGGTCGAATGCACGAGCAGCACCGCCGTAGGTTTTAGCCAGTACGGTGGTGATTGCAGCGGTCAGAGTAGTTTTACCGTGGTCAACGTGGCCGATAGTACCAACGTTAACGTGCGGTTTTGTACGTTCAAATTTTTCTTTAGACACGGCTATATTCCTTACTATAGTGCTCTCCCCTTCAGGAGAGAGCACGGGACTTTGGTATTAACCCTTAGGCTTATTTACCACGGGCTTCAATTACGGCCTGAGCAACGTTACTCGGCGCTTCATCATACTTCAGGAATTCCATGGTGTATGATGCACGACCTTTGGTCAGAGAACGCAGCTGAGTTGCATATCCGAACATTTCAGACAGCGGTACTTCAGCGTGGATCTTAACGCCAGTAACTTCAGATTCCTGACCTTTGAGCATACCACGACGACGGCTCAAGTCACCGATAACGTCACCGGTGTTCTCTTCCGGAGTTTCTACTTCAACCTTCATGATCGGCTCAAGCAGAACTGGTTTCGCTTTCTTAAAGCCTTCTTTAAAGGCGATAGAAGCAGCCAGTTTAAACGCCAGTTCAGAGGAGTCAACGTCATGGTAAGAACCGAAGTGCAGACGAATACCCATGTCTACTACCGGGTAGCCTGCCAGCGGACCTGCTTTCAGCTGTTCCTGGATACCTTTATCAACGGCCGGGATGTATTCGCCAGGGATTACACCACCTTTAATGTCGTTGATGAACTCGTAGCCTTTCGGGTTTGAACCCGGCTCCAGCGGGTACATGTCGATAACAACATGACCATACTGACCACGACCACCAGACTGTTTCGCGTGTTTACCTTCAACATCGGTAACTTTCTGGCGGATAGTTTCACGGTAAGCAACCTGCGGTTTACCTACGTTCGCTTCAACGTTGAATTCACGCTTCATACGGTCAACGATGATGTCGAGGTGCAGTTCGCCCATACCCGCGATGATGGTCTGGTTAGATTCTTCGTCAGTCCATACACGGAAAGACGGGTCTTCTTTAGCCAGACGGCCCAGAGCCAGCCCCATTTTTTCCTGGTCAGCTTTGGTTTTCGGTTCAACTGCGATGGAGATTACCGGCTCAGGGAATTCCATACGTTCCAGAATGATCGGCGCATCCGGGTCACACAGGGTGTCACCAGTGGTTACGTCTTTCAGACCGATAGCAGCAGCGATGTCGCCCGCGCGAACTTCTTTGATCTCTTCACGTTTGTTAGCGTGCATCTGAACGATACGACCGAAACGCTCACGTGCAGCTTTCACGGAGTTCAGTACGGTATCACCAGAGTTAACCACACCGGAGTAAACACGGAAGAAGGTCAGGTTACCAACAAACGGGTCGGTAGCGATTTTGAACGCCAGTGCAGAGAACGGCTCGTCATCACTTGCGTGACGTTCAGCCGGAGTGTCTTTACCGTCGTCCAGGATACCGTTGATCGCAGGTACGTCAACCGGGGATGGCAGGTAATCGATTACCGCATCCAGCATCGCCTGAACACCTTTGTTCTTGAACGCAGAACCACAGGTTACCAGGATGATTTCGTTGTTCAGAACGCGCTGACGCAGAGCACCTTTAATCTCTTCTTCAGTCAGTTCTTCACCACCCAGGTATTTTTCCATCAGCTCTTCAGAAGCTTCAGCTGCGGATTCGATCAGGTTCTGGTGCCATTCGTTAGCCAGTTCAACCATGTCTGCCGGGATATCTTCGTATTCGAAGGTTACGCCCTGGTCAGCGTCGTTCCAGTTGATAGCTTTCATTTTCACCAGGTCAACAACACCGGTGAAATGTTCTTCAGCACCAATCGCCAGCTGCAGCGGAACCGGGTTCGCGCCCAGACGGGTTTTGATCTGGTTAACAACTTTCAGGAAGTTCGCACCCATGCGGTCCATTTTGTTAACGAACGCAATGCGCGGAACTTTATATTTGTTTGCCTGACGCCATACGGTTTCAGACTGCGGCTGAACACCACCAACTGCGCAGTAAACCATTACCGCACCATCGAGAACACGCATGGAACGTTCTACTTCGATTGTGAAGTCAACGTGCCCCGGGGTGTCGATGATGTTGATGCGATGCGGCTCATACTGCTTAGCCATACCAGACCAGAATGCAGTAGTCGCAGCGGAAGTGATGGTAATACCACGTTCCTGCTCCTGCTCCATCCAGTCCATGGTTGCAGCGCCGTCATGAACTTCACCGATTTTATGGTTTACACCGGTGTAGAACAGAATACGTTCGGTAGTAGTGGTTTTACCGGCGTCGATGTGCGCACTGATACCGATGTTACGGTAGCGTGCGATGGGTGTTGTACGAGCCATTTGTTTCCTCGTTTATCTTTTAGGCGTTCAATTTAAGTAGCCCAAAGCGGGCTGCTTACTGGAAGCGCCCGCCTGGTGACTAAAACTCCGAAGGGATTACCAACGGTAGTGTGCGAACGCCTTGTTGGCTTCGGCCATACGGTGAACGTCTTCACGTTTCTTAACTGCAGTACCTTTGTTTTCTGCAGCATCAGAAAGTTCGTTCGCCAGGCGCAGAGCCATGGATTTATCACCGCGTTTACGAGCAGCTTCAACGATCCAACGCATTGCCAGAGCATTACGACGAACCGGACGGACTTCAACTGGTACCTGATAAGTAGAACCACCAACGCGGCGAGACTTAACTTCTACAGTCGGGCGCACGTTTTCGAGAGCTACTTCGAATGCTTCCAGTTCAGATTTACCAGAGCGCTGAGCCAGGGTCTCCAGCGCGCTGTATACGATAGATTCAGCAGTAGATTTTTTACCATCTACCATCAGGATATTTACAAATTTAGCCAGCAGTTCTGATCCGAACTTCGGATCCGGCAGAATTTTACGCTGACCAATGACGCGACGACGTGGCATGGAAATACTCCGTTGTTAATTCAGGATTGTCCAAAACTCTACGAGTTTAGTTTGACATTTAAGTTAAAACGTTTGGCCTTACTTAACGGAGAACCATTAAGCCTTAGGACGCTTCACGCCATACTTGGAACGAGCCTGCTTACGGTCTTTAACGCCGGAGCAGTCAAGCGCACCACGTACGGTGTGGTAACGAACACCCGGGAGGTCTTTAACACGACCGCCACGGATCAGGATCACGGAGTGCTCCTGCAGGTTGTGACCTTCACCACCGATGTAGGAAGTCACTTCGAAACCGTTAGTCAGACGAACACGGCATACTTTACGCAGCGCGGAGTTCGGTTTTTTAGGAGTGGTAGTATATACACGAGTACATACGCCACGTTTTTGCGGGCATGCTTCCAGCGCAGGCACGTTGCTTTTCGCAACTTTGCGAGCACGTGGTTTGCGTACCAGCTGGTTAACTGTTGCCATTAAATAGCTCCTGGTTTTAGCTTTTGCTTCGTAAACACGTAATAAAACGTCCTCACACAATATGAGGACGCCGAATTTTAGGGCGATGCCGAAAAGGTGTCAAGAAATATACAACGATCCCGCCATCACCAGGCCATCTGGCTGGAGTGCTTAACCGTAAGTCTGACGAAATCAGTATAGTCAATGAGAATGATATCGTTCGAAATTTGACCAGCCAAACCGCGGGCAATAAGGTCTTCGTTCAGGGCATAGACCTTAATGGGGGCATTACGCAGACTTTCAAGGTAGCGGTTACCGTCAACTGCGGCAGTTACACCATCTTGCAATAATAGCAGTTCGTCGCCCTCACTTAGCAGGCGCAGCAGCGCAGCAAAATCCGTCAGCCAGGGTGAACGATGTAATGTGTGCAGCATAAACGCCTCAAAACCTCAAAATAACATCGTAGTTGGCGAGTTCGCGGCGTAAGGCATCTGCTTCGAGCGGCGTGGCTTCGACAACAAAGGGTGTCTGCGGATCTAACCCGCGTTCGCGCAGTGAAGCCGCACAAACCCAGCACTGTTCAATGTCGTACAGACCCAACAATTTAAAAGTGGCGATGTAATCACGCGCCAGCACTGCATCGGGCTTTTGTCCTGGCAGCAGCTGAAAAACGCCATCAGCAATAAAGAAGACGGCCAGATCGTCAGTTAATGCGGAAGTTGCCAGTAAAGCATCTAAACCTTCCCGACCAGCAGCTGTACCATGAGGCACAGTAGAAAAAACAAACGCAATTCGTTTCATCAGAACTGTACCACCCTGTCACAGGTCAGCGAGGCTTCCGCCAGCGCGCCAAGTCCGCTTAAGGTAAATCCCGGCTGAAGGTTTGACGAAGCCAGCCCCAGTCTTCCGGCCTCCGTTTCATCGACGATACCGCGGCGTAACGCTGCCGCTACGCAGATATTCAGCGCCACACCATGTTGCGCATTCAACTGTTGCCAGCAGCGCACAAGGTCAAATTCATCGCTTGCCGGTGAGGTCAATTGGTTAGCGTTATAGACCCCTTCCCGATAAAAAAAGACGCTGCTTAACTCATGGCCTTCTGCAATCAGCGCCTGCGCAAACTGAAAAGCACTACTCGCCTGTTGCGTACCGTATGCTGGCCCGGTCACCACGATGGCAAAACGCATTACTTATCTTGCCCCTGGAAATCACCGCTCTTGAACTGGCGGATGTAGAGATAGACAGTGTGTTTGGAGATGTTCAGGCGGTCAGCAACCTGGTTGATCGCATCTTTAATATCGAAGATCCCTTTCTCGTAGAGATTCAGCACGATCTGACGATTTTTGGCGTTATTAGAAACATTGCGATCGGCATTCACTTCTTCGATGGTGAACTCCAGCGTTTGGGTAACCAGATCTTCAACAGAAGAGGCAAAGTTGACGCTTGAACCGACATCCGGGGTTTCTGGCGGCACAAAGGTGCTCATAATCTGCGAGAAGGGAACATCAAGATTCATATTGATGCACAGCAAACCAATTACACGCTGTTCGCGGTTACGAATCGCGATAGTCAGGGACTTCATTAATACGCCGCTTTTGGCGCGAGTAAAGTAGCATTTAGAAACGCTGCTATCCGCTCCCGTCATATCGTGCAGCATACGTAGCGCCAGGTCGGTAATTGGCGAACCAATCTTCCGGCCTGTATGTTCACCGTTAGCAATGCGAATGGCTGAACATTTTAGATCCTGCAAAGAGTGCAAAACGATTTCACAGTGGGAGCCAATAAGCATCGCTAACCCGTCCACCACCGCTTCGTAGGATTTCAGAATATCAAAATCGGTCTGGTCGAAAGGACGTTGATCCAGTAAATCCAACTCACTGGTTTCGTTGGTTAAAAGCGACCTGGACATGAAAAAAAACACTCCTTTTCAGGAGCCTGTCGTTAACTTTTCAGGGCAGGCTCATTAATGATGCGGGTAACTAAATTAATACAGCGGAGGTTCCGCTTTCCAGCACTAATTATATCCGGCCTGTAATAAAAAAACCGCCGCCTGGTCAGGCGGCGGTTCTTAATGCTTATTTTTTAGCAGAATCTGCGGCTTTCGCATCAGCTTCCGGCTTTGCATCAGCCTTCGGCGCTGGTTTCACATCCAGCAGCTCTACGTCAAACACCAGGGTAGAATTCGGTGGGATCCCCGGAACACCCGCTTTGCCGTAAGCCAGTTCTGGTGGAATAACCAGTTTGATCTTACCGCCTTTCTTGATGTTCTTCAGACCTTCTGTCCAACCCGGAATAACACCGTCCAGACGGAAAGAGAGCGGTTCACCACGGGTGTAAGAGTTGTCGAACTCTTTACCGTCGATCAGCGTACCTTTGTAGTTCACGACAACAGTATCGCTGTCTTTCGGTGCTTCGCCTTTACCGGCTTCGACTACCTGATAAACCAGACCAGTTGAAGAGGTTTTCACACCTTTCTCTTTGGCAAATTTCTCGCGGTACTCTTTACCTTTCGCTTCGTTATCTGCCGCGTCTTTTTCCATCTTCGCCTGAGCAGAAGACTTCACGCGAGCTTCGAATGCTTGCAGTGTCTGTTCGATCTCTTGGTCGGAGAGTTTGCTCTTATCAGCAAATGCATCCTGAACACCAGCGATCAGCTGATCTTTATCCAGTTTGATGCCCAGTTTTTCTTGTTCTTTAAGAGAGTTTTCCATGTAACGACCCAGCGAAGCACCCAGTGCATAAGCTGATTTCTGATCGTCATTTTTGAACGCTGCTTTGCTGTCAGCAGTTGTAGCAGGTTTTGCAGCTTCAGCAGCAAAAGTGATCGGTGCATGCAGGGCAACGGCCATTGTGGTCGCCAGCAGCGTTACTTTAAACAGTGATTTCATCCATATCTCCAGGATCGGGGCATCTCACCCCAGGGTTAACTATTATCAGAAGGGTACTATAAAGCGTTGTCGAACAAATCTACATACAGACACGCCCTATTATCATCTATTTTCAGACTCTTTTTGTTTAAATTAGTTTCGATGACCGCGAAATGAGTGCTGTCTCGGGCAGCAAAGTTAAGTAGAATCCGCGGCGACCATTCGACAAAAGAGGTGAATCATGCAGGATTTATCATTGGAAGCACGCCTGGCAGAGCTGGAGAGCCGACTGGCTTTTCAGGAAATCACCATTGAAGAACTGAACGTCACGGTGACCGCTCATGAAATGGAGATGGCGAAACTGCGCGATCATCTGCGTCTGCTGACCGAGAAGCTAAAAGCCAGCCAGCCGTCGAACATCGCGTCGCAGGCTGAAGAAACGCCACCGCCACATTATTGAGGCGTAAAAAAAGCGGGGATTCCCCGCTTTTTTGTCACTTTTTCGGTATTAGTGGCAACCGCAACCGCCGTTACCTTTACCGCCACAGCAGCCTTCGCCACCGTGTTCATGACCGTGATCGTGGCCATGACCACCGCAGCAACCGTCGTGGTCGTGATCGTGGTGATGATCGTGCGCACCGTGAACGTGGCCATGAGCCAGTTCTTCTTCAGTCGCTTCGCGAATCGCCACAACTTCAACGTTGAATTTCAGGTTCTGACCGGCCAGCATGTGGTTACCATCAACCACGACGTGATCGTCTTCAACCGCAGTGATTTCAACCGGTACCGGACCCTGGTCGGTTTCAGCCAGGAAACGCATACCTACCTGCAGTTCATCAACGCCCATAAATACGTCTTTAGGAACGCGTTGCACCAGGTTTTCGTCGTACTGACCGTAAGCGTCGTTCGCGCCAACAGCGACATCAAATTTGTCGCCAACTTCGTGACCTTCCAGCGCCGTTTCCAGGCCAGAGATCAGGGAACCGTGACCATGCAGGTAGTCCAGCGGCGCACTCACCGGAGACTCATCAACCAACACACCGTCTTCTGTACGTACCTGATAGGCCAGGCTGACCACCAGGTCTTTTGCTACTTTCATGATATCTCCTGAGCATGGGAAGAATAGTGGCGCAGATTGTAGCGGAATTCTGCAGCCGTGTACTCACTAGCTTAAAAAAACTCGGCACATATCGCTAGTCCGGATGAAAAATCCCGATCACTTGCTCATCTTTGCGAACGTGATCGCGGGCTTCTTTGTCTGCTTCTCGCATCTGATGTCCGCACTTAACACATTCAACAATATCAATATTATTTTCGCGCCACATCGCCATTGAATCCTGTGCCTGACAGGCTGGGCATTTTGCGCCCGCAATAAAACGTTTTCGGATTGCCATCTTTACCCTCTACTCAAATTCATCCCAGCCGTCCAGCTGGCGTCGTTCTTGTTGCATTTCACGCTGGAAAATCTCTTCCAGTTCGCGTCGGGCTTCCCTGGCGCGAGAAATTTGTACGGTATCGGTATGCATTGGGATGAGCTCTCGCAGCATCCGCATATCCAGGCGGCGAAAATGCAGTTGCGCCCGCTGTGCCTGATGCGGATGCATGCCAAGCGTGACCAGCGTCTTGCGCCCCAGCTCTAACGCACTGGAGAATGTTTCACGGGAAAACTGCGTCACCCCTGCCTGTAATAACTCATGCGCTTCCACACGTCCGCGCGCTCGCGCAAGAATATGCAAATGCGGAAAGTGCTGCTGGCATATTTCCACCAGCTTCATAGTGTCTTCCGGCTCGTTACAGGTAATGACGATAGACTCAGCGGCCTCTGCACCCGCAGAACGTAAAAGATCTACCTGCGTGGCGTCGCCGTAATAAACTTTGTAGCCATATTTGCGCATCAGGTTAACGGCACTGATATCCCGCTCCAGTACAGTAATGCGCATTTTATTTGCCATCAGCAAACGACCAATCACCTGACCAAAACGCCCAAAGCCCACGACAATGACCTGCGGTTTATCATCGTTGACCCATGGTTTTTCGTCTTCTTCTTCCGGTCCGTTAAACTGGCGGGATAGCCATTTATCTACCAGCTTCATCAGCAGCGGCGTGGTCATCATGGAAAGCGTCACCGTCACCAGCAACAGCGCCATCTGGTCGCCCTGGAATAAGCGTTGTGAAGAAGCGGTAGAAAAGAGGACAAAGGCAAACTCACCGCCCTGACTCAACACGCCAGCAAACTGCATCCGCTCTGAGCTACGCACGCCATACAATCGCGCCAGCAGATACAGCACGAGAATTTTCACCGCCACCAGCACAACCACACTTATCACTACCCACAACAGATGGGTATAAAGCACCCCGAGGTTGAGCGACATGCCGACAGAGATAAAGAACAAACCAAGCAGCAAGCCTTTGAAGGGATCGATAGCCGTTTCCAGTTCATGACGATATTCACTTTCCGCCAGTAGCACACCCGCAATAAACGTACCGAGCGCCATCGACAACCCCAGCGCATCCATAAACAATGCGGAACCCAACACCAGCAGCAGCGTCGCGGCGGTGAACACTTCCCGCACACCAGAAGCTGCAATAAAACGGAATACCGGACGCAGTAAATAGCGCCCGCCAATCAGCATGCCGACAAACGCCAGCACCTTCATGCCGATCTTCATCCAGTCGAAATGTTCGTCTGCCGAACCCGCCAACAACGGCACTAACGCCAGTGCCGGGATCACCGCCAGATCCTGAAACAGCAGTACCGAGAAACCTAACTGGCCGGATTCGCTGCGATTCATCCCTTTCTCACGCATCAATTGCAACGCCATTGCAGTTGAAGACATCGCAAGGCCAATGCCACCGACCACCGCCGCCTGCCATGAGAAATGGGTCAGCATCAATAATCCTGCCAGCAACGCCGCGCTTAACAGCACCTGTGCCGCGCCTACGCCAAAAATCGAACGCCGCAGTTGCCAAAGCTTGGAGGGATTCAACTCAAGGCCGATGATAAACATCAGGAATACCACGCCGAGTTCCGAAAAGTGGAGGATCTCATCGACGTCGCTAATAAACCCCAGCCCCCACGGGCCAATCGCAATCCCTGCCAGCAAATATCCCAACACAGCGCCAATACCCAGCCGCGATGCCAACGGCACCGCAGCCACCGCCGCGAAGAGAAACAGCACTCCTGCGAGTAAAAAATCGGAACCTTCCATCAGCGGCCTCCTGGAGACAGCGGATTTGCCAGCCAGTCACCGTAGGCTCTGGCGTGGCTCGCCAGCTCCTGTGCGCTTTGCCGTCTCGCCCAGTAAATAATGATGGGACTTAACCAATGCATCCGGCACATGCCCGCCGCCAGTTCAAAGGGGCGCAGAACATCGCTCATCGGGTAGCGATTCAAGGCGTCATAGCGGTAAGCACTTTCCGGCTCGCCAGTGGTAATTACGCTACGCCAGTACTTTCCCGCCAGTTGGTTTCCCCCCGGCCCGCTGGCAAAACCACGACTTAATACCCGGTCCAGCCACTCTTTCAGTAGCGCCGGGCAGCTATAGGTATAAAGAGGATGCTGAAAGACAATCACCTCGTGCTCGCGCAGTAATGCCTGCTCACGGGGGATATCAATAAAAAAATCCGGATAGTGCGCATAAAGGTCGTGCACGGTAACATTGCTGAGCTGCGTGGCCGGTTTAAGCAGTACCCGGTTTGCCACCGAGTCCTGAGATTCCGGATGGGCATACAGCAGCAAAACTTTCGCTGGCTGAGACATCATCCCCCTCCCGGTATGGTTTTTGTGTATAGTCGCTGTTTTGGGCTACCATTGCGCCCGGTGCGGCAGCTCGCCCATACATTACATTATCATAATGATAAGTTAACATAGTCTGAACATACGGCGCCTTATGATTGTTTTTTCCTCGTTACAAATTCGTCGCGGCGTGCGCGTCCTGCTGGATAATGCCACCGCCACCATCAACCCTGGGCAGAAAGTCGGCCTGGTGGGTAAAAACGGCTGTGGTAAATCTACCCTGCTGGCATTGCTGAAAAATGAAATCAGCGCCGACGGCGGCAGCTACACCTTTCCGGGAAGCTGGCAACTGGCGTGGGTGAATCAGGAAACGCCGGCGTTACCGCAAGCGGCGCTGGAATATGTCATTGACGGCGACCGTGAATATCGTCAACTGGAAGCGCAGCTACACGACGCCAACGAACGTAACGACGGGCACGCCATCGCCACTATTCATGGCAAGCTGGATGCTATTGACGCATGGAGTATTCGCTCCCGTGCCGCCAGCCTGCTGCACGGCCTCGGTTTCAGCAATGAACAACTGGAGCGCCCGGTAAGTGATTTCTCTGGTGGCTGGCGTATGCGTCTTAACCTTGCCCAGGCGCTGATTTGCCGTTCAGACTTGCTGCTGCTCGACGAACCGACTAACCACCTCGATCTCGATGCCGTTATCTGGCTGGAAAAATGGCTGAAGAGCTATCAGGGCACGCTGATCCTGATCTCTCACGACCGCGACTTCCTCGATCCGATCGTTGATAAAATTATTCATATCGAACAACAAAGCATGTTCGAGTACACCGGCAACTACAGTTCGTTTGAAGTTCAGCGCGCCACCCGTCTGGCGCAGCAGCAAGCGATGTACGAAAGCCAGCAGGAACGCGTGGCGCATCTGCAAAGTTATATCGACCGTTTCCGTGCCAAAGCCACCAAAGCGAAGCAGGCCCAGAGCCGCATTAAGATGCTCGAGCGTATGGAGCTGATTGCCCCGGCGCACGTTGACAACCCGTTTCGTTTTAGCTTCCGCGCGCCGGAAAGCCTGCCTAATCCGTTATTAAAGATGGAAAAAGTCAGCGCAGGCTATGGTGATCGCATTATTCTCGACTCGATTAAACTGAATCTGGTCCCCGGCTCGCGCATTGGTCTGCTAGGCCGCAACGGCGCGGGTAAATCGACATTAATCAAACTGTTAGCCGGTGAACTTGCGCCAGTCAGCGGTGAAATTGGTCTGGCGAAAGGGATCAAGCTCGGCTACTTCGCCCAGCATCAACTGGAATACCTGCGCGCCGACGAATCGCCTATTCAACATCTGGCACGTTTAGCGCCGCAGGAGCTGGAGCAAAAACTGCGTGACTACCTCGGCGGCTTTGGTTTCCAGGGCGATAAAGTAACCGAAGAAACGCGCCGCTTTTCCGGTGGGGAAAAAGCCCGCCTGGTGCTGGCATTAATTGTCTGGCAGCGTCCGAATCTGCTGCTGCTCGACGAACCGACTAACCACCTTGACCTCGACATGCGTCAGGCACTGACTGAAGCATTAATCGAGTTCGAAGGCGCGCTGGTTGTCGTTTCGCACGACCGTCATTTGCTGCGTTCCACCACTGACGATCTCTACCTGGTTCACGATCGTAAAGTCGAACCGTTCGACGGCGATCTGGAAGATTATCAACAGTGGTTGAGCGACGTACAAAAGCAGGAAAACCAGACCGACGAAGCGCCAAAAGAGAACGCAAACAGCGCCCAGGCACGTAAAGATCAGAAGCGTCGGGAAGCGGAGCTGCGTGCGCAAACCCAACCGCTGCGTAAAGAGATCGCCCGTCTGGAAAAAGAGATGGAAAAGCTGAACGCACAGCTGGCGCAGGCGGAAGAGAAACTCGGCGACAGCGAACTGTACGATCAAAGCCGTAAAGCGGAGTTGACCGCCTGCCTGCAACAGCAAGCCAGCGCCAAATCCGGCCTGGAAGAGTGCGAAATGGCGTGGCTGGAAGCCCAGGAGCAGCTTGAGCAGATGCTGCTGGAAGGCCAAAGCAACTGATGGCGCAGATAACGACGACCGATGCCAATGAATTCAGCAGCAGTGCTGAATTCACCCCTATGCGCGGCTTTAGCAATTGTCATCTACAAACCATGCTGCCGCGTCTGTTTCGTCGCAAGGTGAAATTCACCCCGCACTGGCAGCGACTGGAGTTGCCCGACGGCGATTTTGTCGATCTCGCGTGGAGTGAAGATCCTGCACAGGCGCGGCATAAACCGCGTTTAGTCGTGTTTCACGGGCTCGAAGGCAGTCTCAATAGCCCTTACGCCCACGGTCTGGTTGAGGCGGCGCAAAAGCGCGGCTGGCTGGGCGTGGTGATGCATTTTCGCGGATGCAGCGGTGAACCAAACCGTATGCACCGCATTTACCATTCGGGTGAAACCGAAGACGCCAGCTGGTTTTTACGCTGGCTGCAGCGCGAATTTGGACATGCGCCAACGGCTGCCGTCGGCTATTCGCTCGGCGGTAATATGCTCGCCTGTTTGCTGGCAAAAGAAGGTAATAACCTCCCGATTGATGCAGCGGTAATTGTCTCCGCGCCATTTATGCTGGAAGCCTGTAGTTATCATATGGAAAAGGGCTTTTCCCGCGTTTATCAGCGTTACTTGCTGAACCTGTTAAAAGCCAATGCCGCGCGCAAGCTGGCAGCCTACCCCGGAACACTGCCGATTAATCTCGCGCAGTTAAAATCGGTACGTCGCATCCGTGAATTTGACGATCTAATCACCGCCAGAATTCACGGCTACGCTGACGCTATCGACTATTATCGTCAGTGTAGCGCCATGCCGATGCTCAATCGGATCGCCAAACCGACGCTGATTATTCACGCCAAAGACGATCCGTTTATGGATCATCAGGTGATCCCGAAACCGGAAAGTCTCCCCCCGCAGGTGGAGTATCAACTGACTGAACATGGCGGTCATGTTGGCTTTATTGGCGGTACATTACTTCATCCGCAAATGTGGCTGGAGTCACGCATTCCTGACTGGTTAACAACGTATCTGGAGGCGAAATCATGTTGATTCCGTGGCAAGACCTCTCCCCCGAAACGCTGGAAAATTTAATTGAAAGCTTTGTGTTACGTGAAGGCACCGATTATGGTGAACATGAGCGTACACTTGAACAGAAAGTCGCCGACGTCAAACGCCAGCTACAGTGCGGAGAAGCGGTGCTGGTATGGTCGGAGCTGCACGAAACGGTCAATATCATGCCGCGCAGTCAGTTTCGCGAATAACCTGCAACCGTCGGCGGACGAGATAATAATGATAGCTAAGTCATGGAGTTACTATGTCTGCCAAACATCCGGTCATTGCGGTAACAGGATCCAGCGGCGCGGGAACCACCACCACCAGCCTCGCGTTTCGTAAAATATTCGCGCAGTTAAATCTGCATGCAGCCGAGGTGGAAGGCGACAGTTTTCACCGTTACACCCGCCCGGAAATGGACATGGCGATCCGCAAAGCACGCGACGCCGGGCGGCATATCAGCTACTTCGGCCCCGAAGCGAACGACTTCGGCCTGCTGGAACAAACCTTCATTGAATATGGTCAGAGCGGCAAAGGGAAATCTCGCAAATATCTGCATACCTACGATGAAGCCGTACCGTGGAATCAGGTACCGGGGACATTCACCCCCTGGCAACCTTTACCGGAACCCACTGATGTACTGTTTTATGAAGGTTTACACGGCGGCGTAGTCACGCCACAGCATAACGTTGCGCAGCATGTGGACTTACTGGTCGGCGTGGTGCCTATCGTTAACCTTGAGTGGATTCAAAAACTGATCCGCGACACCAGCGAGCGCGGGCACTCACGAGAAGCAGTGATGGACTCGGTAGTGCGTTCAATGGAAGACTATATCAACTACATCACACCGCAGTTTTCCCGCACCCATCTTAACTTCCAGCGCGTTCCCACCGTCGACACTTCAAACCCGTTCGCGGCAAAAGGTATCCCGTCGCTGGATGAAAGCTTTGTGGTGATCCATTTTCGTAATCTGGAAGGGATCGATTTCCCCTGGCTGCTGGCGATGTTGCAAGGCTCATTCATTTCCCACATCAATACGTTAGTGGTACCGGGCGGCAAAATGGGTCTGGCAATGGAATTAATTATGCTGCCGCTGGTGCAACGATTGATGGAAGGAAAGAAAATCGAGTAACTTTGCTATTACGCCGGATAAAATACTATCCGGCTTCACAATGGGATAGTTAAATCACGCGGCAACCACTTCATACGAGTGAGTAATATTCACCGCTTTTTCCAGCATCAACGCCACTGAACAATATTTCTCGGCAGAGAGATCAACCGCACGTGCAACCGCTGCGTCTTTCAGGTCGCGACCGGTAACGATAAAATGCAGATTAATGTGCGTAAACAGGCGTGGTGCCTCTTCGCGGCGTTCAGAGGTCAATTTTACTTCACAATCGACCACATCCTGACGCCCTTTTTGCAGGATAGAAACCACATCGATGGCACTGCAACCCCCCGCCGCCATCAACACCATTTCCATCGGACTTGGTGCTTTATCGCCTGAGTTGCCGTCCATTAAAATCTGGTGACCAGAGGCGGATTCGCCCAGAAAAGTTAACCCTTCGACCCACTTCACTCGCGCTTGCATTTTTGCTACTCCACTGCGTCAATTTTCCTGACAGAGTACGCGTACTAACCAAATCGCGCAACGGAAGGCGACCTGGGTCATGCTGAAGCGAGACACCAGGAGACACAAAGCGAAAGCTATGCTAAAACAGTCAGGATGCTACAGTAATACATTGATGTACTGCATGTATGCAAAGGACGTCACATTACCGTGCAGTACAGTTGATAGCCCCTTCCCAGGTAGCGGGAAGCATATTTCGGCAATCCAGAGACAGCGGCGTTATCTGGCTCTGGAGAAAGCTTATAACAGAGGATAACCGCGCATGGTGCTTGGCAAACCGCAAACAGACCCGACTCTCGAATGGTTCTTGTCTCATTGCCACATTCATAAGTACCCATCCAAGAGCACGCTTATTCACCAGGGTGAAAAAGCGGAAACGCTGTACTACATCGTTAAAGGCTCTGTGGCAGTGCTGATCAAAGACGAAGAGGGTAAAGAAATGATCCTCTCCTATCTGAATCAGGGTGATTTTATTGGCGAACTGGGCCTGTTTGAAGAGGGCCAGGAACGTAGCGCATGGGTACGTGCGAAAACCGCCTGTGAAGTGGCTGAAATTTCGTACAAAAAATTTCGCCAATTGATTCAGGTAAACCCGGACATTCTGATGCGTCTGTCTGCACAGATGGCGCGTCGTCTGCAAGTCACTTCAGAGAAAGTGGGCAACCTGGCGTTCCTCGACGTGACGGGCCGCATTGCACAGACTCTGCTGAATCTGGCAAAACAACCAGACGCTATGACTCACCCGGACGGTATGCAAATCAAAATTACCCGTCAGGAAATTGGTCAGATTGTCGGCTGTTCTCGTGAAACCGTGGGACGCATTCTGAAGATGCTGGAAGATCAGAACCTGATCTCCGCACACGGTAAAACCATCGTCGTTTACGGCACTCGTTAATCCCGTCGGAGTGGCGCGTTACCTGGTAGCGCGCCATTTTGTTTCCCCCTATGTGGCGCAGGCTGATTTATCACCCCGATATCAACTATGCACTTCGACAAACGCTGGTGCTATGTTTGCCCGTGGCCGTTGGGTTAATGCTTGGCGAATTACGATTCGGCCTGCTCTTCTCCCTCGTTCCTGCCTGTTGCAATATTGCGGGCCTTGATACGCCTCATAAACGTTTTTTCAAACGCTTAATCATTGGTGCGTCGCTGTTTGCCACCTGTAGCTTGCTGACACAGGTGCTACTGGCAAAAGATGTTCCCCTGCCCTTTTTGCTGACCGGATTAACGCTGGTACTTGGCGTCACTGCTGAGCTGGGGCCATTGCACGCAAAATTGCTTCCCGCATCGCTGCTCGCCGCCATTTTTACCCTCAGTCTGGCAGGATACATGCCGGTCTGGGAACCGTTGCTCATCTATGCGTTGGGCACTCTCTGGTACGGATTGTTTAACTGGTTTTGGTTCTGGATCTGGCGCGAACAACCGCTACGCGAGTCACTAAGTCTGCTGTACCGTGAACTGGCAGATTACTGTGAAGCCAAATACAGCCTGCTTACCCAGCACACCGACCCTGAAAAAGCGCTGCCGCCGCTGCTGGTGCGCCAGCAAAAAGCGGTCGATTTAATTACCCAGTGCTATCAGCAAATGCATATGCTTTCCGCGCAAAATAATACCGATTACAAGCGGATGCTGCGTATTTTCCAGGAGGCGCTGGATTTGCAGGAACATATTTCGGTCAGTTTGCATCAGCCGGAAGAGGTGCAAAAGCTGGTCGAGCGTAGCCATGCGGAAGAAGTTATCCGCTGGAATGCGCAAACCGTCGCCGCTCGCCTGCGCGTGCTGGCTGATGACATTCTTTACCATCGCCTGCCAACGCGTTTTACGATGGAAAAGCAAATTGGCGCACTGGAAAAAATCGCCCGCCAACACCCGGATAATCCGGTTGGGCAATTCTGCTACTGGCATTTCAGCCGCATTGCTCGTGTGCTGCGCACCCAAAAACCGCTCTATGCCCGTGACTTACTGGCCGATAAACAGCGGCGAATGCCATTACTTCCGGCGCTGAAAAGTTATCTGTCACTAAAGTCTCCGGCGCTACGCAATGCCGGACGACTCAGTGTGATGTTAAGCGTTGCCAGCCTGATGGGCACCGCGCTACATCTGCCGAAGTCGTACTGGATCCTGATGACGGTATTGCTGGTGACGCAAAATGGCTATGGCGCAACCCGTCTTAGGATTGTGAATCGCTCCGTGGGAACCGTTGTCGGGTTAATCATTGCGGGCGTGGCGCTGCACTTTAAAATTCCCGAAGGTTACACCCTGACCTTGATGCTGATTACCACCCTCGCCAGCTACCTGATATTGCGCAAAAACTACGGCTGGGCGACGGTCGGCTTTACCATTACCGCAGTGTATACCCTGCAACTGTTGTGGCTGAACGGCGAGCAATACATCCTTCCACGTCTTATCGATACCATTATTGGTTGTTTAATTGCTTTCGGCGGTACTGTCTGGCTGTGGCCGCAGTGGCAGAGCGGGTTATTGCGTAAGAACGCCCATGACGCTTTAGAAGCCTATCAGGACGCGATTCGCTTGATTCTGAGCGAGGACCCGCAACCTACGCCACTGGCCTGGCAGCGAATGCGGGTAAATCAGGCGCATAACACTCTGTATAACTCATTGAATCAGGCGATGCAGGAACCGGCATTCAACAGCCATTATCTGGCAGATATGAAACTGTGGGTAACGCACAGCCAGTTTATTGTTGAGCATATTAATGCCATGACCACGCTGGCACGGGAACACCGGGCATTGCCAACTGAACTGGCGCAAGAATATTTACAGTCTTGTGAAATCGCCATTCAGCGTTGTCAGCAGCGACTGGAGTATGACGAACCGGGTAGTTCTGGCGATGCCAATATCATGGATGCGCCGGAGATGCAGCCGCACGAAGGCGCGGCAGGTACGCTGGAGCAGCATTTACAACGGGTTATTGGTCATCTGAACACCATGCACACCATTTCGTCGATGGCATGGCGGCAGCGACCGCATCACGGGATTTGGCTGAGTCGCAAGTTGCGGGATTCGAAGGCGTAATACAGGCTAAACCATCGGATAAGGCGTTCGCGCCGCATCCGACATCTTTTGCCTGATGCGTCGTATTTACGCCCCAATCACCTTCGCCGCCGCGTGGGCGAAACGATGCATCCCTTTATCGATATCCGCATCTTCCACCACCAGCGACGGCGCAAAACGCATCACATCAGGCCCGGCATTCAGCACCATTACGCCTTCCTCTGCACCGGCATACAGGAAATCACGCGCCCGACCTTTGTACTGTGGTTTCAGCTCCGCGCCAATTAACAGCCCCATACCGCGAATATCGCTAAACACATCGTACTGCTGATCGATCTTCTGCAAATGGTCAACAAAACGCTGGCGTTTCGCCTGAATGCCTTCCAGCACTTCAGGGGTATTGATGATATCAAACGCCGCGCCCGCTACTGCACAGGCCAGAGGATTACCGCCGTAGGTGGAACCGTGAGAACCAGGATGAAATGCAGAAGCAATTTCCGCCGTGGTCAGCATGGCGCTAATCGGGAAGCCGCCGCCTAACGCTTTCGCAGAGGTCAGAATATCCGGCGTCACACCGTAGTGCATGTAAGCAAACAAATCGCCAGTCCGCCCCATCCCGCACTGCACTTCATCAAACACCAATAATGCCTGATGTTGATCGCACAGCTCGCGCAAGCCCTGCAAAAACTCTGGCGTCGCTGCCGTCACACCGCCCTCGCCCTGGATCGGCTCAACCACCACCGCACAGGTATGGTCATCCATCACCGCTTTCACTGCGTGGAGATCGTTAAAAGGCACGTGGATGATGTCTGCCGGTTTTGGCCCAAAGCCGTCGGAATATTTTGGCTGCCCACCCACCGAAACGGTAAACAGCGAGCGACCATGAAAAGCGTTATGGAAGGCAATAATTTTGGTTTTGAACGGGCTATGACGCACACAGGCGTAATGGCGTGCCAGTTTAAAGGCGGTTTCGTTAGCTTCCGTGCCGGAGTTCATAAACACCACGCGTTCGGCAAAAGTTGCCTCAATCAGTTTACGGCCAAGACGCAGCGCCGGCTCATTGGTGAAAACGTTACTAATATGCCACAGAGTTTCGCCCTGGGTTTTTAACGCGTTCACCAGCGCAGGATGGCAATGGCCCAACGCCGTCACTGCAATGCCACCCGCGAAATCGACATACTCCTTGCCCTGTTGATCCCAGATTCGGCTGCCCTGACCTTTTACCGGAATAAACTCTGCCGGAGCATAAATCGGCAGAATCACTTCATCGAAAGTCGCGCGTGTAATTGCTGTTTGTTCAATTGCCATCTCATGATCACCCTGTTACGCATAAATAAATATGAAATTATAATCACAAAATATGCATAAAAAATCACTGAATGGCAATCAGAAATCAGCGATGCAGAAAATTAGCCAGCAGTTGATGTCCTTGTTCGCTGAGAATACTTTCTGGATGGAATTGCACACCTTCCAGATCCCACTGGCGATGGCGAATCCCCATAATCTCGCGGGTTTCGCTCCAGGCCGTCACTTCAAAGCACTCCGGTAATGAGTCAGGTTCCACCACCAGCGAATGGTAGCGTGTCACGGTGAGTGGATTTGCCAGCCCCTTAAATACGCCCACACCATTATGTGTAATCGGCGAGGTTTTGCCGTGCATGACCTTTGCGGCGCGCACAACTTTGCCGCCAAATGCCTGCGCCATTGCCTGATGACCGAGGCAGACGCCAAGAATCGGCAAGCGTCCGGCATAGTGACGAATAACGTCAAGGGAGATCCCGGCTTCATCTGGCGTACAGGGGCCGGGTGAGATGACAATTTTTTGTGGTTTAAGGGCGTCGATATCCGCCAACGTCAACGCATCGTTGCGCTTAACCAACACATCCGCCCCCAGTTCACAAAAGTACTGGTAGAGGTTCCAGGTAAAAGAATCGTAGTTATCAATAAGCAGGATCATGGCGGCTCCGGTACGAAAGAACCGCGCTATTTTACTCAGATTCCCCGGCTTCGCTTACCACTTTGCTAAATATCATCTGCAGCGCGGTGAGATCCCCCATTGCCCCATTCTGATTTGCCTGATTCCAGGCCTCTTTTTCAATACCCTGCCAGCTCAGTTGATATCCGGCATGAATCGCCAGTTGCTCGAAGAAGATCCGCTGTGCCAAACCACTTCCCACCCGGAAGGGATGCAGCACGTTGATTTCACAATAGTAATGCGCCAGCCGCTCGACGAACTTCGCTTTCTCCAGGCCAACCAGATAACCTTCTTCCTCCAGATCCTGCATCAGGGCATTGCCCTCTTTTTCGATATAAGCAAAGTGGCAGAACGGCGTATCACCCTGATAAATATCAACTTCACGCAGTTGCCCCGCCCAGTCGAAAATATCCTGATACAGCTGGCGATGGATAGTGCGCAAATGCGGTAAACCGCGCACCAGCGGACCAAGCTCAATGGTCGCAGCACGTAGCGCCGTCATTTCGTAAGCGGCCTGTTCCAGCCGCTGTTGCTGGCGGATGTTCAGCCGGTTACGCATGATATCAAGGCCAGGATAAAGATACGGATCGCGCCCTTCGCCGAATTTATCGCTCATAGTGCCTCCTCAGCTCTTCAAGGCGCGCTAAAGCCTCTGCGGCAGTAAGAGTGACTAAAGGCATCTCGACGCCTTCAAGACGGCGACTGGCCTGGAAATTACGATTACGCTGAAGCTCCCAGAGACGGGACTTTTGCTTATCGGTGAGTTTCTTCACTTGATGCCTCCCTGAACGTGTCCATTTGCCACAAGTATAAGCGGCAAATCCGGGTTACGCCGGGAGAGCAGAAGCGCGGGCAAGATTGCCCGCGCGAGAAATCATTACGGCAGGACTTTAGCGGAGAGGATAACTACCGGTTTTGACGGCACATTCTGGTACGGACCAACGTCATGAGTCGGCACCTGGGAAATCTTATCGGCAACGTCCATGCCTTTCACCACTTTACCAAATACCGCGTAACCGAAATCACGCTGACCATGGTCAAGGAAGGCGTTATCGGCAACGTTGATAAAGAACTGGCTGGTGGCGCTGTCTTTGTCAGCGGTACGCGCCATCGCGATGGTGCCACGCGTGTTGCGCAGGCCGTTATCGGCTTCATTTTTGATTGGCGGGTTTGGTTTTTTCTGCTGCATCTGCTCGGTGAAACCGCCGCCCTGAATCATAAAGCCAGGAATGACGCGGTGAAAGGTAGTGTTGTTATAAAAACCGCTGTTCACATAATCGACAAAGTTTTGCACAGACACTGGCGCTTTTTGTTTATCCAGCTCCAGTTCGATATTACCAGCTGAGGTTGTCAACAATACGTGCGGGTCCCCTTTCGCTGCCATTGCTGCGGGAGAAAGAGCAGAAAGAGCGAAAACAGCAGCCATCGCCGCCAGGGTCGATTTGAACATGAGATTTCCTTAACAAACAGAGCAGAAAAAAAGCAAGTGAAGAGATTCTAAATAGCCTTCAAGAACAAGGCCATCCCTTTACCTAATTTTACGTATCTGAAATATATGTAACCTGACGATCACTTTTTATTCTGTGATCAAAATCACCTCTTAAAATGCAATTTAGCAACCGATTGCAATAAAACATTTAATCAGATCACAAAATCACCTAAAATCGCCCGCTCGCGGCATAGCCCGCTATGCCATTTTATTTTTGAACGCAGGCCAATCATGACTAACAGCAATCGCATCAAGCTCACATGGATTAGCTTTCTCTCCTACGCACTGACTGGTGCGTTGGTTATTGTCACCGGGATGGTGATGGGAAATATCGCCGATTATTTCAATCTGCCTGTTTCCAGTATGAGTAACACCTTCACCTTCCTCAACGCCGGCATTTTAATCTCTATCTTCCTCAACGCCTGGCTGATGGAAATCGTCCCGTTGAAAACGCAGTTACGTTTTGGCTTTCTCCTGATGGTGCTGGCGGTTGCCGGTTTGATGTTCAGCCACAGCCTGGCGCTGTTCTCGGCGGCGATGTTCATTCTCGGAGTGGTCAGCGGCATCACCATGTCGATTGGTACATTCCTGATAACACAAATGTATGAAGGGCGTCAGCGCGGTTCCCGCCTGTTATTTACCGACTCCTTCTTCAGTATGGCCGGGATGATTTTCCCAATGATCGCCGCGTTTCTACTGGCGCGCAGCATTGAGTGGTACTGGGTTTATGCCTGCATCGGGTTGGTGTATGTCGCTATTTTTATTCTGACCTTCGGCTGTGAGTTCCCGGCGCTGGGCAAACATGCGCCAAAAACGGATGCTCCGGTAGAGAAAGAAAAGTGGGGGATCGGCGTGCTGTTTCTCTCCATTGCGGCACTGTGCTACATCCTCGGTCAGTTAGGTTTTATCTCCTGGGTGCCGGAGTATGCCAAAGGCCTGGGCATGAGCCTGAACGACGCGGGCACGCTGGTGAGTAACTTCTGGATGTCATATATGGTCGGCATGTGGGCGTTCAGCTTTATTCTTCGCTTCTTTGATTTGCAACGTATTCTGACCGTACTGGCTGGTCTGGCTGCGATTCTGATGTACGTCTTTAACACCGGAACACCAGCACATATGGCGTGGTCAATTCTCGCTCTGGGCTTCTTCTCCAGCGCGATCTATACCACCATCATCACCCTGGGTTCACAGCAAACCAAAGTACCGTCGCCAAAACTGGTTAACTTTGTCCTGACCTGCGGGACCATCGGTACTATGTTGACCTTTGTGGTTACCGGCCCGATTGTTGAACATAGTGGTCCGCAGGCGGCGCTGCTGACGGCAAACGGTCTGTACGCTGTCGTCTTTGTGATGTGCTTCCTGTTAGGTTTCGTCAGCCGTCACCGTCAGCATAACACCCTGACCTCTCATTAATTGTTCATGCCGGGCGGCACTATCGTCGTCCGGCCTTTTCCTCTCTTACTCTGCTACGTACATCTATTTCTATAAATCCGTTCAATTTGTCTGTTTTTTGCACAAACATGAAATGTCAGACAATTCCGTGACTTAAGAAAATTTATACAAATCAGCAATATACCCCTTAAGGGGTATATAAAGGTGAATTTGATTTACATCAATAAGCGGGGTTGCTGAATCGTTAAGGTAGGCGGTAATAGAAAAGAAATCGAGGCAAAAATGAGCAAAGTCAGACTCGCAATTATCGGTAACGGTATGGTCGGCCATCGCTTTATCGAAGATCTTCTTGATAAATCTGATGCGGCCAACTTTGATATTACCGTTTTCTGTGAAGAACCGCGCATCGCTTATGACCGCGTACACCTCTCGTCTTACTTCTCTCACCACACCGCCGAAGAGCTGTCGCTGGTGCGCGAAGGCTTCTACGAGAAACACGGCATCAAAGTTCTGGTCGGCGAACGCGCTATCACCATCAACCGTCAGGAGAAGGTGATTCACTCCAGCGCCGGACGTACCGTTTTTTATGACAAGCTGATCATGGCGACCGGTTCCTACCCGTGGATCCCGCCAATTAAAGGTTCTGATACTCAGGACTGCTTTGTCTATCGCACCATTGAAGACCTCAACGCCATTGAATCCTGCGCTCGTCGCAGCAAGCGCGGTGCCGTTGTTGGTGGCGGCCTGTTAGGTCTGGAAGCTGCTGGCGCGCTGAAAAACTTAGGCATTGAAACCCACGTTATCGAATTTGCCCCTATGCTGATGGCGGAACAGCTTGATCAGATGGGCGGCGAGCAGCTGCGTCGCAAAATCGAAAGTATGGGCGTGCGCGTTCACACCAGCAAAAACACTCTTGAGATTGTGCAGGAAGGTGTCGAAGCGCGTAAAACCATGCGTTTTGCCGACGGCAGCGAACTGGAAGTCGACTTTATCGTCTTCTCTACCGGTATCCGTCCGCGCGATAAGCTGGCAACCCAGTGTGGTCTGGACGTTGCTCCGCGTGGGGGTATCGTCATAAATGATTCCTGCCAGACTTCCGATCCGGATATCTACGCCATCGGTGAATGCGCAAGCTGGAACAACCGTGTATTTGGTCTGGTAGCACCAGGCTACAAAATGGCGCAGGTCGCCGTTGACCATATTCTTGGTAGCGAAAACGCCTTTGAAGGTGCAGACCTTAGCGCCAAGCTGAAACTGCTGGGCGTAGACGTAGGCGGTATTGGTGATGCGCACGGTCGCACGCCTGGCGCACGTAGCTACGTTTACCTCGACGAAAGCAAAGAGATCTACAAACGCCTGATTGTCAGCGAAGACAACAAAACCCTGCTCGGTGCGGTACTGGTGGGCGATACCAGCGACTACGGCAACCTGCTGCAACTGGTGCTGAACGCTATCGAGCTGCCGGAAAACCCGGATTCCCTGATCCTGCCAGCGCACTCGGGTAGCAGTAAGCCGTCTATCGGTGTTGATAAACTGCCGGACAGCGCGCAAATCTGCTCCTGCTTCGACGTCACCAAAGGCGACCTGATTGCTGCTATCAACAAAGGCTGCCACACCGTTGCGGCGCTGAAAGCCGAAACCAAAGCCGGTACGGGCTGCGGCGGTTGTATTCCGCTGGTCACTCAGGTACTGAACGCGGAACTGGCGAAACAGGGTATCGAAGTTAACAACAACCTGTGTGAACACTTTGCTTATTCGCGTCAGGAACTGTTCCATTTGATCCGCGTTGAAGGCATTAAAACCTTCGAAGAACTGCTGGCGAAACACGGCAAAGGTTACGGTTGTGAAGTTTGTAAACCGACCGTCGGTTCGCTGCTGGCCTCCTGCTGGAACGAATACATTCTGAAGCCGGAACATACTCCGCTGCAGGATTCTAACGACAACTTCCTCGCGAACATCCAGAAAGACGGCACCTACTCGGTGATCCCGCGTTCTCCGGGCGGTGAAATCACCCCGGAAGGGCTGATGGCAGTGGGTCGTATCGCGCGTGAATTTAATCTCTACACCAAAATCACCGGCTCCCAGCGCCTGGCGATGTTTGGCGCACAGAAAGACGATCTGCCGGAGATCTGGCGTCAGCTGATTGAAGCCGGCTTCGAAACCGGTCATGCCTATGCGAAAGCACTGCGTATGGCGAAAACCTGCGTGGGTAGCACCTGGTGCCGCTACGGCGTTGGCGACAGCGTCGGCCTCGGCGTGGAACTGGAAAACCGCTACAAAGGCATCCGTACGCCGCACAAAATGAAGTTCGGTGTCTCCGGCTGTACCCGTGAATGTTCAGAAGCCCAGGGTAAAGACGTGGGTATTATCGCCACCGAAAAAGGCTGGAACCTGTATGTTTGCGGTAACGGCGGCATGAAACCGCGTCATGCGGATCTGCTGGCGGCGGATATCGATCGCGAAACGCTGATCAAATATCTCGACCGCTTCATGATGTTCTACATCCGTACTGCCGACAAACTGACGCGTACCGCACCGTGGTTAGAAAACCTTGAAGGCGGCATCGATTACCTGAAAGCGGTGATCATTGACGACAAACTGGGGCTGAACGCACATCTGGAAGAAGAGATGGCGCGCCTGCGTGAAGCGGTAGTGTGTGAGTGGACTGAAACGGTCAATACGCCGTCTGCGCAGACTCGCTTCAAACACTTCATCAACAGCGACAAGCGTGACCCGAACGTACAGATGGTGCCAGAGCGCGAACAGCACCGTCCGGCAACGCCGTATGAACGTATCCCGGTAACTCTGGTGGAGGACAACGCATGAGCCAGTGGAAAGACATCTGCAAAATCGATGACATCCTGCCTGAAACCGGCGTCTGCGCGCTGTTAGGTGACGAACAAGTAGCAATTTTCCGCCCGTATCACAGCGATCAGGTGTTTGCGATCAGCAACATCGACCCGTTCTTCGAGTCCAGCGTGCTGTCACGCGGGTTGATTGCGGAACACCAGGGCGAGCTGTGGGTCGCCAGCCCGCTGAAAAAACAGCGTTTTCGCTTAAGCGACGGCTTGTGCATGGAAGACGAACAGTTTTCCGTCAAGCATTACGACGCGCGAGTGAAAGACGGCGTGGTACAGCTGCGCGGTTAATATTTTAACGGGAGGCGCAATGCCTCCCCTTTTTGCATGGTCCTGTAATAACCTTCGGTATATTGCAGGACATTTTTTAAACTTTTTGTTCTATTTTTTGTTTTTATTTTTTAAAGGATAATCAAATGTTTACAGACACTATTACTAAGTGTGCGGCTAACGCTGCGCGCATTGCACGCCTGTCGGCAAATAACCCGCTCGGCTTTTGGGTCAGCTCCGCCATGGCGGGGGCGTATGTGGGTCTTGGGATCATCCTGATTTTCACGCTCGGTAATTTGCTCGACCCGTCCGTACGTCCTCTGGTGATGGGCGCGACCTTTGGTATCGCCTTAACGCTGGTCATTATTGCTGGTTCTGAACTGTTCACCGGACACACCATGTTCCTCACCTTTGGGGTGAAAGCGGGCACCATCAGCCACGGGCAAATGTGGGCAATCCTGCCGCAAACCTGGCTGGGTAACCTGGTCGGTTCCGTCTTCGTTGCCATGCTTTATAGCTGGGGCGGCGGTAGCCTGCTGCCGGTCGATACCAGCATCGTTCACTCCGTCGCGCTGGCTAAAACCACTGCACCGGCAATGGTACTGTTCTTCAAAGGTGCATTGTGTAACTGGCTGGTTTGTCTGGCTATCTGGATGGCGCTGCGCACTGAAGGGGCGGCGAAATTTATCGCTATCTGGTGGTGTTTGCTGGCATTTATCGCGTCCGGCTACGAGCACTCCATCGCTAACATGACGCTGTTCGCACTCTCCTGGTTCGGCAACCACAGCGAAGCCTACACGCTGGCGGGCATTGGTCATAACCTGCTGTGGGTGACGCTGGGTAATACTTTATCGGGTGCCGTATTCATGGGATTGGGTTATTGGTATGCTACGCCGAAAGCGAATCGTCCGGTTGCGGACAAATTTAATCAAACTGAAACGGCTGCCGGTTAATTACTAAGGGGTTTTTACGTGGATCATTTGCCTATATTTTGCCAATTACGCGATCGCGACTGTCTGATTGTCGGCGGTGGTGATGTCGCGGAACGCAAAGCAAGGTTGCTGTTAGACGCAGGCGCTCGCTTAACGGTGAATGCATTAGCGTTTATTCCACAGTTCACCGCATGGGCAGATGCAGGCATGTTAACCCTCGTCGAAGGGCCATTTGATGAAAGCCTTCTCGACACCTGCTGGCTGGCGATTGCAGCGACGGATGATGACGCGCTTAACCAGCGCGTCAGCGAAGCCGCTGAAGCTCGTCGCATCTTCTGTAACGTGGTCGATGCGCCGAAAGCCGCCAGCTTTATTATGCCGTCGATTATTGACCGCTCACCGCTCATGGTAGCGGTATCCTCTGGCGGCACCTCTCCGGTTCTGGCGCGCCTGTTGCGCGAAAAACTCGAATCACTGCTGCCGTTACATCTGGGCCAGGTAGCGAAATACGCCGGGCAATTACGCGGGCGAGTAAAACAGCAGTTCGCCACGATGGGTGAGCGTCGCCGTTTCTGGGAAAAACTGTTCGTTAACGACCGCCTGGCGCAGTCGCTGGCCAACAACGATCAGAAAGCCATTACTGAAACCACCGAACAGTTAATCAATGAACCGCTCGACCATCGCGGTGAAGTGGTGCTGGTTGGTGCAGGTCCGGGCGATGCCGGGCTGCTGACACTGAAAGGTCTGCAACAAATTCAGCAGGCAGATGTGGTGGTCTACGACCGTCTGGTTTCTGACGATATTATGAATCTGGTACGCCGCGATGCTGATCGCGTTTTCGTCGGCAAACGCGCGGGATACCACTGCGTACCGCAGGAAGAGATTAACCAGATCCTGCTGCGGGAAGCGCAAAAAGGTAAACGCGTGGTGCGTCTGAAAGGCGGCGATCCGTTTATTTTCGGGCGTGGCGGAGAAGAGCTGGAAACACTGTGCAACGCGGGTATTCCATTCTCGGTGGTTCCGGGTATTACCGCAGCTTCTGGTTGCTCTGCCTATTCGGGTATTCCGCTCACGCATCGCGATTATGCCCAGAGCGTACGCTTAATTACTGGACACTTAAAAACCGGGGGCGAGCTGGACTGGGAAAACCTGGCGGCAGAAAAACAGACGCTGGTGTTTTATATGGGGCTGAATCAGGCTGCAACTATTCAGCAAAAGCTGATTGAATACGGTATGCCTGGTGAAATGCCGGTGGCAATTGTCGAAAACGGAACGGCAGTCACGCAGCGCGTGATTGACGGTACGCTCACGCAGCTGGGCGAACTGGCGCAGCAAATGAACAGTCCATCGCTAATTATTATTGGTCGGGTTGTTGGCCTGCGCGATAAATTGAACTGGTTCTCTAACCATTAATTTAACCAGGGCCAGAGAAGTCTGGCCTTTTTCGTTTACAACTCTCTTTATATATTCAGCAGATAAAAACATACCCCCTTAATAAATATTGTCTGCTAATGGGTTATATTCACCGTTACAGCGACTGACAAAATTAAATCAATCGCTCACTGACGCTAATTGAATATTCCTGTATCGTTCTTAATGAGCAGTCTGCTTATATTCATATAATCAATGAATATTAATTAATATATAATACATAGGGAATGTAAATGAACAAATTTATTAAAGTTGCACTGGTAGGCGCAGTACTGGCTACGTTAACTGCATGTACTGGTCATATTGAAAACCGTGATAAGAACTGCTCTTACGACTACCTGCTGCACCCGGCAATTTCTATTTCTAAAATCATTGGCGGTTGCGGTCCGACTGCACAGTAAGCCATTGACAGAAATCGGCTAACGCCGGTTTAATTGCCTGACGCCCTCGAGATTACCCGAGGGCGTATTTGTTTCTGCATTCTTTTCAAAAATATCGTTTACAACGATTAAATGCTGGCAATACTTTCACGCAAGATCCGCAATATCGTCTCTTCACCGCTGCGATTTGGGTTAATGCGAATCGCGCAATGTTCTAACTGCGGATTCGCCTGGCGAAACGTTCCGGAAAGTCGATAAAAGAGCGGCGGGATTTCATATTTCGACTCTGCACCAACCGGGTAAGGCAAGGCACCGAGTTTCTGCGCCTCTTCCAGCACTCTGGCGGCAATCGGCTGATGAAACTCTACAATCAATACCTTCGACTGTGCATTGGCAATGACGGCGCTTTTCACTTCCGCCACCGCGCCGCCGTTAAGCAAAGCCAGCAACCGTTCAGATACCCCCGCCTGCACCGCGTGCATCACTGGCGCGAGCAGCAGACCACGCAACACCTCTAATGCCTGCGCCCCCTGAATCTGACTGCCGCCGGAATAGAGCGTGGCGCGAATCCGGCTAATAACATCGGCATCGCCTACCACCGCACCAACGCCCTCTGGCCCAAACAGCTTGAAGCAGGAAAATGTCGACACATTCGCCCCGCATTCGCAGCCGATTCGCGCTACCTTCATCACCGCATAGTTGTCATCGGTTAACGCTGGAACACCTGCCGCGCGCAACGTTGCCAGCACGTCTGCCAGCACATAGCGGTCCTGCGGCTGCTGGCGCGTATGCTGCACCAGCGCGGCATCAGGTTGTTGCTCGTCAACAACCTGCTTCAGTGCCGACAGATCATTGAAATCAGCCGTAATGAGCGTTAGCCCCATCTGCTCAATAATAACCCGTGTCGTCGGGTAAACAGGCGCGTCATGCACCAGAAGACGCTGCCCCGATTTGAGCAAAGCCGCCAGTGCCGCACGGATCGCGCCAGTACCCGCGCCCTGTACCAGCGCCGCGGCCTGTGCGTGAAACGCGTCAGCCAGCACCTGTTCCACACGCTGGGTAATGCGGGGCTGATTTAGCCCCGGCGTTAAGCCCAAATCACCGCAGGTAAGAAACTCGCTGCCAGGAAAATGACGGCAAATCGTGTCCACCAGCGCAAACTGCTTTTGCTGCGCCTCAATAAGCGTCAGGCTTTGCAGAGGAAACGTCTTCATAGGTGCCTTCCTTAAGCCGGAACGAACAGGCCAAGCCAGTAAAGAATATTCAGCAGGATGCCGGTGATCATTACTGCTACGACCGGTGCCGCCATTTTCTGTACCGGACGGCCCAGGGATTCGTTGAGGAAGTAAATGGCAACCGCGATAGAGAATCCGGTATAGCCCGCCATTTTGATTGCTGCAAAGATCGAACCGACCAGCAACGCCACTTCCATCAGCATATTCATGGCGTTACGGATGTTATCCGACGCATTACGTACCGACGGGTAGCGCCCCAACCATTTGCCGATCGAACGAAGCAGCAAGACTTCCGCCGAAATAACCACTGCGCCTAATACCGCTGCAACCATCGGATTCGGCGAGAGATAGCCCACCGCATAAACAAAGGTAAAGCCCGCAACTGCATACACACCGGTGGCTAACGCGGTGGTGGCAATCAACGGCACAAAACCCAGCCCGCGCATAAATTCTGCCAGTGCCGCCTGGTTGATTAGTGTTTGCGATTGTTCCGGCGTTACGCCTGCGGAGTACGCTTTCTCCAGTGTGAAGATCGACACTTCACTACCGGCGAAAATCTTCATGCTGGCAACGGCAGCAATCAATGCACCCACGATGGCGATATACGGTAAGTTTTTGATAATCCGTGATGTACGCTCTTCAAACACCGACATACCGCTGGCATCGATATCATTTTCATCACGATGGCGCAGGTCATGAGTTATTGCGATCCCCAGCAGCATCACCATGCCAATAAAGATTTCGATGGATTCAGGGTTAAGATGTGGGAAATAGCGCACGACGACCACACGGGTCATCAGTACCACCACGGCGGCGATCAGACTTTGCTTCCAGCCAAACTGGTAGAAAATCGCCACCAGAGGGAACAGTGCAAAAGCTGAAACCACCGGCGAGCTTAATTCCCCCAGACTACCTAATACATCCACCGGTAGCGCGGTCAGCAGCTGGTTTACTGGCAACAGACAGGTGAGGATCAACACGCCCCAGATAGCGCCAAGACCAAACGCCATCAGGCTGTTTATCGCCAGTACGCCGAGGATATCGGTAGGAAGAAAGAGTAACCATGCGTTGAGCAGCCCGGTTTTCAGGGTAAACGAGATCCCCACCGAGGCCACAAAACCAATGCTCAGACCAAAAGCGATACTCCCCGCCTCGCGACGGTTCATATAGCCTTCAATCAGTTGTGGCAGGATCGGGCGGATACCGTCATGAAAAACGGCTGCCGAGCGATGCGCCAGAAGCGATGTCATACCCGTCAGGCACGCCACCAGGATAATCTGAATATACAGATCCATAGTCGTGCCTTTTATTTCAGATGGTTAATCAGCATCGGAATCGCGTGTTCGACGTGCTCAACGGAAAGGCCAAACGCCACTTTCCCTTCGGCGATCATTTTGGCGATATGTTCGTCTTTCGCTTTAATGCCTGGTTTGGCAATGGTGCAACTTTTGTTATAGCCAATCACCGCGATGGCAATCGACAATGCCGCGCCCGCACCGGTATTACACGCGCCGATGTAGTAATCCAGTTGCCCGGATTTCACTTTCATTGCCGCTTCCATGTCGTTGTGAATGAAAACTTCAAAACAGCCAGGAGCCGTCGCTTCAATGGTTTTTTTAATCTGCTCACGCTGTAAGCCTGCAACACCAATCTTTTTCATGAGTCTGTCCTTATTGGAAAAATTGAGAGGGAGTTTCACGTAACATCACATCCACATCGGCCTGACTGAATCCTGACTGGCGCAATTGCGGAATAAAGGTGGTCAATAAATAGTCATAGCCATAACCACCATTGGCTTTTAAATGGGAGCGGCGCGTAATATCCATCGACAGCATGACGCGGTTCAGCAAACCTCGGTCACGTAGCGCGTGGAGCATCGCAATGCGCTTTTCGTCCGGGTAGTAACTGTTCTTGCCGATGGTGTCGAACTGCACATACGCGCCGAGATCGATCATCTTCAAAATGTTGTCGAGGTTGTCTTTCAGATCGCAGTGACCAACGGTGACGCGCGAAAGATCAACTCCGTGGGCTTGCAGTAGCGCCAGTTGTTCCAGCCCCATGGTGCTAAAAGAGGTATGCGTGGAGATCGGGCGTCCGGTCTGGTTATGTGCCAGCGCGGCGGCAATAAACACCTTCTCTTCCAGCGGCGTAATCTTCCCTTCGCTGGAGCCGATCTCCGCGATGATCCCGGCTTTCAGGTCGGTGCAATCGATACCCTGTTCAATTTCATCGACCATCTCCTGCGCCAGTTCCTGCACGCTGCGGGTCGCCACATGTTGCGGGAAAAACGCGTCCTGGTAATAACCGGTACAGGCCACCACGTTGATGCCGGTTTCGCGCATTACATCGAGCATAAATTGCGCATTGCGCCCCATGTAACGGTTAGTCATCTCAATCACATTACGCACGCCCCGGGCCATCAGGTCGTTCATCTCCTGGCAAATGAACGCATACTGATCAAGGCGGCAGTCCACGTTGTTTTTAAAGCCGGAGAGATCAATATGCAGATGCTCATGGGCGAGGGTGTAACCCGTCGGATCAAAACTCATAGGGTGTCTCCTGCAAACCGGAGGGAGGAAAGAAAAGAGCGACCATTTTGTGGCGGTGGCGCGCGGAAAAATTCACATACGGTAGCCCCCACATCAGAAAGCGTGGTGAGCACACCAAGCTGCGTAGCGACCATCCCTTGCTGATAAACCAGCACTGGCACCACTTCGCGGGTATGGTGGCTGTGACCAATGGTCGGATCGTTACCGTGATCCGCCATCACGACCAGGCAATCATCTGGCTGCATCGCCTCAATAAGCCGGGCAAGGTTACGGTCAACGACCTGCAAACGTTCCGCATAACGTGCGACGTCTTCTGCATGACCAGCGAGGTCGGTTTCCTGGATATTGGTACAAATAAACGCCGTCGGATGGGTGTTAAATTCGTTGAAGGTGATATCCATAATCCGCTGGCTATCCACCAGGTTTTGCCAGCTCACGCCATAAGGATTACTGGCAATATCCGCCACTTTCCCCACCAGCACGGTTGGTACGCCCACTTCATACAGTTTTTGTGGCACCTGCACTTTTTCATCGACGCCGTAGCCCATATGCACGACCTGGAAGCCGTTGTCATAAGCGCCAGAACGCGGCGCATTGATGCCAATAAAGCGCCCTTCTTTGCTTTCTGCGGCATCGAGGATGCGCTGGCTGTCGGTTAACAGGCCACCAAATGTAATGACCCGACCGACCTGTACCTGCTCACGCACGATACGACCAATTTTGATTGCGTCGTCAAAAGAGATCACAGAGAGATTGGCGGTGATGTTATAGACCTGACCTAAATCCGCCTCGAGATTATCGCCAATCGCAACCGCCTGATTGACCCACAGAAATTGCAGATCATCGCCACGGCGCTCCACCTGCCAGTCAGCGTTAAGTAATGCTTGCTCAACACGGTCAATCACATCGCGAAAGGGCATCCGTAGCGGCGGTAACGGGCGCGTGCCTAAAATTTCCTGATGCCCCATAAAGGTATCGCCACCTTCATGTTGCAGCTCTGCCACGCCCCAGGTTGCGGAGTCTGACGGCTGCATATCTCCAGGCGCATAACCTAATGCATTGATTAGCCCCATTTTCTCCAGCATTGGTAGCTGCAAATGCGGCAACTGGCTCAGGATGTGACCACAGGTATTTGCCCCGGCATCCTGCGGACGCACCAACGTGACATCTTTCATTGCCCCTACGCCAAAGCTATCAATCACTAACACCACAAATCGCGCCATTACGCCCCCAGAGAGTTTCCAAGACTGTCATAACGACCGACGATTTCTGGTTCGCCACGGTGAATACCGGACAGCAACACCACATCGCTACGGGTGACAAAAATCTGCGTGCGAAAACAGAGCACTACTGCACTGCTTACCGGAAACTCGCCTGCCAGCGGCAGGGTGTAGTCGATACTGCTGTCATCCACAGTTTTGAGATTGGTTTCAGTAATCTTTTGATTTTCTGGCGTAAACACCAGCGCATGTTGCGCGTGACCACGACGGTAGTAACCGCCGCCGTAGCAGTAGCTGTCGCCACGAAAATGATGGGAGATTTCACTTAACCAGAGCATCGCGATACGTTCAGGCTGATCGCCCTGCTGGTTTGCCGGAATCGTCCCCGTCAGCGCATGACCGGGTTCGGCATGAGTCACACCGTATTCCGCCAGCAATGGCAGCGAAGTGCAGCTGGTCGCAGAAGGTGCGTTCAGTTGCTCAATCGCAATACCAGATTTCGCCAGTTGATCCCGTGCCTGTATCAGCGTGTGAAGATTCGGTGTCGGCAAAACTTTCCCGGCAGCCTCATCCCAAAGCAGGCAAGGGAAATGGGTTAGTCCGGCTAAATGCAGCCCCGGCAGTTTCTTAATATCAGCAACCACCTCGTGCAGCGAATGCTGTACAAAACCGCTCTCCTGCCCCGGATAAAGAAAATCATCGTCGCTATAAACTTTGAGCAGCACAGACTGCACACGTCCGGCCTTCACCGCTGCTGCAGAAACTTCCCGCGCTTTATCGAGAGTAAACACGGTGATGACGTCAGTTCCCTGTGCAACGGCGTCAGAAACCTGGTGACAAGGGATTTGCACCAGATGCCCCTGATGCGCCAACGGCAGACCGGCGCGGCGCATGACCCGCGCCTCTTTGTAATCCACCGCCACAATGCCGCTGTAGCCCAGTGCCAGAAGTTTTTCCGCCAGCCACGGATTACGGCCAAACTGCTTGGTCATCAGATACAGTTCAATGCCGTAAAGTCGCGCCGTCTCAATCAGCCGCTTACCGTTTTCCAGTATCTGATCCACATCGATCACCCAGCTGTCCGGGGCGATCTTGCCCTGCTGCCACAAACTTAGTGCGGCGGAAATCAGCGCCGGGTTCTGGCGTTTCAATGCTTCTACAAACATCTTGTTGCCTCGTTTCTGTTCCTTGAATTAAATATTCATTTTTCTGAATATTTAGATTATGCGACGTGGATTTGTCGGGAGCTTCAAACCTCTTCGTTAGCAGCCATCCATAATCCATAAAGATTAGCCAGCAAATAGCCTTCTTCACACGGCTTAACTTCCAGTGCGAATTCCTTCAACAACACCTGATGCAATTGCACAACGGCTTGCCAGTGGCTGGATTGCGCCAGTTCTGCCAGCAATTCGGCGTCCAGCGGCTCTATTTCTTCACCACGGCGACTGCGCATCAGTGCGCTCGCCATATGTGTCATCGCCATCATTCCTTGCTCGCTGCGCACCGGTAGATGACACTCTGTTTCCAGTACGTTGACGACCTGCATCATGCCTTTGCAGATGTCCTTATCAATAACGCCTGCCTCACAAAGCAGGTTGAGTCTGGTTTCCATTTCAGATGCCTTTCGTTTAATAACTCGGTTCCTGTTCCCCACTGACCACTCGTTGTTGATGGGCAAGCAGGGCCTGTTTATCAACAACTGCACGCAGCAATTGTTGCATTGGGTAATCATCGACTCGCGTCAAAACTACGGCTTCGGTGGCCTGTAAAAATCGCGGATCGTCTGTGAGCGGCGTCGCTTCTAATCCCAGCATGGTCAGTTCGTTTTCCGCCACCACGTTCCAGATCACCGCATCAACATCGCCTTTAACAATGCGTTGTAAACTCTCGTGATAAGAGAGATCGACTCGTTCCACATCACTATCGCCAAAAAAGACATCGGTCATGATTTTCTGATCCGCCGAACGGTTATCCAGCCCCACGCGATTCACGTTTGCGGACTCGCCTTTACGGCAAATCAACTGGTGCTCGCCAACGTAGGTGTGCGGCCCCAACTCCAGCGCGAGGCATAACCCTTTTTGCGTGAGATAACTTTCCGCCGCCAGTCGGGAAACAACCGCCATGTCATACACGCCGTTAAGTAAACACTCCACGCGAATATCCGCGCCGCGCATGTGCGCATAGTAAAAAGGAATACCATCAAACTGAGCTTTCAATCCGCTCGCCAGGCCTTCGTACAAACGGGTATAGGGCAAGGGCATCGCGCACACCACATTGTTGATATCCACATGACTCAGCAATGCTTTGTTATCCATTTCCACCAGATAACTGCCATTACGCCCACGGCGTTCTATCCGTATCGCTCCGCTTGATTCCAGCGTTTTCAACGCGGCCTGCGTCAGGCCAACGGATGAACGGCATTCAGTTGCCAGTTCATCTATGGTTTTCAGTCGATTACCGCACTTTTCACCCAACAAATAACGGGCCAGTGTCGTGATGACGACGCCTTCTTTTTTGATAAACGTTCGACGCATAGTAAATTTTCAATAAAGTGAATATTTATATCTTCATAAAAATGAAGATAAGTGGCAACTGCGAGATGTGGAAACGGCGAGGCGCTTCACATTTTTTCGGATTATTGCAAAAAGAGGATAAAAAAACCGGGTTTCCCCGGTTTCAGAGTGATGATAAAAGCAAAATTGCCTGATGCGCTACGCTTATCAGGCCTACATTTCCTTGCAATATGTGCATTACTTTGTAGGCCGGATAAGGCGTTCACGCCGCATCCGGCATGAACAAAGCGCAATTTGCCAGCAATAGTGAATTACGGCTTCGCCACAAAACCAATCGCTTCGTACACCGCTTTCAGCGTACGAGAAGCGTGTGCACTGGCTTTTTCCGCGCCATCTTTCATCACCTGTTGCAGGAAGGCTTCATCGTTGCGGAAACGGTGATAGCGTTCCTGCAATTCAGTCAGCATACCGGAAACGGCATCAGCCACTTCACCTTTCAGATGACCATACATCTTGCCTTCGAACTGTTTTTCCAGTTCTGGGATGCTCTGGCCCGTTACCGCAGAAAGGATATCTAGCAGGTTGGAAACGCCCGCTTTGTTCTGCACATCGTAGCGAACTACCGGCGGCTCGTCGGAGTCGGTGACCGCGCGTTTGATTTTCTTCACCACCGATTTCGGATCTTCCAGCAGGCCGATAACGTTATTGCGGTTATCGTCAGACTTGGACATCTTTTTGGTCGGCTCCAGCAGCGACATTACGCGCGCGCCAGATTTCGGAATAAACGGCTCCGGCACTTTAAAGATCTCGCCATACAGCGCGTTGAAACGCTGGGCGATATCGCGGCTCAGTTCCAGGTGCTGTTTCTGGTCTTCACCCACCGGTACCAGATTAGTTTGATACAGCAGGATGTCCGCAGCCATCAGCACTGGATAGTCAAACAGACCAGCATTGATGTTCTCGGCATAACGCGCAGATTTATCTTTAAACTGCGTCATGCGGCTCAGTTCGCCGAAGTAGGTATAGCAGTTCAGTGCCCAGCCTAACTGCGCATGTTCCGGCACGTGGGACTGAACAAAAATGGTGCTTTTCTCAGGATCGATACCACAAGCCAGATACAAGGCCAGCGTATCCAGCGTCGCTTTACGCAGCTTCTGTGCATCCTGGCGCACGGTGATCGCGTGTTGGTCAACGATACAGTAAATGCAATGGTAGTCATCCTGCATGTTTACCCACTGACGCAGCGCACCCATGTAGTTACCAATGGTCAATTCACCTGAGGGCTGTGCGCCACTAAAAACGATGGGCTTAGTCATTTTTCGATTCCTGATTTTCGCTATGCGGAAGCCCTAATGCGGGCAGAAGGTCATTTATAGACTGATAAATTACATCAGGCTGGCTGAGATCGATAGCCTCGCCGTAGTTATATCCGTAGGTTAAGCCAACTGATGGGCAACCTGCCGCTTTTGCTGCCTGAATATCATTGCGTGAGTCGCCAACAAACAGCATCTGTTGTGGGGCAATTCCCATCCGCTCAGCCACCAGTAACAGCGGGTCCGGATGCGGTTTTTTGTTTTGCACATCATCACCACCAATCACCACGCTGAAGTATTTAGCGATATCTAAGGCTTCCAGCAGCGGCGCGACGAACGGCGTCGGTTTGTTGGTGACCAGGCCCAACGGCAGGCCTTTAGCCTGCAACGCACCCAACGTATCGGCAACATGCGGGAACAAAAACGTCCCCTCTTCGGCAACCTCGCCATAGTAGCGATCGAACAGTTTACGCAGAATACGTACTTGTTCTTCTGCCGGAATGTCGTCATCAACGGGCGGTTTACCCATCGTTTTACGCAGAGTCGCACGTTCCTGACGCGCCCAGGTCAATGCGCGCTCCATCAGAACATCTGCGCCGTTACCAATCCAGGTTATAACGCGTTCTTCACCTGCGACGGGCAACTCCAGCGCATAAAGCGCCATATCTACTGCGGTAGCCAAGCCAGGAGCACTGTCCACCAGCGTACCATCGAGATCAAAAGCGACGCCGCGAATATCTTCAAACTTATTCATGACTTACCTTTGCCAGTTCACTGCGCATTTCATCAATGACTTTTTTGTAGTCTGGCTGGTCGAAGATTGCCGAACCGGCGACGAACATATCCGCGCCCGCCGCAGCGATTTCGCCAATGTTGTTCACCTTCACGCCACCGTCCACTTCCAGACGAATGTCAAAGCCAGACTCGTCGATACGACGACGTACTTCGCGCAGTTTATCCAGTGTTTGAGGAATGAAAGACTGACCGCCGAAACCAGGATTGACGGACATCAGCAGGATCACATCCAGCTTATCCATCACGTAATCCAGATAGCTCAGCGGTGTCGCCGGGTTAAATACCAGACCCGCTTTACAGCCATTTTCTTTAATCAGTTGCAACGTGCGGTCAACATGCTCGGAGGCTTCTGGATGAAAGGTAATGATGCTGGCACCAGCGGCAGCGAAATCAGGCACAATGCGATCGACGGGTTTCACCATCAGGTGTACGTCGATAGGGGCGGTAATGCCGTAGTTACGCAAGGATTTCAGCACCATTGGCCCAATCGTCAGATTGGGAACATAGTGGTTATCCATGACGTCAAAATGCACGACATCAGCGCCAGCTGCCAGGGCTTTTGCGGTATCTTCACCCAGGCGGGCAAAATCAGCCGACAGAATTGAGGGGGCAATCAAATACTGTTTCATCCGCTTCTCCTTGAGAATTATTTTTTCGCGGGTGAAACGACTCCTGGTTTGTACAAAGCCAGCAGTTCGTCCACCTTTTTACGTGTGCCGCCGTTGCTGCTTATACTGCGTCGAACTTTGACGACATGCAATTTTGCGCGCTGATACCACTCACGCGTTAACATCGTATCGTGATTGGAGATCAGCACTGGAATATGGCGATCAACCAGACCTTCGGCGATCTCTGCCAGATGCGCTTGTTGTTCAAGCGTAAAACTGTTTGTGTGATACGCCGTAAAGTTGGCGGTCGCAGACAGCGGCGCATAAGGCGGATCGCAATAGACGACGGATGCATCATCTGCGCGCGCCATGCTATCGGCGTAAGACTCACAGTAGAAAAAGGCATTCTGCGCTTTTTCAGCGAAGTGATACAACTCTGCTTCCGGGAAATAGGGTTTTTTGTAGCGGCCAAACGGCACGTTAAACTCACCGCGCAGATTGTAACGACACAGACCGTTGTAACCGTAGCGGTTCAAATATAAAAACAGTACCGCCCGACGGAACGGATCCTGGCTTTTGTTGAACTCTTCGCGGAACTGATAGTAAACCTCGGCGCAATTTGTTTCGGGAACAAACAGCTCGCGTGCGGCCTGTACGTACTCATCAGTACGCATCTTCACAATGTTATAGAGACTGATCAGGTCGCTATTGATATCGGCAAGGATATAACGAGAAAAGTCGGTGTTGAGAAACACCGACCCGGCACCTACAAAAGGCTCAACCAGACATTCGCCCTTGGGCAAATGCCGTTTAATATCATCAAGCAGGGGATACTTGCCCCCTGCCCACTTCAAAAAAGCGCGATTTTTCTTCATGCTGACTAACTAATTACACCTTCTCCGGCTGTGGAGAAAGCTCCGACAGCATCCAGCGCTTCAGGCAACTCCCGCAACGATAAACCATTGCGGGAGATAACCTTGATTACTTCAGATCGGCCTGTACCTGACGCAGTGGTTTCGCCCACGGGTTTTTGGCCTGGACATCGGCTGGCAAGGTAGATACCGCTTTTTTCGCCTCTTCTTTCGAAGCGTACACGCCAGAAACCAGGACATACCACGGCTGACCATTACGCGTCGTTTCATAGACAACGTAGTTTTTCAGATTCTCTTTCTTCGCCCAACCGTTCAGGTTGTCGTAGTTAGAGGAACTGCTCAGCTGCAGAGTGTAATGGCTGGACGGTGCCGATTTCAACGAACCAACATTACCTGCGGTCTTCCCTCCAGCGGCTGGTGTTGCCGTGGTTTGCGCCGGGGATGCCGTCTGTACTGGAGCCGTAGTCGCCGTCTCTTTTGGTGCTGGCGTAGAAGTCGCAGCCGGTGCCTTCGTGCTTGCCACAGGAGCAGCTGGTTCAGTACGCTTCGGCGTCTGTGCTACCGGCTTCGGCTCCGTTTTCACGGTTGCTTGCGGTTTTTTCGGTTCAATCACCGCCTGCTGGCGAGCTGGACGCGTAGTGGCCGGACGTTCAGCGGTTTGCGTTTTCGCCGTGTCACGCGATGCATTGCCATTGCGAACAGGCGCGACCGTCGCGGGTTCAGTCGGCAACGTGGAATTGACCGCCACATTATTCAACTGTTGCTGATTTTGTGGCTGGGTCAGCGCATTGTTCAGGTCACCCTGCACTTCAACACGTTGTTGACCATCCGTTGCCGCCGGGGTTTGCCCTTGAGTCGGCGTAGAAGAGATCGGCGGTAGAGAAACATCCTGCTGAGTATTTTCCGCAGACGTGGTTCCCGGCGCTGGCTGCACGCCATTCGCCTGATCGGTCGCATTGCCAGCAAGATCAATACTCTTCTCGCCAGACGCGGTTTGATCGCTGGAAGAGGTCGAGGGGGCTTTTAGCGCAGAACCGATACCGATGATCAACAGCAGGAGAACCAGAATGCCGACGCCCATCATCATATACTGACGAGAAGCGGGTTTACTGGCTGCTTTTTTGCGCTTACGTGGACGACGCTCTACGCGCTCTTCATCCACGGTTTCATCTTCGGATTCGTCAATTTCTTCTTCGAGTTCCGGTTCCTCATTGCGCTCTTTTTGCGCACGAGTCGGACGGCGATCGTCAGTGTCATCAAGTTCAATATCATCAAAATTGATCTGCGGTTCGCCACGTTCAGTACGCTCAGAACGTTCAGAAGATTGACGAGAACGACCAGTACGACGATCGCTGGGATCGGGTTTCAGCTCGTCTTCTGGTTTGAATTCATCCATTTAACACCCCACTAAAAGGTTAATGCTTACCACGTTGCAATTAACCTGAAGCTAATAGACCGCTTGATAAGCGGCCTGACCTTTCTTGTTGTTACGCTGATTGACAATCGGCAATGGCGTTAAGAACAAGCTCGTGCGAAACGCCGCTGCGAACTTCACTCTTACCAATTGCCAACGGAAGAATTAAGCGCATCTCTCCCGCAAGGACTTTCTTGTCACGCAGCATATGCGGTAAATACGCCTGCGCAGACATTTCGCGCGGCCCATTGACCGGTAACCCAGTCCGCGTGAGCAGGGTTATAATACGCTGCGTTTCGGCAGAACTAAACTGCCCGAGACGTTCCGACGTCCGCGCCGCCATCACCATACCCGCAGCGACTGCTTCACCGTGTAACCAATTGCCATACCCCATTTCAGCTTCAATGGCATGACCAAAGGTATGTCCCAGATTCAGTAAAGCACGTAACCCGGTTTCGCGCTCGTCGGCGGCGACAACTTCTGCCTTCAGTTCACAACAACGGCGAATACAGTACGCCATTGCCGGACCGTCCAGACGCAACAACGCATCCAGATTCTCTTCCAGCCAGTTGAAAAACGCACCGTCAAGAATAATGCCGTATTTGATGACTTCTGCAAGCCCCGACGCTAACTCACGCGGGGGAAGCGTTTTCAGACAGTCGAGATCCACCACCACTGAAGCAGGCTGGTAGAACGCGCCAATCATGTTTTTACCGAGGGGATGGTTGACCGCAGTTTTGCCGCCAACGGAGGAATCGACCTGCGACAGCAACGTCGTCGGGACTTGAATGAAACGTACACCGCGCTGATAACTCGCCGCCGCAAAGCCGGTCAGATCGCCCACTACGCCGCCGCCAAGCGCCACCAGCGTAGTATCGCGACCATGCGGCTTTTGTAACAACGCCGTAAAGACGGTATCGAGCACAGCCAGGCTTTTATACTGCTCGCCGTCAGGGAGGATAACGCTATCGACGTTAACACCCGCCTGTTCAAGTACGCCGCGGACCTTATCGAGATACAGAGGAGCCAGGGTTTCGTTGGTGACCAACATGACCTGCTCGCCCGATTTCAGCGGTAAGAATGAAGCTGGTTCATTAAACAAACCAGATGCGATGGTAATTGGGTAACTACGTTCCCCGAGAGTAACGACAATCCTCTCCATAACGCGACATCCACCTTAATTACTGTACCCGCAGACGAGTGTATATAAAGCCAGAATTAGTTGCTTTCCAGCATGTGAATAATCTGGTTTGCAACCACTTTAGCGCTTTGATCATCAGTACGAATGGTCACGTCGGCAATCTCTTCATACAGCGGATTGCGTTCATTGGCCAACGCTTCCAGAACTTCACGCGGCGGTGTTTCAACGTGCAGCAACGGGCGTTTTTTATCACGCTGCGTGCGTGCAAGTTGCTTTTCGATGGTCGTTTCAAGATAAACGACAACGCCACGTGCGGAAAGACGGTTACGCGTTTCGCGGGATTTCACAGAGCCGCCGCCAGTAGCCAGCACAATACCCTGTTTCTCGGTCAACTCATTGATGACCTTTTCTTCGCGATCGCGGAAGCCTTCTTCGCCTTCTAAATCGAAAACCCAGCCCACATCAGCTCCGGTTCGTTTCTCAATCTCTTGATCGGAATCGTAAAATTCCATATTGAGTTGTTGAGCTAACTGGCGCCCAATAGTGCTTTTTCCGGCACCCATAGGCCCAACCAGAAAGATATTGCGTTTCTCTGCCATTTTTTCGGTACTACTAAGACTATTCGTTAATGATAAACCCGCTTCGCTCAGAGAGCGCCGCAGGACATGAACTGAAACCTCATAAGATATTGCGAGAGTCAGACTGAAAATTATCTCAATACTCCAGCGGGTTTGGCAACTGAATAAATCACCCATCCCTCTGCATATCTGGTCGCTGCAAGCGCGCTGCCTTGCTACCACCGCTCTGGCGATAAATCACCGGGTAAGATTAGCGTAAAAAAGACAGCAAAATGCCGCCTGAATGATAAATCATCATCATGGAACGCAGGCAGCGAAGAGCACCAACTCTCAAATCGGTACTCCTTGTATGCTAAATACCTGCGCGCGTCAAATAGATGAAACACGTTCAGCGTAAAAACATTACCGCTTTTACGGCTGTTTACTCACTGGAAACCAGTCGTGGCGTGATAAACACCACTAACTCGCGTCGTTCATCTTCTTTTCCGTCATGACGAAATAATTGCCCGAACCAGGGAATGTCACCAAGCAACGGTACGCTATCCTGACCCGATTTATTTTTACGGGTAAAAATGCCGCCCAGCGCCAACGTTTCTCCGCTTTTGACCTCGACCTGCGTTTCGATCTCCTGCTTATCAATCGCCAACACTTCGCCATCGGCCTGCTGTAGCACCTGCCCCGGAACGTTCTGGCTGATGTGTAATTTCAGCCGGATGCGACCTTTTTGTAACACCGTGGGCGTAACTTCCATCCCCAGGACGGCCTCTTTAAATTCCACCGACGTCGCGCCACTTTCCCCGCTGGAAACCTGATATGGAATTTCGCTCCCCTGTTTAATGCTGGCAGGCTGAAGATGTGAGGCCAGCAGACGCGGACTGGCGATAATATCCAACTGCTGTTTTTGTTCGAGCGCGGAAAGCTCAAGATCCAGTAAACGTCCGTTGATGCGTCCAATGTTAAAACCGACATGCGTTGTCGCCGTCGCTACGGAGAGGTCGCTACCAAGCGCGGTGACTTGCCCAACGCCACCAGCGTGTTGCGCATCAGCCAGCGTCCATTTCACACCTAACTCACGCAAACTTTTTTCATTAATGGTGACAATATGCGCCGACAGCTCAACCTGCCCGACCGGCAGATCCATTTGCGCTACCCACTGTTCAAGCGCGCTTAACGCCGCTTTGTTATCTCGCAGCAAAAGGCGATTGGTGCGTTTATCGACGGTCATACTCCCTTTGGCACTCAGTAGCTTCTCCCCCGCTTTCGCCAGCTCTCCGGCGTCGGCGTATTGCAGAGTAATATTGCGATTTTCCAGCGGCAGATTTGCCTGCGCCCGCGTCTGCTCCGCCTCCTGGCGGGCGATATTGTCATTCTGCCAGGCAACGGAATGCACCGAGAGAATGTTGCCCTCCTGGCGCGTTATCAATCCGGCGCTTTTCACTACAGTTTGTAGTGCCTGCTTCCAGGGAACGTCAGTTAAATGTAACGACACCGTACCGCTGACGTCTGGCGAAACCACCAGGTTCAACTTCTCCTGTTCAGCCAGCGCCTGCAACACCTGAGCCACCGGAACGTCATCCACCATCAGCGTCACTTTTTGCGGCTTTGCCGCCTGTACGCCGGGTATCAGCATCAACAGTAGTGCGGCTATCCATTGCTTCATTTGTATCTCCTTGCCGTTGCCACAACCATTGTGGCGGTTCGCAGTTTGTCCCGGTTCCCAGCGTTAGTGCGTCTGGCGTCAGCTGTAAAATTGTCCAGCCGTTTTCCAGCACGTCGTTTTGCTGCACCCGTCGCCATTTTTTTTGCCCGTCTTTTATTACACCGATGATGCGCTCACCTCGCCCTACCATCCCCTGATAGCGCCACTGGCTAAGTTCGCTAATCCGGCATAGATCTTCCGGCGGTTTAAAAGGGTCACGCATACCGGTTAAAAGGCACAATGTAATACCTGCCAACAACCAGCGTTTAACCCTCATGCGGCGTCTCCAGTTGTAGCGTGAACAAAAGGTCATCACCTTCCACGCTTAACGAAAAACGGCTCACGCTGACGTTGCGCTCTGCCAGCCGTGTAAATGCCGACGGCACTGCTTCCCACAGCGTTTTCAACGCCAACTCACCTCCCTGCGCGGATGGATGCCAGTAAACCAGTTGCGCGCCGGATAACTGAAAATCCAGTGGCGAAAAGGGCAGCGTTTTTTCCTCGCTGAAGGGAGTGGTGTCAACCAGGCGATACAGTGCGGCCCACTGCTGGTGATGACTTGCCCGTAGTCGAATTAATGCGTCGCTCTCTTCATGGTGTGTCGATGACAGAAAAATGAGCGTAACTAACATCAGCAACCAGACTGCCCAGCAAAGCTGGCGGAGGCGGGGTGATGTGGCGAACCACCAGTCAAAGAGCATGTCCATCGCTAACCTTCCTTGTTAACTGATACTCAAATTGCCAGCGTCCCTGCGCATCCTGCTGCGTGGCCCCCCGCTGATTGAGATGAAAAGAAGCATCCTGGCGTAGTGACGTTTCTAGTGCGTTTAACGCGGTAATGCTTGTTGTCAGCCCCTTGATCTCCAGCGTTCCCTGCTGCCAGCTTATCGTTGTCAGCCAGGCATGTTCGGGTAAAAGCGCCGCCAGTGCTTCCAGCGCAGATTGCCAGTCGCGGGTAAATTGTCGCTGGCGCTGACGTTGCAAACGCTGTTCGCGTAACTGCTGGCGTTCCAGCAAACGTGGTTTCGTTATCTGTAAGCTGCGGGCGAGTTGTTGTTCCGCCTGAAGCAAAACGGCGTTTACGCGTGCTTCGGCATTGCTTGTCAGACGCAGTATTAGCGTTATCCCGACGGCCAGCAGCAGAGGCGCAACGAACATCAGCAACCAGAAACGAAGAAAAGCAGTCCGGCGTTGCTGTCGCCAGGGCAAAAAATTAATTGGCGGGTTCATCAGTACACCTTCCCAAGCGCCAGCCCCAGCGCGATGGCAAAGTCTCCACCTGGTGGCGGTAGCGGCGGCTGACGAACAGAAACCGCCTCCCAGGGGTCAAATCCGCCTTCGCCACATAGCGCGACGCTTTCGGGATCAACAGATAACGCTGCCGCCAGCTCCTTCGCGCTAGTGATCCCCACCGCCAGTTTGCGCCCCCAGCTATAGCGCGTCGCCCACAGCCACTGTTCGTTATCACGCCAGGCCAGACATTGCTGATGAGAAGGTAAAAAAGGCAGGAATCGCTGTAATGCACTGGCATCCGGAGTGATCGCGCTAACATGAACACGCAACCTTTCTGCCAGAGTAAGCAGCGTTGCCAGCTCTTTGCTTTGCGCGGCAGTCACGTTATAGGCGGGACTGAGTGAGTCTTCGCTGTAATCGAAGCGCAGGGAGTCCGGATCCATATCCAGCTCACGGGCCATCGTCCCGGACAGCCAGGCCATTTGCTCCCGCTCACCGAGGGACATCGACGGGCGTGGAAATGACCGCTGTAATGTGCGACTGGCGGGAAACGCCAACATAATGTGATGACGCTGCGGCAGTTCACGACTCCACGGTAACAACGTGTTAGCCAGCCGCTGCACATCAACAATCCGCCCATCTTTGATAATGTCGTTCTCCAGTGGCAACCGCCACCAGCGGTGCAATAAGCATTCTTTTGCGCTCCGCACGATAGCAACCGCTACCGCTTCTTGCTGTTGTAAATGCAAACCAATTTGCCAGTTCTTAAATGCCATTGTGATGATCTCCTTATCACCCGTCACTCTGACGGGTATATCAATGCGTCTGGCTTGCCTTTATACTACCGCGCGTTTGTTTATAAACTGCCCAAATGAAACTAAATGGGAAATTTCCAGTGAAGTTCGTAAAGTATTTTTTGATCCTTGCAGTCTGTTGCATTCTGCTGGGAGCAGGCTCGATTTATGGCCTATACCGCTACATCGAGCCACAACTGCCGGATGTGGCGACATTAAAAGATGTTCGCCTGCAAATTCCGATGCAGATTTACAGCGCCGATGGCGAGCTGATTGCTCAATACGGTGAGAAACGTCGTATTCCGGTTACGTTGGATCAAATCCCGCCGGAGATGGTGAAAGCCTTTATCGCGACGGAAGACAGCCGCTTCTACGAGCATCACGGCGTTGACCCGGTGGGGATCTTCCGTGCGGCAAGCGTGGCGCTGTTCTCCGGTCACGCGTCACAAGGGGCGAGTACCATTACCCAGCAGCTGGCGAGAAACTTCTTCCTCAGTCCAGAACGCACGCTGATGCGCAAGATTAAGGAAGTCTTCCTCGCGATTCGCATTGAACAGTTGCTGACGAAAGACGAGATCCTCGAGCTCTATCTGAACAAGATTTACCTCGGTTACCGCGCCTATGGTGTCGGTGCTGCGGCACAAGTCTATTTCGGTAAAACGGTCGACCAACTGACGTTGAACGAAATGGCGGTGATAGCCGGGCTGCCGAAAGCGCCTTCCACCTTCAACCCGCTCTACTCAATGGATCGTGCCGTCGCGCGGCGTAACGTCGTGCTGTCGCGGATGCTGGATGAAGGGTATATCACCCAACAACAGTTCGATCAGACACGCACTGAGGCGATTAACGCTAACTATCACGCGCCGGAGATTGCTTTCTCTGCGCCATACCTGAGCGAAATGGTGCGCCAGGAGATGTATAACCGTTATGGCGAAAGTGCCTATGAAGACGGTTATCGCATTTACACCACCATCACCCGAAAAGTGCAGCAGGCCGCACAGCAGGCGGTACGTAATAACGTGCTGGACTACGACATGCGCCACGGTTATCGCGGCCCGGCGAATGTGCTGTGGAAAGTGGGCGAATCGGCGTGGGATAACAACAAGATTACCGATACGCTGAAGGCGCTGCCGACCTATGGTCCGCTGCTGCCTGCCGCAGTCACCAGCGCCAATCCTCAGGAAGCAACGGCGATGCTGGCAGACGGGTCGACCGTCGTATTGAGTATGGAAGGTGTTCGCTGGGCTCGTCCTTACCGTTCGGATACTCAGCAGGGACCGACGCCGCGTAAAGTGACCGATGTTCTGCAAACGGGTCAGCAAATCTGGGTTCGTCAAGTTGACGATGCATGGTGGCTGGCGCAAGTGCCGGAAGTGAACTCGGCGCTGGTGTCGATCAATCCGCAAAACGGTGCCGTTATGGCGCTGGTCGGTGGCTTTGATTTCAATCAGAGCAAGTTTAACCGCGCCACCCAGGCACTGCGTCAGGTGGGTTCCAACATCAAACCGTTCCTCTACACCGCGGCGATGGATAAAGGTCTAACGCTGGCAAGTATGTTGAACGATGTGCCAATTTCCCGCTGGGATGCAGGTGCCGGTTCTGACTGGCAGCCGAAGAACTCACCACCGCAGTATGCCGGTCCAATTCGCTTACGTCAGGGGCTGGGTCAGTCGAAAAACGTGGTGATGGTACGCGCAATGCGGGCGATGGGCGTCGACTACGCTGCAGAATATCTGCAACGCTTCGGCTTCCCGGCACAAAACATTGTCCACACCGAATCGCTGGCGCTGGGTTCAGCTTCCTTCACCCCAATGCAGGTGGCGCGCGGCTACGCGGTCATGGCGAACGGCGGCTTCCTGGTGGACCCGTGGTTTATCAGCAAAATTGAAAACGATCAGGGCGGCGTAATTTTCGAAGCGAAACCGAAAGTAGCCTGCCCGGAATGCGATATTCCGGTGATTTACGGTGATACGCAGAAATCGAACGTGCTGGAAAATAACGATGTTGAAGATGTCGCTATCTCCCGCGAGCAGCAGAATGTTTCTGTACCAATGCCGCAGCTGGAGCAGGCAAATCAGGCGTTAGTGGCGAAGACCGGCGCGCAGGAGTACGCACCGCACGTCATCAACACTCCGCTGGCATTCCTGATTAAGAGTGCCTTGAACACCAATATTTTTGGTGAACCAGGCTGGCAGGGTACTGGCTGGCGAGCAGGTCGTGATTTACAACGGCATGATATAGGCGGAAAAACGGGTACCACTAACAGTTCGAAAGATGCGTGGTTCTCGGGTTACGGTCCGGGCGTTGTGACCTCGGTCTGGATTGGCTTTGATGATCACCGTCGTAATCTCGGTCATACAACGGCTTCCGGAGCGATTAAAGATCAGATCTCAGGTTACGAAGGCGGTGCCAAGAGTGCCCAGCCTGCATGGGACGCTTATATGAAAGCCGTTCTTGAAGGTGTGCCGGAGCAGCCGCTGACGCCGCCACCGGGTATTGTGACGGTGAATATCGATCGCAGCACCGGGCAATTAGCTAATGGTGGCAACAGCCGCGAAGAGTATTTCATCGAAGGTACGCAGCCGACACAACAGGCGGTGCACGAGGTGGGAACGACCATTATCGATAATGGCGAGGCACAGGAATTGTTCTGATTAAAAAGGCGCTTCGGCGCCTTTTTCAGTTTGCTGACAAAGTGCACTTGTTTATGCCGGATGCGGGTGAACGCGTTATCCGGCCAACAAAAATTGAAAATTCAATAAATTGCAGGAACTTCGTAAGCCTGATAAGCATTATGCATCAGGCAAACTTCACGCATTTACACTCGCCCCTGCCCTTTCAACCATTCGCGCACGAGGAACAGCGCGCTGACATTACGCGCTTCATTGAAGTCAGGGGCTTCCAGCAAATCCATCATATGCGCCAGCGGCCAGCGCACCTGTGGTAGCGGCTCTGGCTCATCGCCTTCCAGTGATTCCGGGTAGAGATCTTGCGCTACCACGATATTCATTTTGCTGGAAAAGTAAGACGGTGCCATGCTGAGCTTCTTCAAAAAAGTCAGATCGTTCGCACCAAATCCAACCTCTTCTTTTAGCTCGCGGTTAGCGGCTTCAAAGACGCTTTCACCCGGATCAATTAATCCTTTCGAAAAACCTAATTCGTAGGATTCAGTTCCCACTGCGTATTCGCGGATCAGGATCAGGTGATCGTCCACAATCGGCACAATCATCACTGCTTCCCGGTTGGTTGGACGCATTCGTTCATAAACACGCCGCACGCCATTGCTGAACTCCAGATCCACGCTTTCGACGGTAAACAGTCGGGAACGGGCTACAGTTTCAACATTCAGAATGGTGGGTTTTTGTAATGATTTGCTCATCGTGGGATCTATGCTGTGAAATCAGCGGTTATTGTGCGATATAGGACACGCTTTCGGCAATGTGAATTGCATGTTATTTACATTTATGTAACTTAATAAATAATCGTCCTCAAATCAAATTAAAAGTCAATAGGTTGAAATAACTCCAGGAATTTGCTGATATTCCGCCTTCAGAGGGTTTGCTATGATCAGCGGTTACTGTGATGTGCTTAATGATGCTCAAGTTAAACTCCACGCTTGCCGATAGCCAACCGCAGAATCATGTTTTGTGTCCGGTGCGACTGACCACGCCTGACAGACTAAGTAAGATGGGGAAAGCATGAGCACCATTGTGATTTTTTTAGCTGCTTTGCTGGCCTGCTCACTACTTGCGGGATGGCTGATAAAAGTGCGATCCAGACGGCGTCAGCTGCCCTGGACCAACGCCTTCGCGGATGCGCAAACGCGTAAACTCACACCTGAAGAACGTAGCGCCGTTGAAAATTATCTTGAGAGCCTGACGCAGGTATTACAGGTGCCTGGCCCAACGGGAGCCAGCGCGGCACCGATCTCTCTGGCGCTGAATGCCGAAAGCAACAACGTCATGATGCTAACACACGCTATCACGCGTTACGGCATCTCTACCGACGATCCGAATAAATGGCGTTACTACCTCGATTCGGTAGAAGTCCACCTGCCCCCTTTCTGGGAGCAGTACATCAACGATGAGAATACCGTTGAACTGATTCATACCGATTCGCTGCCGCTGGTTATTTCACTCAACGGTCATACGCTGCAGGAGTACATGCAGGAAACTCGCGGCTATGCCTTGCAACCTGTTCCGTCAACACAGGCGTCGATTCGCGGGGAAGAGAGTGAGCAAATCGAGCTACTCAATATTCGCAAAGAAACGCACGAAGAGTATGCGCTAAGTCGTCCGCGCGGGCTGCGCGAAGCGTTGCTGATTGTCGCCTCCTTCCTGATGTTCTTTTTCTGCCTGATTACCCCGGATGTATTTGTTCCGTGGCTGGCAGGCGGCGCGTTACTGCTGCTGGGCGCAGGTCTGTGGGGGCTATTCGCGCCCCCGGCAAAATCCTCCCTGCGGGAAATTCATTGTCTGCGCGGTACACCCCGTCGTTGGGGATTGTTTGGCGAAAACGATCAGGAACAGATCAACAATATTTCACTCGGTATTATCGACCTGGTCTACCCCGCACACTGGCAGCCATACATTGCTCAGGATCTCGGTCAACAAACCGATATCGATATCTATCTCGACCGCCACGTAGTGCGTCAGGGGCGATATCTTTCGCTGCATGATGAAGTAAAAAACTTTCCGTTACAGCACTGGCTGCGCAGTACGATTATCGCTGCGGGCTCGCTACTTGTGCTGTTTATGCTGTTATTCTGGATCCCGCTGGATATGCCGCTGAAATTCACCCTCTCGTGGATGAAAGGCGCGCAGACCATTGAAGCCACCAGCGTGAAACAACTGGCTGACGCTGGCGTGCGGGTTGGCGATACATTGCGTATTAGCGGTACGGGAATGTGTAATATTCGCACTTCCGGTACCTGGAGCGCGAAAACCAACTCACCTTTTTTACCGTTTGACTGCTCGCAGATCATCTGGAATGACGCCCGCTCATTGCCATTACCAGAATCTGAATTGGTCAACAAAGCGACGGCATTGACCGAAGCAGTTAATCGCCAGCTGCACCCTAAACCGGAAGATGAATCTCGCGTCAGCGCCTCATTACGTTCAGCAATTCAAAAATCCGGCATGGTATTGCTTGATGATTTTGGCGACATAGTACTGAAGACAGCGGATCTGTGTTCTGCCAAAGATGACTGTGTGCGACTGAAAAATGCGCTGGTCAATCTCGGCAACAGTAAAGACTGGGACGCGCTGGTAAAACGCGCCAACGCCGGGAAGCTCGATGGCGTGAATGTGTTATTACGCCCGGTGAGTGCGGAATCGCTGGATAACCTGGTGGCAACCTCCACCGCGCCGTTTATCACGCATGAAACAGCGCGAGCGGCACAATCACTAAACAGTCCGGCCCCCGGCGGATTCCTGATTGTCAGCGACGAAGGCAGCGATTTTGTTGATCAGCCCTGGCCTTCGGCATCACTTTACGACTACCCGCCGCAAGAACAGTGGAACGCTTTCCAGAAACTGGCACAAATGCTGATGCATACGCCGTTTAACGCCGAGGGTATCGTCACAAAAATCTTCACTGACGCCAATGGTACGCAGCATATAGGCCTTCATCCGATCCCGGATCGTTCCGGCCTGTGGCGCTATCTCAGCACCACGCTGCTGCTACTGACGATGCTGGGTAGCGCCATTTATAATGGCGTACAGGCCTGGCGGCGTTACCAGCGTCATCGTACTCGCATGATGAAGATTCAGGCCTATTATGAAAGCTGCCTGAACCCACAACTGATCACCCCTTCAGAAAGCCTTATCGAATAACACGTTTGCGCGGCAGGTTATGCTACCCTGTCGCGCAAATTGCTTCACTCTGGAGATTTCCCTCATGCATATCAACATTGCCTGGCAGGACGTAGATACCGTTCTGCTGGATATGGACGGCACGTTGCTCGACCTCGCCTTCGATAACTATTTCTGGCAAAAGCTGGTGCCTGAAACATGGGGCGCGAAAAACGGGGTTACGCCACAGGAAGCGATGGAATATATGCGCCAGCAATATCACGACGTACAGCATACGCTAAACTGGTACTGTCTTGATTACTGGAGTGAGCAACTGGGTCTGGATATCTGTGCGATGACCACCGAGATGGGACCGCGCGCCGTACTGCGTGAAGATACCATTCCGTTTCTTGAGGCACTGAAAGCCAGCGGTAAGCAGCGAATTTTGCTCACCAATGCGCATCCGCACAACCTGGCGGTAAAACTTGAGCATACCGGTCTGGACGCACACCTTGATTTATTACTTTCCACCCACACATTTGGTTATCCGAAAGAGGATCAGCGGTTATGGCATGCGGTGGCCGAAGCTACGGGTCTGAAAGCTGAAAGAACGCTGTTTATTGATGACAGCGAAGCGATTCTCGATGCTGCCGCGCAATTTGGTATTCGTTACTGCCTCGGCGTGACTAATCCTGACTCCGGGATTGCCGAGAAACAGTATCAACGCCATCCGTCACTGAATGACTACCGCCGCCTGATCCCCTCGCTAATGTGAAGGAGACGCCATGAAAGAAAAACCTGCTGTTGAGGTTCGACTGGATAAATGGCTATGGGCTGCCCGTTTTTATAAAACCCGCGCGCTGGCCCGTGAAATGATTGAAGGCGGTAAGGTGCATTACAACGGGCAGCGCAGCAAGCCGAGCAAAATCGTCGAGCTGAATGCCACGCTCACTCTGCGCCAGGGAAATGACGAACGCACGGTGATTGTAAAGGCGATTACTGAACAGCGTCGCCCCGCCAGCGAGGCAGCCTTGCTGTATGAAGAGACTGCGGAAAGTGTAGAGAAACGCGAAAAAATGGCGCTGGCACGTAAACTTAATGCCTTAACCATGCCGCACCCGGACCGACGCCCGGACAAAAAAGAGCGCCGCGACCTGTTACGATTTAAACACGGCGACAGTGAATAACTGTCACCTGCAAGAGAGATGATTATGCCGCAACATGACCAATTACATCGCTATCTGTTTGAAAACTTTGCCGTTCGCGGCGAACTGGTAACCGTTTCGGAAACCCTGCAACAGATCCTTGAGAACCACGATTATCCGCAGCCCGTTAAAAACGTGCTGGCAGAACTGCTGGTTGCGACCAGCCTGTTAACCGCTACGCTGAAGTTTGATGGTGATATCACCGTACAGCTGCAAGGCGACGGTCCGATGAATCTGGCGGTTATTAACGGTAACAACAAACAGCAGATGCGCGGTGTGGCGCGCGTGCAGGGCGAAATTCCAGAAAATGCCGACCTGAAAACGCTGGTCGGCAATGGTTACGTGGTGATCACCATCACCCCGAGCGAAGGTGAACGCTATCAGGGCGTGGTGGGTCTGGAAGGTGATACTCTGGCGGCCTGCCTGGAAGATTACTTTATGCGTTCTGAACAGCTGCCGACGCGCCTGTTTATTCGCACCGGCGACGTAGACGGCAAACCGGCTGCAGGCGGTATGTTGTTGCAGGTAATGCCTGCGCAAAATGCCCAGCAGGACGACTTTGACCACCTGGCGACGCTAACCGAAACCATCAAAACCGAAGAACTGTTGACCTTACCGGCAAACGAAGTGTTGTGGCGTTTGTATCACGAAGAAGAGGTGACGGTTTATGATCCGCAGGATGTGGAGTTCAAATGCACCTGCTCGCGTGAACGTTGCGCCGACGCGCTAAAAACGCTGCCGGATGAAGAAGTCGATAGCATCCTGGCGGAAGATGGCGAAATTGACATGCATTGTGATTACTGCGGTAACCACTATCTGTTCAATGCGATGGATATTGCTGAAATCCGCAACAACGCGTCTCCGGCAGATCCGCAAGTTCATTAATGAGTATGTCCGGCAGAGAGGGCTCTGCCGGATTTTACGACGTAATGGCCTGATGCGCTGCGCTTACCAGGCCTATGAAATAAATCGCAAGTTATTTTGGTCAGATACAGCGTCGTATCCGTTAAAAGCGTTGTCACTTACTTAAGTTTATTTCCAGCGTTTCACCATCTACCGTCAGATCGCGCCACGCTTTCGGCCTCGTCCCCAGTTTTCCATCCTTCGCAGCTGTGAGTAATTTTTCTTTCGTTATTTTGTGCGGAAGTAAACTCATATCAAGCGCGTCCCATTCTTTTCTGGCTGAGTCAAAGCCATAGACAATGACTCTGTCATCATTAAAAGCAAACAGGATCCGCTCCGCCTGACCATCACTATTCAGATCTTGCTCGACCAGTACGCAGGCGTCTTTTTCAATACAGGTCATCACGTTATAGCGATCCTGGATTAAGGCCGACCAGAATGTCGCATCCGGTTTACCAGAACCTGGGGCAATTAACACATTATCGGCTAATACTTTTTCCGATACCTGTTCCTGAAGATGTTGCTCTCCATCTAACGCCATCAGCAGATCCCGCGCGCGTTTCGGGTCTTTCATATACTCGGCATCGCTTTTCAGCGACTCAAGCGCCGCACGTCCATAGCGACCGCTCTGTTCGAGCATATAGAGACTTACCTGGTCTGGCGTGTTTTTGCCGCTCTGATAACGCGCCATATGACTGTTCACGCTAATGCGCATACTGTCCAGCACCGGAGAATTAAGAAGCACCAGTATTACCAACACCAATAACGAAACCGCAAGGTTCACTTTGCCCTGAAGAACAAGGGGGTTTTGCCCTTTACGCCAGACGATACTGACAAAATACCCCAGCGACCATACCAGTAACACCAGCACCGCCAGCGCGCCCTGCAAGCGGTCGACAGTCCAGCCGTACTGAGCGACCCGCAGCCATAACGCCCAGGCGGCGACGAACACATACAGCGGAGCAACCAGCAAAGCGGTTTTAATCAGGCAACGCAACGGCCCCGTCCAGGGAAGAGACGCTTTTTGCGGATCGCGGACAATAGCCATTAAGATCAATTGCAAAAAGGCCAGCGTTAACAGCAACCCAGCGGCGGAGATGTGGCGAGAAATCGCGCTCAGGCCCGTAAACGGCAGGGTGATAATAAACATCAGGGTTAGCAATGATACTAACGGCAGCAACCCCGTGGCGATTAACGTGAACAACTTTTGAATAGAGTCGATTAAACGTGACTGTGTTCGCGCGAGGATCACCGCCAGCGCGGTAACCAGACCTAACGTGAGATAAATAAACCAGTCGGTTGCAAAAAAGAGCGTTTTGAAAAACGTGATGCCAACAAGTTTAAACAACTCACTCCACAGTAAAAGCACCAGCCACGTCAGGCCATTGGCGAGAAAAATCACCAGGAATATAAGTACGTTATGCCATACTGACTGGTAAAAATAGCGATAGCGGCTACTGTCATTGCGGATGCGAAGGCTTTGTTGTATCCACGGTAGCAACAACATTGCCATCAGCAGCAGATAGAAGCCAAAATCCCAAAGCGCCTTTTCAGCTCTCCAGGGGTTCATGCCATCAATTTGCCACTTTAGCCAACCGCTCATCCCTAGCGTGGCAATAAACACCAGCGCCAGCCATCCCCAAAAGCGCTTCTGTTTAAAGGAGATCACGGAGAAGAGTAAAACGGATGAAAACGCGACGGTCGCAGGCACGCCATAAACAATCCAACTGAGATTTTTTCCGGCAAGCCAGGCGATCAGCAGGTAGCAAACCAGCCCCTGAAGTAATCCGGTAGCAATCATCCCCCAGCGTGTTGCCGGTGAAAGTTCAACGTTATCCATGTTGGTTATCCAGAATCAAAAGGTGGGTTAATTATCGCATCCGGGCAGTAGTATTTTGCTTTTTTCAGAAAATAATCAAAAAAAGTTAGCGTGGTGAATCGATACTTTACCGATTGAATTTGCATCAATTTCATTCATGAATGCGATTCCACTCACAATATTCCCGCCATATAAACCAAGATTTAACCTTTTGAGAACATTTTCCACACCTAAAATGCTATTTCTGCGATAATAGCAACCGTTTCGTGACAGGAATCACGGAGTTTTTTGTCAAATATGAATTTCTCCAGATACGTAAATCTATGAGCCTTGTCGCGGTTAACACCCCCAAAAAGACTTTACTATTCAGGCAATACATATTGGCTAAGGAGCAGTGAAATGCGCGTTAACAATGGTTTGACCCCGCAAGAACTCGAGGCTTATGGTATCAGTGACGTACATGATATCGTTTACAACCCAAGCTACGACCTGCTGTATCAGGAAGAGCTCGATCCGAGCCTGACAGGTTATGAGCGCGGGGTGTTAACTAATCTGGGTGCCGTTGCCGTCGATACCGGGATCTTCACCGGTCGTTCACCAAAAGATAAGTATATCGTCCGTGACGATACCACTCGCGATACTTTCTGGTGGGCAGACAAAGGCAAAGGTAAGAACGATAACAAACCTCTCTCTCCGGAAACCTGGCAGCATCTGAAAGGCCTGGTGACCAAACAGCTTTCCGGCAAACGTCTGTTCGTTGTCGACGCCTTCTGTGGTGCGAACCCGGATACTCGTCTTTCCGTCCGTTTCATCACCGAAGTGGCCTGGCAGGCGCATTTTGTCAAAAACATGTTTATTCGCCCGAGCGATGAAGAGCTGGCAGGTTTCAAACCAGACTTTATCGTTATGAACGGCGCGAAGTGCACTAACCCGCAGTGGAAAGAACAGGGTCTGAACTCCGAAAACTTCGTGGCGTTTAACCTGACCGAGCGCATGCAGCTGATTGGCGGCACCTGGTACGGCGGCGAAATGAAGAAAGGGATGTTCTCAATGATGAACTACCTGCTGCCGCTGAAAGGTATCGCGTCTATGCACTGCTCCGCCAACGTTGGTGAGAAAGGTGATGTTGCGGTGTTCTTCGGCCTTTCCGGCACCGGTAAAACCACCCTTTCCACCGACCCGAAACGTCGCCTGATTGGCGATGACGAACACGGCTGGGACGATGACGGCGTGTTTAACTTCGAAGGCGGCTGCTACGCAAAAACTATCAAGCTGTCGAAAGAAGCGGAACCTGAAATCTACAACGCTATCCGTCGCGATGCGCTGCTGGAAAACGTCACCGTGCGTGAAGATAGCACTATCGACTTTGATGATGGTTCAAAAACCGAGAACACCCGCGTTTCTTATCCGATCTATCACATCGATAACATCGTTAAGCCGGTTTCCAAAGCGGGCCACGCAACGAAAGTTATCTTCCTGACCGCAGACGCCTTTGGTGTGCTGCCACCGGTTTCTCGTCTGACTGCCGATCAAACCCAGTACCACTTCCTCTCTGGCTTCACCGCCAAACTGGCCGGTACAGAGCGCGGCATCACCGAACCGACGCCAACTTTCTCCGCCTGCTTCGGCGCGGCATTCCTGTCGCTGCACCCAACTCAGTACGCAGAAGTGCTGGTGAAACGTATGCAGGCGGCAGGCGCGCAGGCGTATCTGGTTAACACCGGCTGGAACGGCACTGGCAAACGTATCTCGATTAAAGATACCCGCGCCATTATCGACGCCATCCTCAACGGTTCGCTGGATAACGCAGAAACTTTCACTCTGCCGATGTTTAACCTGGCGATCCCAACCGAACTGCCGGGCGTAGACACGAAGATTCTCGATCCGCGTAACACCTACGCCTCTCCGGAACAGTGGCAGGAAAAAGCTGAAACGCTGGCGAAACTGTTTATCGACAACTTCGATAAATACACCGACACCCCTGCGGGTGCCGCGCTGGTAGCGGCTGGTCCGAAGCTGTAATCAGCTGAAATCTCATTGACCCCTTATCCAAACGGATAAGGGGTTTTTTTATATCTAATTAGCTACCAATATGTACACGGTACACTTATAATTATCAATAGACCGCAGGATGCATTATGTTCACGTTTATTGAACTACAAGGATTTAGCAAACGCCGCCAGTTATTGCTACCTGATGATGAGTTCCGGGCTTTTCAGGAACTACTCATTCAAGATCCCACTGCCGGTGACATTATCGCAGGCACAGGCAGTTTTAGAAAAATTCGCTGGAACCGTTCTGGAATGGGGAAACGGGGTGGCATTCGGATAATTTATTACAACGTAACACGCAATGGCCGAATTTATCTGGCGTTGATTTATCCTAAAAATGAACAGGATGATTTAACAGAAGAACAAAGAAAGGCATTGAAACTATTGTCCGAGAAGCTGCTTTAATGTTGAAGCTCCACAAATTCCACCATGGCCGAAATGTCAACGGAGGCATTGAAAACAGATGAAAGATGAATTATTTGCTGATCTTCTTGCCAGCGCAGAAGAAATGGTACGCATCGAAAAGGGTGAAGAAACGCCTGAACCAGAGCACGTCCATACTTTTAGCGAAATCGATGTAAAAGCGATCCGTGAAGCAACGGGTTTACGTCAGCAAGATTTTGCTGTCGCCGTAGGGGTAAGTTATGACCTGGTCAAAAGCTGGGAAACCAAACGCCGTCAACCTACCGGAGCACCCCGAAAATTGCTCCTGCTTTTGCAAGCGAATCCTTTCATTATCAATCAATTGAAAACAATCTAAAAACAGGAGGCACCTTCGCCTCCCGTTTTATTTACCCTTCTTTTGTCGCACCCTGCGCCCGCGTTACCGGCACAGGCAGCCAGGCGCGAATGGAAAGCCCGCCCCGCTCGCTGGTGCCAAGCTCCAGCATGCCGTTATGGTTATCCACGATACGCTGCACAATTGCCAGCCCTAATCCCGTGCCGCTAATGGTGCGCGCACTGTCGCCGCGAACAAACGGCTGGAACAGGTGCTTACGTTGTTCCGGCGCAATTCCCGGACCGTCATCTTCTACCTGGAACCAGGCGCGATTCGGCTCCGTTCCGCTGCTGACTTTGATCCAGCCATTGCCGTAACGGGCGGCGTTGACCACCATATTCGCCACCGCGCGTTTGATCGACAGCGGGTGCATTTTCACCTCAATGCTGCCGGGGTAAAGCGCGGTTTCAATTTCCCGCTCATAGCCACTTTCGGCGGCAATCACCTCACCGAGCACTGCGTTGAGATCCGCCATTTCCATCGGCATCTCCTGCCCGGTGCGCAGGTAGTCGATAAACTGCTCAATGATGGCGTTGCACTCTTCGATATCTTTATTGATCGATTCTGCCAGGTAGCCATCCTGCTCGCTCATCATCTCGGTTGCCAGGCGAATGCGCGTCAGCGGCGTACGCAGATCATGACTTACCCCCGCCATCAGCAGCGTGCGATCATCCGCCAGTTGCTTAACACCAGCCGCCATATGGTTAAAGGCGCGGGTAACCGAACGCACCTCCGAAGCGCCATATTCACGCAGTGGCGGCGGAATAATCCCTTTACCGACCTGCAGAGCAGCATGTTCGAGATCGACCAACGGTCGGTTCTGGATACGGATAAACAGCCACGCCCCGCCTATCGCCAATAGCATAATCGCCAGCGTATAGCGGAACAGCGGAGAAAAATCACCCTGATGAATTTCGGTCAGCGGCACACGCACCCAGATATTGGGCGACAGCCAGGTTTTCAGCCAGACGACAGGCGAACTTTTGTTGACCTCAACGCGTACTTCCGTCGGGCCGCCCAGTTGCTGCGCCATCTGATGGCTTAAGAATTCATAGTGTTGTGCCCAACGCAGACCAGCCTCTTCGGCAGCTTCGTTGGAGTAGAGAGAGATCCCCAGCTCACGGTAGATCTCCCGACGGAAAGCGGGAGGCACAACCAACTGCGTGCCGTCCTCCAGTTGCAGTTTGTCGGTCATCAACATACGCACTTCGTACGCGAGGACTTTATTAAACTGCTGGAGGCTCGGCAAAATCGCGAAGTTCAGCACCACCAGATAAGTCGTCACCAGGCTGACGAACAGCAAGGTGACGATGAGCAATAACGTGCGGGCAAATGAACTTCGTGGCGAGAAGCGCAATCGCCTCATGCTTTAGAACCGTCCGGTACAAAGACGTAGCCCAGACCCCAGACGGTCTGAATGTAACGCGGATGCGCCGGATCTTCTTCTACCATGCGGCGCAGACGCGAAATCTGCACGTCGATGGAACGTTCCATTGCGGAGTATTCACGGCCACGGGCAAGGTTCATCAGCTTATCGCGGGAGAGCGGCTCACGCGGATGGCTGACCAGTGCCTTCAGTACCGCAAACTCACCGCTGGTGAGCGGCATCGGCTCGTCTTCGCGGAACATTTCGCGCGTACCGAGGTTAAGTTTGAACTTACCGAAAGCAATTACCGCCTCTTCCTGTGACGGCGCGCCCGGCAGTTCGTTCGCCTGACGACGCAGCACCGCACGAATGCGGGCCAGCAGTTCACGCGGGTTAAACGGTTTCGGAATGTAGTCGTCAGCGCCAATCTCCAGACCAACGATACGGTCCACTTCTTCTCCTTTCGCCGTCACCATAATGATCGGCATCGGGTTGCTCTGGCTACGAAGACGTCGGCAAATCGACAAGCCATCTTCACCAGGTAACATCAAATCCAGTACCATAAGATGGAAAGATTCACGAGTCAGCAGGCGATCCATCTGTTCTGCATTAGCGACGCTTCGAACCTGGAAGCCTTGTTCGGTGAGATAACGTTCCAGCAGCGCGCGCAGGCGCATATCGTCATCGACCACCAGAATCTTGTAGTTCTCTTGCATTGTTTGTACTCCCAAAGGTTCGCAACAATTTGTAAGCGTGTATTCTTAAAAAAGCTCACGTTCGTCACCAGCTAAATCTGGTATGAATTTCAGCCTAAATTGTTACAAAGCATATTAAACAGCAGCTTAAGTATACAATTTATTCGGCGAAACATTATTGATTCTGTTGATATGATCACGTTATACCCAATGTGCGCATTATCAAACAGACAAAGGGAATCAACGAGATGAAAACGCCCCTGGTTACCCGGGAAGGGTATGAAAAACTCAAACAAGAGCTTAATTATCTCTGGCGTGAAGAACGCCCGGAGGTCACAAAAAAGGTGACCTGGGCCGCAAGTCTGGGCGACCGCAGCGAAAATGCTGACTATCAGTATAATAAAAAGCGCCTGCGTGAAATCGACCGTCGCGTGCGCTATCTCACTAAATGCATGGAAAATCTCAAAATCGTCGATTACTCCCCTCAGCAGGAAGGCAAAGTCTTTTTTGGTGCGTGGGTGGAGATTGAAAACGACGATGGCGTGACTCACCGTTTCCGTATTGTCGGCTACGATGAAATTTTTGGCCGTAAAGATTACATCTCTATCGATTCCCCGATGGCTCGCGCATTGTTGAAAAAAGAGGTGGGCGATTTGGCGGTGGTGAATACCCCTGCCGGGGAAGCGAGCTGGTATGTGAATGCTATCGAGTACGTGAAACCGTAAGGAAGAGTCTTAACCTCCTGCCGATGGCTGGCATTTTTGCCAGCCAGTCCGTATAACTATCCCCTGATTTTTGATCCGAAAAGATGAACTCAAACCATGATGAATGATTCGTTCTGCCGCATTATTGCGGGTGAAATTCAGGCGCGCCCGGAACAGGTTGACGCTGCCGTTCGCCTGCTTGACGAAGGGAATACCGTGCCGTTTATCGCACGTTATCGTAAGGAAATCACCGGCGGTCTGGATGACACGCAGCTGCGTAATCTGGAAACGCGCCTGAGCTATCTGCGCGAGCTGGAAGAGAGACGTCAGGCGATCCTCAAGTCCATTTCCGAGCAAGGCAAACTCACTGACGAGCTGGCGAATGCCATCAACGCCACACTAAGCAAAACCGAACTCGAAGACCTCTACCTGCCCTACAAACCTAAACGCCGCACCCGCGGGCAAATCGCCATTGAAGCAGGGCTTGAGCCGTTGGCTGACCTGCTGTGGAGCGATCCGTCACACACGCCAGAAGTCGCCGCTGCACAATATGTTGATGCCGATAAAGGCGTGGCAGATACCAAAGCCGCGCTGGACGGCGCGCGCTATATCCTAATGGAACGGTTTGCCGAAGATGCCGCGCTGCTGGCGAAAGTGCGTGATTATCTGTGGAAGAACGCGCATTTGGTCTCAACCGTGGTGAATGGTAAAGAAGAGGAAGGGGCGAAATTCCGCGACTATTTCGATCATCACGAACCGCTGTCCACGGTGCCTTCTCACCGCGCGCTGGCGATGTTCCGTGGTCGTAACGAAGGCGTACTTCAGCTTTCGCTGAATGCCGATCCGCAGTTCGAAGAGCCGCCGAAAGAGAGCTATTGCGAGCAAATCATCATGGATCACCTTGGCCTGCGCCTGAACAATGCCCCGGCGGATAGCTGGCGCAAAGGTGTGGTGAGCTGGACATGGCGCATCAAGGTGTTGATGCATCTGGAAACTGAACTGATGGGCACCGTGCGCGAACGCGCGGAAGATGAAGCAATCAACGTCTTTGCCCGTAACCTGCACGATCTGCTGATGGCGGCCCCTGCCGGACTGCGTGCAACGATGGGCCTCGATCCGGGTCTGCGTACCGGGGTAAAAGTGGCGGTAGTCGATGCGACAGGTAAACTGGTGGCGACCGATACCATTTATCCGCATACCGGGCAGGCCGCAAAAGCAGCGATGACCGTTGCTGCGCTGTGTGAAAAGCATAACGTTGAACTGGTGGCGATCGGCAACGGTACAGCTTCTCGCGAAACCGAACGTTTCTATCTCGACGTGCAGAAGCAGTTCCCGAAAGTGACCGCGCAGAAAGTGATCGTCAGCGAAGCTGGCGCGTCGGTTTACTCGGCTTCCGAGCTGGCAGCACAGGAATTCCCGGATCTCGACGTTTCGCTGCGTGGCGCGGTGTCTATCGCCCGTCGTTTGCAGGATCCGCTGGCGGAGCTGGTGAAAATCGATCCGAAATCTATCGGCGTAGGTCAGTATCAGCATGACGTCAGCCAGACGCAGCTGGCACGCAAACTGGATGCAGTAGTAGAAGACTGCGTAAACGCCGTTGGCGTCGATCTCAACACCGCTTCTGTTCCTCTGTTAACCCGCGTGGCGGGCCTGACGCGCATGATGGCGCAAAACATCGTGGCCTGGCGCGATGAGAACGGCCAGTTCCAGAACCGTCAGCAACTGTTAAAAGTGAGCCGTCTGGGGCCGAAAGCCTTCGAGCAGTGCGCGGGCTTCTTGCGCATTAACCACGGTGATAACCCGCTGGACGCTTCTACCGTTCACCCGGAAGCCTATCCGGTGGTGGAACGCATTCTGGCAGCAACACAGCAGGCACTGAAAGATCTGATGGGTAACAGCAGCGAACTGCGTAACCTGAAAGCGTCTGACTTTACTGATGAGAAATTCGGTGTGCCGACGGTAACCGACATCATCAAAGAGCTGGAAAAACCGGGTCGCGATCCGCGTCCGGAATTTAAAACCGCTCAGTTTGCCGATGGCGTCGAGACAATGAACGACCTGCAACCGGGTATGATCCTCGAAGGTGCGGTGACCAACGTCACCAACTTTGGCGCGTTTGTCGATATTGGCGTGCATCAGGACGGCCTGGTTCACATCTCTTCATTGTCGAACAAGTTTGTGGAAGATCCGCATACCGTGGTGAAAGCGGGCGACATTGTGAAGGTGAAAGTGCTGGAAGTGGATCTTCAGCGTAAACGTATCGCCCTGACCATGCGTCTGGACGAGCAGCCTGGCGAAACCAACGCCCGTCGCGGTGGCGGTAACGATCGCCCGCAAAACAACCGCCCGGCAGCCAAACCGCGTGGGCGTGAAGCGCAGCCTGCCGGTAATAGCGCGATGATGGATGCGCTGGCGGCGGCAATGGGCAAAAAACGTTAAACGCCCGGACTGGCCCCTAAACCTGCGCGATTAGGCGTTCACGCCACATCTGGCAACGAACGCCTTGCCTGACATAAAAGTGCCGGAGAATATCTCCGGCCTTTTTATTCCACAAGCAAACTCATAATATATCCCGTTAATATTTATCACTTCATTAACAACTGAAACCTTAATTAAACATTAACCAGCCATAATAATTCGTCATGCGAATTATATTTTCGCTGCGATATAACCTTGAGCCATATCAACATTGAGTCAGATTATTATTCAAACCAACATTCACACACATTTTAAGTATTGCTGATAGAAACCATTCTCATTATCATTGTACTGTTGATTATTTAATCTCTCCTTCGTTGGCAAATCATCTGGTCTCATGTCGCTGTCAAACGCCCCATGAGGTAGTTATCCAGTTAATGAGAAACAAGTAGGCACCTATGCAATACACTCCAGATACTGCGTGGAAAATTACTGGCTTTTCCCGTGAAATCAGCCCGGCATATCGCCAAAAACTGCTTTCTCTTGGCATGTTACCTGGCTCCTCTTTTAATGTGGTGCGCGTCGCTCCACTCGGCGACCCCATTCATATCGAAACCCGTCGTGTGAGCCTGGTATTACGCAAAAAAGATCTGGCCTTATTAGAAGTGGAAGCGGTTTCCTGTTAATACGGTGATAACAACAATGAAAAAATTAACCATTGGCTTAATTGGTAATCCAAATTCTGGCAAGACAACGTTATTTAACCAGCTCACTGGCGCACGTCAGCGTGTAGGTAACTGGGCTGGCGTTACCGTCGAACGTAAAGAAGGGCAATTCTCCACCACCGATCATCAGGTCACGCTGGTGGACCTGCCCGGCACCTATTCTCTGACCACCATCTCATCGCAGACCTCGCTCGATGAGCAAATCGCCTGTCACTACATTTTGAGTGGCGACGCAGACCTGCTGATTAACGTGGTGGATGCGTCTAACCTTGAGCGTAACCTGTACCTGACGCTGCAACTGTTGGAACTCGGCATTCCCTGCATCGTGGCACTGAACATGCTCGACATTGCCGAGAAGCAAAATATTCGTATTGAAATTGATGCTCTGTCGGCGCGTCTTGGCTGCCCGGTGATCCCGCTGGTTTCAACCCGTGGTCGCGGTATTGAAGCGCTCAAGCTGGCGATTGATCGCTATAAAGCTAACGAGAATGTGGAACTGGTGCATTACGCACAGCCGCTACTCAACGAAGCAGATTCACTGGCAAAAGTGATGCCTTCCGACATCCCGCTGAAACAACGTCGCTGGCTGGGCCTGCAAATGCTGGAAGGCGATATCTACAGCCGCGCCTACGCCGGTGAAGCGTCGCAGCATCTGGATGCCGCCCTCGCCCGTCTGCGTAATGAGATGGACGATCCGGCGCTGCACATTGCCGATGCGCGTTACCAGTGCATTGCTGCCATCTGTGATGTGGTAAGCAACACCCTGACGGCAGAACCCAGCCGTTTCACCACTGCGGTAGATAAAATCGTGCTCAACCGTTTCCTCGGTCTGCCGATTTTCCTCTTTGTGATGTACCTGATGTTCCTGCTGGCTATCAACATCGGCGGGGCGTTACAGCCGCTGTTTGACGTCGGCTCCGTGGCGCTATTTGTGCATGGTATTCAATGGATTGGCTACACGCTCCACTTCCCGGACTGGCTGACTATCTTCCTCGCCCAGGGCCTGGGTGGCGGTATTAACACCGTGCTGCCACTGGTGCCGCAGATCGGCATGATGTACCTGTTCCTCTCCTTCCTTGAGGACTCCGGCTATATGGCGCGTGCGGCGTTTGTGATGGACCGCCTGATGCAGGCGCTGGGCTTGCCGGGGAAATCCTTTGTACCGCTGATCGTCGGCTTCGGTTGTAACGTACCATCGGTAATGGGCGCACGTACGCTTGATGCACCGCGTGAACGCCTGATGACCATCATGATGGCACCGTTTATGTCCTGCGGCGCACGTCTGGCTATCTTCGCAGTATTCGCGGCTGCCTTCTTCGGGCAGAACGGTGCGCTGGCGGTCTTCTCGCTGTATATGCTGGGTATCGTAATGGCGGTGCTGACGGGCCTGATGCTCAAGTACACCATCATGCGCGGTGAAGCGACGCCGTTTGTCATGGAGCTGCCGGTCTACCATGTACCACACGTTAAAAGCCTGATTATCCAGACCTGGCAGCGTCTGAAAGGCTTCGTTCTGCGTGCTGGTAAAGTGATTATCATCGTCAGCATTTTCCTGAGTGCTTTCAACAGCTTCTCTCTGAGCGGGAAAATCGTCGATAACATCAACGACTCGGCGCTGGCTTCCGTCAGCCGGGTGATCACCCCAGTCTTCAAGCCGATTGGCGTGCATGAAGATAACTGGCAGGCAACGGTTGGCCTGTTTACAGGTGCCATGGCGAAAGAAGTGGTAGTGGGTACGCTCAACACCCTCTACACCGCAGAAAATATTCAGGACGAAGAGTTCAATCCGGCGGAATTTAACCTCGGTGAAGAGCTGTTCAGTGCGATAGATGAAACCTGGCAGAGCCTGAAAGACACCTTCAGCCTTAGCGTACTGATGAACCCCATTGAAGCCAGCAAAGGCGACGGCGAAATGGGGACCGGGGCGATGGGCGTGATGGATCAGAAATTCGGTAGCGCAGCAGCAGCTTACAGCTACCTGATTTTCGTCCTGCTGTATGTACCATGTATCTCGGTGATGGGAGCCATCGCCCGTGAATCAAGCCGTGGCTGGATGGGCTTCTCCATCCTGTGGGGGCTGAATATCGCTTACTCGCTGGCAACATTGTTCTATCAGGTCGCCAGCTACAGTCAGCACCCAACTTACAGCCTGGTGTGCATTCTGGCGGTTATCCTGTTTAACATCGTGGTTATCGGTCTGCTGCGCCGCGCGCGTAGCCGGGTGGATATCGAACTGCTGGCAACCCGCAAGTCGGTAAGCAGTTGCTGCGCAGCCAGCACCACCGGTGATTGCCATTAATGGCTTCACTTATTCAGGTGCGTGATTTGCTGGCGTTACGGGGCCGTATGGAAGCGGCCCAGATAAGCCAGACATTGAACACTCCGCAGCCAATGATTAACGCCATGCTGCAACAGCTGGAAAGCATGGGCAAAGCCGTGCGGATTCAGGAAGAACCTGACGGCTGCCTCTCTGGCAGTTGTAAAAGCTGCCCGGAAGGCAAAGCCTGTCTGCGCGAGTGGTGGGCGCTGCGTTAACCATACTCCATCGCCTGTTTTGAAAAGCCCGGTATGCGTTTGCATCCGGGCTTTTTTGCGTGCGGCTTTCCATAAAAATGCAACCCTTGCAGTACAACGTAAGTTCCTCTGAAAGCGTCTCGCAGGGATGAAAACTCGCTAATGCACAGGTGTGGAGTGGCGCGTAGAGTCACGGCATTCAAACAACAGGTGAAGGAACGCCATGAGCAAAAAGCAGAGTTCCACCCCACATGATGCACTATTCAAACTCTTTTTACGCCAACCGGACACGGCACGCGATTTTCTTGCGTTCCATTTACCGGCACCTATTCACGCGCTCTGTGATATGAAAACCCTCAAGCTGGAGTCGAGCAGCTTTATTGATGACGATCTGCGTGAAAGCTATTCCGACGTGCTGTGGTCGGTGAAAACGGAACAAGGACCGGGATATATCTATTGTCTGATTGAACATCAAAGCACCTCAAACAAACTGATCGCATTTCGCATGATGCGTTACGCTATTGCCGCAATGCAAAATCACCTGGATGCCGGATACAAAACGTTGCCGATGGTGGTGCCATTGTTGTTTTACCACGGTATTGAAAGCCCCTATCCCTATTCGCTGTGTTGGCTGGATTGTTTCGCCGATCCCAACCTGGCAAGGCAGCTTTATGCCTCCGCATTTCCGCTGATTGATGTCACCGTCATGCCTGATGATGAAATCATGCAGCACCGACGTATGGCGCTGCTGGAGTTAATTCAAAAACATATTCGTCAACGCGATCTGATGGGGCTGGTAGAGCAAATGGCCTGCTTATTAAGTAGTGGATACGCTAATGACAGACAAATCAAAGGGCTGTTTAATTACATCTTGCAAACCGGCGATGCGGTACGTTTTAACGATTTTATCGACGGCGTTGCCGAACATTCACCGAAACACAAGGAGAGCTTAATGACTATTGCGGAAAGATTGCGGCAGGAAGGGTTTCAGAAAGGTATACGTACCAACGCCCTAAATATTGCCAAAACCATGCTGGACGCCGGAGTTTCTCTTGAGGACGTTCTGCGATTTACCAGCCTGACGGTTGAAGACCTTGCTGAAATAAATCATCAATAACGTAAAGGATGGTTTTAATGACAGATGCAGAAAGAGAATATCTTATTAGTTACCTGATTGGTTATTTATTGGGTCGACGCCTGGAAGCCCTGGATATCGCCAAAAGAATGCTGTAATCCGGAGTCCCTCTTGCGGACATCATGCGCTTTACCGGGGTGTCAGAAGAAGAGTTGGCTGCGGCGAGTCAGTAAAATTCTGTCTCGCCATTTCAAAAGCCACCTACACCCTCTGCTTCAACGCCACCAGCACGTGACGAAACTCGACCGGATGCGAAATAAACGGCGCATGGGCCGCTTTGGCGAAAATGTACGACTCGCTGTGCGGCCAGAGTTTATCCAGCATCGGCACCACTTTGCGCGGCACCAGACCATCGAGATAGCCATACAATCGCAAAAACGGCATGGACACGTTTTGCAGCGGCTGACGGAGATCGACCGTTTTCAGGATTTCCAGCCCGCCATTAAGCACGTCAACCTCCGGCATCGGTAACGCCAGAACGGTTTTCTTCAGCGCCCGCGCATCCTGGCGCGCCGTTTCAGTACCCATGGTTTGTAACGCAAGGAACCGTTCCACTGTACGCTGAAAATCATCACTGAGTTGCTGCTGAAATCCCGCCAGCACGTCCGGTTTTATCCCCGGCCACTCGTCACGAGCACTAAAACAAGGCGACGACGCCACGGTGACCAGCGCCTGAACACGCTCGGGATGGGTTAACGCAATCTGGCTTGCCACCAGCCCGCCCAGACTCCAGCCTAACCAAATGGCTTTATCAGGTGCCTGTCGCAGCACGGCTTCGGCCATATCAGCAAGTGACATCGCACCAAATCCCCGGCTACGCCCGAAGCCGGGCAGGTCAACAAGGTGCAGCGTAAAATGCGAGCTCAGTTCCTCGTCAATGCAACGCCACACTTCGGCATTCAGTCCCCATCCGTGCAACAGCACAAGATGAACATTCCCCTGACCTTTGGTCTGCCACCAGATGTTATTCATCCGCTATTGTTCTCTTTTTACTTACAAGGATGAACATATGCTAACAGTACCGGGATTATGCTGGCTATGCCGAATGCCGCTGGCGTTAGGTCATTGGGGGATTTGTTCGGTATGCTCACGCGCCGCCCGTACAGATAAAACGTTATGCCCCCAATGTGGATTACCCGCCACACACTCACATCTTCCCTGCGGTCGCTGCCTGCAAAAACCGCCGCCCTGGCAAAGACTGGTCACGGTTGCCGACTATGCGCCGCCGTTAAGTCCGCTTATCCACCAGCTTAAGTTTTCCCGGCGCAGCGAAATCGCCAGCGCCCTGGCACGTCTGTTACTATTGGAAGTCTTACACGCTCGTCGCACCACCGGGTTGCAATTGCCGGATCGCATTATCAGCGTTCCGTTATGGCAGCGGCGTCACTGGCGTCGGGGATTTAATCAGAGCGATTTGCTGTGTCAGCCGTTATCACGCTGGTTGCACTGCCGATGGGATAGCGAAGCCGTCACACGAACACGGGCCACTGCGACCCAGCATTTTCTCAGTGCCCGGCTGCGCAAGCGCAACCTGAAAAATGCCTTTCGCCTTGAATTGCCTGTGCAAGGTCGCCATATGGTGATTGTGGATGATGTCGTCACCACCGGAAGTACCGTCGCAGAGATTGCGCAGTTGCTTTTACGCAATGGTGCGGCGACTGTCCAGGTCTGGTGCCTTTGTCGAACCTTGTAGAGCCTCGATGATGGGCGTATTATAACCAACTAAAATAGTCAACTATTAGGCCATTACTATGATCCGTATTTCCGATGCTGCACAAGCGCACTTTGCCAAACTGCTGGCAAATCAGGAAGAAGGGACACAAATCCGCGTATTTGTGATTAACCCTGGCACGCCTAACGCTGAATGTGGCGTTTCTTATTGTCCGCCGGACGCTGTAGAAGCCACCGACACTGCCCTGAAATTTGACCTGCTGACCGCGTATGTTGATGAGTTAAGCGCTCCTTACCTGGAAGATGCAGAGATCGACTTTGTTACAGACCAGTTGGGTTCCCAGTTAACGCTGAAAGCGCCTAACGCCAAAATGCGTAAAGTCGCAGACGATGCACCGCTGATGGAGCGCGTGGAGTATATGCTGCAGTCGCAGATCAACCCACAGCTTGCTGGTCACGGTGGTCGCGTTTCGCTGATGGAAATCACCGAAGACGGTTACGCCATTCTGCAATTTGGCGGCGGCTGTAACGGTTGTTCTATGGTAGATGTGACGCTGAAAGAAGGGATCGAGAAGCAGCTGCTGAACGAATTCCCGGAGCTGAAAGGTGTGCGCGATCTCACCGAACACCAGCGCGGCGAGCACTCCTACTACTAAGTTATCCCCTCTTTTGTAGATTGCCCGATGCGACGCTAAAGCGTCATTTCGGGCCTACGTTGAACATGTGCCAGACGTTGGCGCAGCATTGCTTTGGCAACCCCCTCCCTTCGTTTCCCCGCGATAATATGACCAACCTCTCATAATTTAAATTTACCCCGCTCTGGTGATTCTCAAACGCCGGATGTTACCCGTATCATTCACGTGGGTACCAAACATACTCCTGACATCTGACTACAATAATTAGTTTTAGTGGGTATCAGTCGTGGTGCCGCAATATCTCTGTTCCCGATTGGGATAATTAGAGTTTGTCGTCAGAAAATTGACGTTACCCATAACAAATGAAAGGCCAGGTAAATCATGCCATTAGTCATTGTTGCTATCGGTGTAATCTTGTTGTTGCTCCTGATGATCCGTTTCAAAATGAACGGCTTCATCGCTCTCGTCCTCGTGGCGCTTGCTGTTGGATTAATGCAAGGAATGCCGCTGGATAAAGTTATTGGCTCCATCAAAGCAGGTGTCGGCGGAACGCTCGGTAGCCTTGCCCTGATCATGGGTTTTGGCGCAATGCTGGGCAAAATGCTGGCAGACTGCGGTGGCGCACAACGTATCGCCACCACGCTGATTGCTAAATTTGGTAAAAAACACATCCAGTGGGCGGTGGTACTGACCGGTTTTACCGTTGGTTTTGCCCTGTTCTATGAAGTGGGTTTCGTGCTGATGCTGCCGCTGGTGTTTACCATCGCGGCTTCCGCGAATATTCCACTGCTGTATGTTGGTGTACCAATGGCGGCTGCACTGTCTGTGACCCACGGCTTCCTGCCACCGCATCCGGGCCCGACTGCGATTGCCACCATTTTCAATGCCGATATGGGTAAAACCCTGCTGTACGGTACTATTCTGGCAATCCCGACCGTGATTCTCGCCGGTCCGGTTTACGCTCGCGTGTTGAAAGGTATCGATAAGCCAATTCCGGAAGGTCTCTACAGCGCGAAAACCTTCAGCGAAGAAGAGATGCCGAGCTTTGGCGTCAGCGTCTGGACCTCTCTGGTGCCGGTAGTACTGATGGCGATGCGTGCGATTGCCGAAATGATCCTGCCGAAAGGTCACGCTTTCCTGCCGGTAGCGGAGTTCCTCGGTGACCCGGTAATGGCTACGCTGATTGCCGTACTGATTGCGATGTTCACCTTTGGTCTGAACCGTGGTCGTTCAATGGATCAGATTAACGACACGCTGGTTTCTTCCATCAAAATCATTGCGATGATGCTGTTGATTATCGGTGGTGGCGGTGCGTTCAAGCAGGTGCTGGTAGACAGCGGCGTGGACAAATACATTGCTTCCATGATGCACGAAACCAACATTTCTCCGCTGCTGATGGCCTGGTCGATTGCTGCCGTACTGCGTATCGCGCTGGGTTCCGCAACCGTTGCGGCAATCACTGCGGGTGGTATCGCGGCACCGCTGATTGCAACGACGGGTGTTAGCCCGGAGCTGATGGTTATTGCGGTTGGTTCCGGTAGTGTGATTTTCTCTCACGTGAACGATCCGGGCTTCTGGCTGTTCAAAGAGTACTTTAACCTGACTATCGGCGAGACCATCAAATCCTGGTCGATGCTGGAAACCATTATCTCGGTGTGCGGTCTGGTAGGCTGTCTGCTGCTGAATATGGTGATTTGATAACACTGACTGCCGGATGCATCGCATCCGGCATCAACCGCACTCTACTTCTTCTTCGCTGCCGCTCTGCGCCGTCTGTCCAAATCCTTCAGCAACTTGTTCACACCATCATCGGCAAACATCGCCTCAAGCGTTGCGGAGAGCTTGCGCCGCCAGTTTTTATACTGGTAACTGGTGCCGGGAATATTTACCGGGTCCGCCATATCCAGCCAGTCTTCTGGCTGTAGTCCTAACAGGGCGCTGTTGCTATCGGCGATGTAGCGCTGTAAGCCACGATTCAGCGTCGGTGTCATCGACATCAACGATGCCTTATGCCCGGCACGTTTTGGCAGGCAACCATATTTATGCAGAGCATCCAGCAGCCCTTGCTTCGCCAGTTCGCGATCCTGATACAGACCGCGCAGTACCACTTCATCCGGATACAGCCCCAGCGTTTTGCCCAGCGTTAAATCCCCGCTCTCCCAGTAGCCGCGTAGCGTAGGCAGGTCGTGTGTCGCCGCAACCGCCATCGACTGCTCTGGGTACGCTTTCGGTGCGCGGAATGTCTTCTCGTGGTCGTTTTCGAAATAGAGCACTTTGTAGGAGTACACACCGCTGCTGCGCAGCTTACCGACAATCTCTACCGGTACGGTACCGAGATCTTCACCAATCACCATACAGCGATGACGTTTACTTTCGAGTGCCAGAATCGAGAGCAGATCATCCACCGGATAGTGAACATACGCGCCCTGATCTGCCGTCTCGCCATACGGTATCCACCACAAACGCAGCATCGACATCACGTGATCAATTCGTAATGCGCCGCAGTTTTGCATATTGGCACGCAACAGCTCGATAAACGGTTCATAGGCACGCGCGGTGATAATATGCGGGTCCATTGGCGGCAATCCCCAGTTCTGCCCCAACGGGCCGAGGATATCCGGCGGCGCGCCAACCGACGCTTTCAGGCAATACAGTTCACGGTCACACCAGGTTTCCGCCCCACCTTCCGCTACGCCAACCGCCAGATCACGATACAAGCCAATCGGCATTTCATAGCCCTGGCTTATCTCCCAGCAGGCGGCAAACTGGCTGTAAGCCAGCCACTGCAACCAGAGATAAAAATCGACGTCATCACGATGTTCTTCGCAGAACTGGCGCACTTCTGGTGAATCCACGTTCTGATACATCTCTGGCCATGCTGGCCAGCCCCAGCGCATTTCGTCCTCTTTCACTTGCTGGGCATGTAGCGCATCAAAGGCTGCCTGCCAGAACAGGCTGTCGCCCTGCTCTGCAACAAACTGGCGAAACGCGGTCATCTGCTCATCATCACGTTGCGCGAAACCTTTCCACGCCATTCGTAATGCTGTCATTTTTAGGGCGGTAACCGTGGAGTAATCAACCCAGTCGGCATCCCGCGCCTGTTGCAGCGTCTGTTGCGTGGTCGGCAACTGCCACCAGGCCTGAGCCTCTTCGCTAAGATGGAAATCTTCAACTGCGTTAACGTCGATATAAATCACATTCAGCCAACGGCGAGAAGACGGGCTATACGGGCTGGCACTTTCCGGATTTGCCGGATAGAGCGCATGAATCGGGTTCAGACCGATGAACGACCCGCCACGTTTTGCCACATCCTCAAGCATCGCTTTGAGATCGCCAAAATCCCCAATACCCCAGTTTTTTTCCGATCGCAGCGTATAAAGCTGAACGCAGGCACCCCACAGCTTTTGTTTATTCAGCAACGCCTGCGGTTCGTAACAGCGTTTCGGGGCGACAATCACCCGGCAATGCGCGCGCTGGTCGTCCTGGGTGAGTGTCAGCGTGTGATAACCTTCCGGCAGCTTCGTCGGTAGATTGAACGCTTTGCCCCCCGTTACATGGCCTTTGTACTGCGTTCCTTCTTCGGTGGTCAGCAGCCAGCTATATTCGCCGCTGCCCTCCACCACCATCGGCATTTTTTTGCCGCTGGTATAAACCATGACATTCGGGACTGGCGTTACCGCCACTTTCGTGGCGGTACGTTGATGCATCGCGTCAAGCAAACGCCGTTTGGTTTCGGCGCTAATCGACTGCGGTTTACCGTGGGCATTGATGTAATTGGGGCTAATCCCCGCCGCCAGCGCGGCATTATCCAGACGTTTGCTTTCCATCGAGCTTCCTTAGCGTTTTGCCTGCCAGATACGAGCCTGATAATCGCGAATAGAGCGATCCGAGCTAAACATACCGCAGCGGGCGGTATTGAGGATCGCCGCGCGAGTCCAGGCCTCCTGGTCGCGGTACAGCACATCCACCTGCTTTTGTGCCTCTACATAAGCGGCGAAATCCGCCATCACCAGATACGGATCGCCGCCCTGTTTGCCGATACTGTGCAGCATCTGGTCGAAGGCATGCTTATCGCCGTCGCTGTATTTACCGCTTTCCAGCTCTTTCAATACTGCGTCCAGCACCTTATCTTTCTTCCGCCATTTCACCGGGTCGTAGCCTTTGGCCAGAATTGCCTTCACTTGTTCCACGGTATGACCAAAAATAAAGATATTTTCTTCACCAACTTTCTCGGCGATTTCAACGTTCGCACCATCCAGCGTACCGACAGTAAGCGCACCATTGAGCGCCAGTTTCATATTGCCGGTACCGGAAGCTTCTTTACCTGCCGTCGAAATTTGTTCGGAGATATCCGCCGCCGGGATCAGTTTTTCCGCCGCCGAAACGCAATAATCCGGCAGGAACACCACCTTCAATTTGTCGCCAACCTGCGGATCGTTGTTGATCACGTCAGCCACTTTGTTGATCGCAAAGATAATGTTTTTCGCCAGGTAGTAGCCCGGTGCCGCTTTCGCGCCAAAGAGGAAGACGCGCGGTACGCGATCAGCCTGCGGGTTTTCACGAATTTCTTTGTACAACGCCAGAATATGCAGCAGATTCAGGTGCTGGCGTTTGTACTCATGCAGACGTTTGATCTGAATATCGAAAATCGCCTGTGGATTGATCTCAATACCGGTACGAACTTTCACAAACTCTGCCAGACGGACTTTATTCGCCTGCTTGATCTCGCGATATTGCTGACGGAATTTCGCATCATCAGCGAATTTTTCCAGATTGATCAGTTGATCGAGATCGTTAGCCCACTCTTTTTTCAGTGATTTATCCAACAGAGCCGCCAGTGCCGGGTTGCACTGTTTGATCCAGCGACGTGGGGTAATACCGTTGGTGACATTATGGAATTTGTTCGGCCATAGCTGGTGATATTCCGGGAACAGATCTTTCACCACCAGATCTGAGTGCAGCGCCGCAACACCGTTCACCGCGAAACCGCCAACCACACACAGGTTCGCCATATGCACTTGTTTGTCGTGCACCACCGCCAGTTTGGCCCACACTTTTTCATCGCCCGGCCAGGTTTTCTCCACCAGCGTTTTAAAGCGAGTATTAATTTCGTTAATAATCTGCATGTGGCGCGGCAGTAAGCCTTTCACCAGTTTCACATCCCAGCGTTCCAGCGCTTCTGGCATCAGGGTATGGTTGGTGTAAGCGAAAGTTTTGCTGGTGATGGCCCAGGCGTCATCCCAGCTCATCTGGTGCTCATCGATCAGCACGCGCAGCAGTTCTGGAATGGCGATAGTTGGGTGGGTATCGTTCAGCTGAATAACTTCGTAATCCGCCAGTTCGTGCAGTTTACGCCCCGCCAGATGATGGCGACGCAAAATATCCGCTACCGAGCAGGCACACTGGAAGTATTGCTGCATCAGGCGCAGCTTTTTACCGGCAGTATGGTTGTCGTTTGGATAGAGAACTTTGGTCAGTTTTTCCGCGTTGATGCCCTGCTGTTCGGCACGCAGGAAATCACCATCGTTAAATTTAGTCAGATCAAACGGATGCGCATGCGTCGCCTGCCACAGACGCAGTGGCTGCGCCACGCCATTACGATAGCCGACAACGGGGAGATCCCACGCTTGACCGGTAATGGTAAACTCCGGCTCCCAGCGTCCATCTTTCGTCACTTTACCGCCAATCCCTACCTGCACATCCAGTGCTTCGTTGTGGCGGAACCACGGGTAGTTACCGCGATGCCAGTCATCCGGCGCTTCAACCTGTTTGCCATCGACAAAAGACTGGCGGAACAAGCCATATTGATAATTAAGGCCGTAGCCAGTAGCTGACTGCCCGACAGTTGCCATTGAGTCGAGGAAGCACGCCGCCAGACGTCCCAGACCACCGTTACCCAGCGCCGGGTCGATCTCTTCTTCCAACAGGTCAGTCAGGTTGATGTCATAAGCCTTCAACGAATCCTGTACATCCTGATACCAGCCGAGATTCAACAGGTTGTTGCCCGTCAGGCGACCAATTAAAAACTCCATTGAGATGTAGTTAACATGTCGCTGATTCGCCACCGGTTTGGCAAATGGCTGAGCACGCAGCATTTCGGCCAGTGCTTCGCTCACTGCCAACCACCACTGACGAGGGGTCATTTCAGCCGCAGAATTTAAGCCATAACGCTGCCACTGACGTGAAAGCGCTTCCTGAAATTGCTTATCGTTAAAAATAGGTTGTGACATAGGAGTTCCACTTTTCTTAGATTTTCAACACAACGTTATCGCTAGTTTGCCAGGCTCGATGTTGACCTTCCTCATCCTGCGGGGGATTAGGCAGGGAGGAGTTGTGGGGATGAGCAAGGAAATGTGATCTCGACCACTTAAAGCTAGTGCAAACCACAGGATTAGCAGCAAATCAATGCTATACAGCGCAGAAAATCTGTATCTAAGTGCAAAAAATGGCCGTTGCGTATTTTCAAAAAGCGGAAGGTAACTCTATAAATTAAGTAAAGGAGTGAAACAGTTTCACAAGTAAAATATCCAGTGTGCTCCATCTCATTCTTAATAGATTTATTAAGATCATCTTTTTAGATGGCACTTTCATCAGAAATGAAGAAGAAACCCTTGCTTAAATGAAACTGATGAACATAAGGAAAATACCGTACAACCCAGTATTCACGCTGGATCAGCGTCGTTTTAGGTGAGTTGTTAATAAACATTTGGAATTGTGACACAGTGCAAATTCAGACACATAAAAAAACGTCATCGCTTGCATTAGAAAGGTTTCTGGCCGACCTTATAACCATTAATTACGAAGCGCAAAAAAAATAATATTTCCTCATTTTCCACAGTGAAGTGATTAACTATGCTGATTCCGTCAAAATTAAGTCGCCCGGTTCGACTCGACCATACCGTGGTTCGTGAGCGCCTGCTGGCTAAACTTTCCGGCGCGAACAACTTCCGGCTGGCGCTGATCACAAGTCCTGCGGGCTACGGAAAGACCACGCTCATTTCCCAGTGGGCGGCAGGCAAAAACGATATCGGCTGGTACTCGCTGGATGAAGGTGATAACCAGCAAGAGCGTTTCGCCAGCTATCTCATTGCCGCCGTGCAACAGGCAACCAATGGTCACTGCGCGATATGTGAGACGATGGCGCAAAAACGGCAATATGCCAGCCTGACGTCACTCTTCGCCCAGCTTTTCATTGAGCTGGCGGAATGGCATAGCCCACTTTATCTGGTCATCGATGACTATCATCTGATCACTAATCCAGTGATCCACGAGTCAATGCGCTTCTTTATTCGCCATCAACCAGAAAATCTCACCCTGGTGGTGTTGTCACGCAACCTTCCGCAACTGGGCATTGCCAATCTGCGTGTTCGTGATCAACTGCTGGAAATTGGCAGTCAGCAACTGGCATTTACTCATCAGGAAGCGAAGCAGTTTTTTGATTGCCGTCTGTCATCGCCGATTGAAGCCGCAGAAAGCAGTCGGATTTGCGATGACGTTTCCGGTTGGGCGACGGCACTGCAGCTAATCGCCCTCTCCGCCCGGCAGAATACCCACTCAGCCCATAAGTCGGCACGCCGCCTGGCGGGAATCAATGCCAGCCATCTTTCGGATTATCTGGTCGATGAGGTTTTGGATAACGTCGATCTCACAACGCGCCATTTTCTGTTGAAAAGCGCCATTTTGCGCTCAATGAACGATGCACTCATCAACCGTGTGACCGGCGAAGAAAACGGGCAAATGCGCCTCGAAGAGATTGAGCGCCAGGGGCTGTTTTTACAGCGGATGGATGATACCGGCGAGTGGTTCTGCTATCACCCGCTGTTTGGTAACTTCCTGCGTCAGCGCTGCCAGTGGGAACTGGCGGCGGAGCTGCCGGAAATCCACCGTGCCGCCGCAGAAAGCTGGATGGCCCAGGGATTTCCCAGCGAAGCGATTCATCATGCGCTGGCGGCAGGCGATGCGCTGATGCTGCGCGATATTCTGCTTAATCACGCCTGGAGTTTGTTCAACCATAGCGAACTGTCGCTGCTGGAAGAGTCGCTTAAGGCCCTGCCGTGGGACAGTTTGCTGGAAAATCCGCAGTTAGTGTTATTGCAGGCGTGGCTGATGCAAAGCCAACATCGCTACGGCGAAGTTAACACCCTGCTAGCCCGTGCTGAACATGAAATCAAGGACATCAGAGAAGGCACCATGCACGCAGAATTTAACGCTCTGCGCGCCCAGGTAGCGATTAACGATGGTAATCCGGATGAAGCGGAACGGCTGGCAAAACTGGCACTGGAAGAGCTGCCGCCGGGCTGGTTCTATAGCCGCATTGTGGCAACCTCGGTGCTGGGTGAAGTGCTGCACTGCAAAGGCGAATTGACCCGCTCACTGGCGCTAATGCAGCAAACCGAACAGATGGCACGCCAGCACGACGTCTGGCACTACGCCTTATGGAGTTTAATCCAGCAAAGTGAAATTCTGTTTGCTCAGGGATTCCTGCAAACCGCGTGGGAAACGCAGGAAAAAGCGTTCCAGCTGATCAACGAGCAGCATCTGGAACAGCTGCCAATGCATGAGTTTCTGGTGCGCATCCGAGCACAACTGTTATGGGCCTGGGCACGGCTGGATGAAGCCGAAGCGTCGGCGCGTAGCGGGATTGAAGTCTTGTCGTCTTATCAGCCACAGCAACAGCTTCAGTGCCTGGCAATGTTGATTCAATGCTCGCTGGCCCGTGGTGATTTAGATAACGCTCGTAGCCAGCTTAACCGTCTGGAAAACCTGCTGGGGAATGGCAAATATCACAGCGACTGGATCTCTAACGCCAACAAAGTCCGGGTGATTTACTGGCAAATGACCAGCGATAAAGCCGCCGCTGCCAACTGGTTGCGTCATACGGCTAAACCGGAGTTTGCGAACAACCACTTCCTGCAAGGTCAATGGCGCAACATTGCCCGTGCACAAATCTTGCTGGGCGAGTTTGAATCTGCGGAAATTGTCCTCGAAGAACTCAATGAAAATGCCCGCAGTCTGCGGTTGATGAGCGATCTCAACCGTAACCTGTTGCTGCTTAATCAACTGTACTGGCAGGCCGGACGTAAAAGTGACGCCCAACGTGTGTTGCTGGACGCATTAAAACTGGCGAATCGCACCGGATTTATCAGTCATTTTGTCATCGAAGGCGAAGCGATGGCGCAACAACTGCGCCAGCTTATTCAACTCAATACGCTGCCGGAGCTGGAACAGCATCGCGCACAGCGTATTCTGCGAGAAATCAATCAACATCATCGGCATAAATTCGCCCATTTCGATGAGAATTTCGTTGAACGTCTGCTAAATCATCCGGAAGTGCCAGAGCTGATCCGCACCAGCCCGTTGACCCAACGTGAATGGCAGGTCCTGGGGCTGATTTACTCCGGTTACAGCAACGAGCAAATTGCAGGTGAGCTGGAAGTGGCGGCAACCACCATCAAGACGCATATCCGCAATCTGTACCAAAAACTCGGTGTCGCCCACCGTCAGGCCGCGGTACAACACGCGCAGAAACTGCTGAAGATGATGGGATATGGGGTGTGAGTTTAGCCGGATAATACGTCGGATCCGGCTTACATCTTTATATCATTCAATGCTCACCCGCGTTACGCCATCCGCCTCCACCAGACTAAACCGCACTGGCAAGAAACGCTCCACCACCGCAATATTGGTCAGCAGATGGCATGAGGGATGGGCGACCGTAAATTCTCCCGCGCCCGCCAGCGCCATCGGCAGTACCAGCTGGTCGGCGAGATATTCCCCCACCGCCGCCGGACTTGCCAGGTAGCGTTTCACCTCTTTCACCAACTGTGCCGCGACCACTTCGGCGCTGACGCGCTTTTCACCGACGACAAAAAAGCGTTCGGTGATATTTTCACTTTCGACTTCAAGCGAAACGGTATTACCCGGTCCCTGGTCACGCGGCAGGTTATGAATATTCTGCTCATGCAGGGAAAAACTCCCCGCCAGTGTAGCGATTTCACGCTCAGCGACATGGCGCGGCACGCCAGCTAATAGCACCTCTCCACGCATCTGCACAATGTTCCCGCGCTCGCCAAGTTGCAAGGTGTTAAACAATGCCACCGGCGAGACTTCCGTTGCCACCACCCCGCCTCCAGCAGGATAAAAACCGTGGCGTAATAATGTGGTTTGCTGATGAATGCCCATTTTCGCCAGCAGCGGCTCCAGCACCCGGCGGATAAAATCCGCAGGCGGTGCCGACGGGTTATCGGTGCCGCCGCTCACTTCAACACGCGAAGGCCCATCAGCAAACCACAGCGCGGGTAGCACCGTTTGCAGCACCAGCGTGCTGCTTCCGGCACTACCGATAGCAAAGCGGTAATCGCCGCCACGCACGGTACCGGGCCGGAAGACCAGACGCTGCGACCCCAGCTCCGCGCCTTCCACCGTTGCTCGGCAAATTTCCGTCGCCGCCTTAACCGCGGTCAGATGCTGGCGCAACAGCCCCGGTTTCGCCCGCCCGGCACGAATGCCGGTGATGGTAAATGGCTGGCCGGTTATCATAGACAGGCTCAGCGCCGAGCGCAGGATCTGCCCGCCGCCTTCGCCCTGTGCGCCGTCCAGCGCAATCATCCTTTTCATCATTTATCCTTTTACGCACACCACCTGACGCAGGGTGTAGATAACTTCCACCAGATCGCTTTGTGTCGCCATCACCGCATCAATATCTTTATACGCCATCGGGATTTCGTCGATCACTTCGGCATCTTTACGGCATTCCACATGCGCGGTGGCACGAATTTGATCTTCCACGCTGAACATTTTTTTCGCTTTAGTACGGCTCATAACCCGCCCGGCACCGTGGCTGCACGAACAGAACGACTCTTCATTTCCCAGCCCACGGACGATAAAGCTTTTCGCTCCCATCGAACCGGGAATAATTCCATATTGACCAGCACGCGCAGACACCGCGCCTTTACGCGTCACGTAGATCTCTTCACCAAAGTGCTGTTCTTTTTGCACATAGTTGTGGTGACAGTTGATCTCTTCCATCGCCAGCGTTTGTGGCTGTCTGACCGTTTTCTGCGTAATGCTCTGCAACGCCGTTACCACGTTTTCCATCATCGCATCGCGGTTAAGGCTGGCAAAAAGCTGCGCCCAGGCCACGGCTTTCAGGTAATCATCAAAGTATTCCGTACCTTCCATAAAGTACGCCAGATCACGCGACGGCAATGTTTCAAGCGTTTCCTGCATCTCTTTTTGCGCCAGATCGATAAAGTAAGTCCCGATGGCGTTACCAATTCCGCGTGAACCGGAGTGCAGCATAATCCACACCTGGTCCGACTCATCAAGGCAGATTTCAATAAAGTGGTTACCCGTTCCCAGCGTTCCCAGGTGTTTATAGTTGTTAGTGTTAAGGAAACGGGGATATTTTTGCGTTAACCACTGATAACCGGCTTCCAGCTCAGCCCATTTCGCATCGACGTTAACAGGCGGATTTTCCCATGCGCCTTTATCACGTTTACAACGTCCGGTAGTACGTCCGTGCGGCACGGCTGTTTCAATCGCCTGACGCAGCTCCGCCAGGTTTTCCGGCAGGTCTGCCGCCGTTAACGCGGTACGCAGCGCGTTCATTCCACAACCGATATCCACGCCCACCGCCGCCGGAATAATCGCCCCTTTGGTCGGGATCACGCTACCAATGGTAGAACCTTTACCCAGGTGTACATCCGGCATTACCGCAATATGTTTGAAAATAAACGGCATCTTCGCCGTATTAATAAGTTGCTGACGCGCATCGGCCTCTACCGGCACGCCTTTGGTCCACATTTTTACCGGGGCATTTTCAGTGGTTAGTAATTCGTAATTCATTTTTTTTCTCTTTTCGTTGTTTGCTGTCCTGATAATTGCAACCGTCGTGCCAGAAAATTAAATAAGCAGCTTAATTTTTATTATTCATTGTTTTTAAAAAGATTATATCTTTACGTCCGTAACCGGAGATTTCCCGCAAAGCCGATTTACCGATAATGAAATCTCGTCTTTTATAAGGATATCTAAGATGCGTAAAACAGTGGCTTTTGGCTTTGTCGGAACGGTGCTGGATTATGTCGGGCGCGGCAGTCAGCGCTGGTCGAAATGGCGTCCGTCACTCTGTCTATGCCAGCAAGAATCGTTAGTCATCAATCGACAGGAATTGTTGCACGACGCCCGCTCGCGCTCGCTGTTTGAAACGCTTAAATGCGATATCGCCAGCGTTTCGCCAGAAACTGAAGTGGTGAGCGTTGAGATTGAACTGCATAACCCGTGGGATTTCGAAGAGGTTTACGCCTGCCTGCATGATTTCGCCCGTGGCTACGCGTTTCAACCTGATAAAGAAGACTATTTAATTCACATCACCACTGGCACCCACGTCGCACAGATTTTCTGGTTTCTGCTGGCGGAAGCGCGTTACCTGCCCGCCCGGCTGATACAATCTTCCCCTCCGCGCAAAAAAGAACAGCCGCGCGGCGCAGGTGAAGTGACGATTATCGATCTCGATTTAAGCCGTTATAACGCCATCGCCAGCCGCTTTGCCGAGGAACGGCAGCAAACGCTCGATTTTCTTAAGTCCGGCATTGCCACGCGTACCCCCCACTTCAACCGCATGATTGAGCAGATTGAAAAAGTGGCGATTAAATCCCGCGCACCGATCCTGCTTAACGGCCCGACCGGTGCGGGCAAGTCATTTCTGGCACGACGCATCTTCGAATTAAAACAGGCACGGCATCAGTTTAGCGGCGCATTTGTAGAAATGAACTGCGCCACTCTGCGTGGCGATACCGCCATGTCGACGCTGTTTGGTCATGTGAAAGGCGCGTTTACCGGGGCGCGGGAATCTCGTGAAGGATTATTACGCAGCGCCAACGGTGGTATGTTGTTTCTTGATGAGATTGGCGAACTGGGCGCAGACGAACAGGCGATGTTGCTGAAAGCCATTGAAGAGAAAACCTTTTACCCATTTGGCAGCGATCGCCAGGTGAGTAGCGACTTTCAGCTTATCGCCGGAACGGTGCGCGATTTGCGTCAGCTGGTTGCCGAAGGCAAATTCCGCGAAGATCTGTACGCGCGGATCAATCTCTGGACCTTCACCTTGCCGGGGCTGAGCCAGCGCCAGGAAGATATTGAACCGAACCTTGATTATGAAGTGGAGCGCCACGCCTCACTCACTGGCGACAGCGTGCGTTTTAACACCGAAGCGCGGCGCGCCTGGCTGGCTTTTGCGACCTCTCCCCAGGCAACATGGCGCGGTAACTTTCGCGAACTTTCTGCCAGCGTCACGCGGATGGCCACCTTTGCCACTAGCGGACGCATCACTCTGGACGTGGTTGAAGATGAGATAAACCGTCTGCGCTATAACTGGCAGGAGAGCCGTCCCTCCGCGCTTACACAACTGCTGGGCGCTGAGGCAGAAAACATCGACCTCTTTGATCGACTGCAACTGGAACACGTAATAGCCATCTGCCGCCAGGCAAAGTCACTTTCTGCTGCCGGTCGCCAGCTTTTTGATGTTTCGCGCCAGGGGAAAGCCAGCGTCAACGACGCGGATCGGCTACGCAAATACCTGGCGCGTTTTAATCTGACGTGGGAAGCCGTGCAGGATCAGCACAGCTCCAGTTGAATATGGTGGTCCGTCAGCACCTGCATCACGCTTACTGGCGGCGGGGCGTCGGTGTAGACGGCATCTACCATGCTGATACTGCCCATATTGACCATCGCGTTACGGCCAAATTTCGAGTGATCGACAACCAGCATAACGTGGCGCGAGTTCTCAATAATGGCGCGTTTGGTGCGAACTTCGTGGTAATCGAACTCCAGCAGCGAGCCGTCACTGTCAATGCCGCTGATCCCCAGAATGCCGAAATCAAGGCGGAACTGGGAGATAAAATCGAGTGTCGCTTCGCCAATGATCCCGCCATCGCGGCTGCGTAATTCGCCACCGGCGAGAATAATGCGAAAATCTTCTTTTACCATCAAAGTGTTAGCGACGTTGAGATTGTTGGTGACAATGCGCAAATTGCTGTGATTAAGCAGCGCGTGCGCCACCGCTTCCGGGGTGGTGCCGATATCGATAAACAGCGTCGAGCCGTTGGGGATTTGCTCCGCCACTTTGCGGGCGATGCGCTCTTTTTCTTCGGTCTGGGTGGCCTTGCGATCGTGCCACGGGGTGTTAACCGAACTGGAAGGCAGCGCCGCACCGCCATGATGGCGCAGGATCAGGTTTTGCTCTGCCAGCTCGTTGAGGTCGCGACGAATAGTCTGCGGGCTGACGGAGAAGTGCTCCACCAGTTCCTCGGTACTGACATAACCCTGCTGTTTAACCAGTTCGATAATACCGTTGTGACGTTGTGTTTGTTTCATTTATAAATCCCTGGAATTATTTTCGTTTTCGCGCATTAAGCGAATCAACAAAAGCCATCGCTAAACCCACGGCTAACCCGGCGATGTGTGCTCCGTTCGCCATCGACATCCCAAACAAATCAAACCATCCGGCGACAATCCAGATCAACGCAAAGATAATTAACCCACGTTGCAGGTAAATGCCACTTTGCGGATCGCGTTCGCCACGTAGCCAGACGTAGCCCATCAGCGCATACACCACGCCAGAAAGCCCGCCAAACCACGGCCCGCTGAATTTTTGCTGCACATAGCCGCTTAACAGGGCGCTAATGAGAGTAATGACAATTAGCTTACCGCTACCGAGGCGTTTTTCCACCGCACCGCCGAGATACCACCACCAGAGCAGGTTAAAGAGGATATGCATCAGCGAGAAGTGCATTAACGCGTGGGTGAAGTAACGCCAGAACTCAAATTTCAGCGTCGGATCGAATGGCCAGGCCAGCCATAACATCACTTCCTGATCGCCGAGAATTTGCATGGCGATAAACACCACCACGCAGGCGATCATCATCACCCAGGTTACCGGACCTGCGCGTTCACGCAAGGCAGCAAAGAAAGGATAACGGCGATAATGCAGGCCACTGCCGGTATGGCCCGCCTGCCAGCTGGCCGCCAGATAACGCGGATCTGCCGGGTTTTCGAGAAAACGCGCCAGCTCCGCCCGCACGCGCTCGGCCTGGGACTCATCCGCCAGCCAGACATCGCTTTGGTTATTTTGTTGAATCGTGAGGATAACACCCTGCGTCGCCATGTAATCAACAAACGCCTGCGCCACGCGGGGGTTAGCAAAAGAGGTAATCATCAACATTGTTGCTGTCGCTTATTCCACACAAAAGGGGACAGTATAAAGCGTTACGCGCCGTACGCCACCTCTGCAGGAAACTGACGCTGCCAGGCTTCAAAGCCGCCGTCAATGCTATAGACCACATCGTAGCCCTGTTGCAGCAGATACTGCGCCGCGCCTTTGCTGCTATTGCCGTGGTAACACATCACCATCACCGGAGTGTCAAAGTCGTTATCACGCATAAACGCGCCCAGTGTGTCGTTGGTTAAATGGAAAGCCTGCACCGCATGCCCCATTGCGAAACTCTGTGGATCGCGAATATCGACCAGCACCGCCTCTTTTTCCTGCAACTTCTGGTGCGCGTCGGCAACGTTAATACATTCGAACTGATCCATGCGTCTCTCTTTCTTTACAAACAAGTGGGCAAATTTACCGCACAGTTTACGTCGAAGCGGAAGATAAACGCCATAATGTTATACATATCACTCTAAAATGTTTTTTCAATGTTACCCAAAGCGCGATTCTTTGCTAATATGTTCGATAACGAACATTTGTGAGCTTTAACGAAAGTGAATGAGGGCAGCATGGAAACCAAAGATCTGATTGTGATAGGTGGCGGCATCAATGGTGCTGGTATCGCGGCAGACGCCGCTGGACGCGGTTTATCCGTGCTGATGCTGGAGGCGCAGGATCTCGCTTGCGCGACCTCTTCCGCCAGTTCAAAACTCATTCACGGTGGCCTGCGCTACCTTGAGCACTATGAATTCCGCCTGGTCAGCGAGGCGCTGGCTGAACGTGAAGTGCTACTGAAAATGGCCCCGCATATCGCCTTCCCGATGCGTTTTCGCCTGCCGCATCGTCCGCATCTGCGCCCGGCGTGGATGATTCGGATTGGTCTGTTTATGTACGATCATCTGGGTAAACGCACCAGCCTGCCGGGATCAACCGGTTTGCGTTTTGGCGCAAATTCAGTATTAAAACCGGAAATTAAGCGCGGATTTGAATATTCCGACTGTTGGGTAGACGACGCCCGTCTGGTACTCGCCAACGCCCAGATGGTGGTGCGTAAAGGCGGTGAAGTGCTTACTCGTACTCGTGCCACTTCTGCTCGCCGCGAAAACGGCCTGTGGATTGTGGAAGCGGAAGATATCGATACCGGCAAAAAATATAGCTGGCAAGCGCGCGGCCTCGTGAACGCCACCGGCCCGTGGGTAAAGCAGTTCTTCGACGACGGGATGCATCTGCCTTCGCCTTATGGCATTCGCCTGATCAAAGGCAGCCATATTGTCGTGCCGCGCGTTCATACACAAAAGCAGGCCTACATTCTGCAAAACGAAGATAAACGTATTGTCTTCGTGATCCCGTGGATGGACGAGTTTTCCATCATCGGCACTACCGATGTGGAATACAAAGGTGATCCAAAAGCAGTGAAGATTGAAGAGAGTGAAATCAATTACCTGCTGAAAGTGTATAACACGCACTTTAAAAAGCAGTTAAGCCGGGACGATATCGTCTGGACTTACTCCGGCGTGCGTCCGCTGTGTGATGATGAGTCCGATTCGCCGCAGGCTATCACTCGTGATTACACCCTTGATATCCATGATGAAAACGGCAAAGCGCCGCTGCTGTCGGTATTCGGCGGTAAGCTGACCACCTACCGCAAACTGGCGGAGCACGCGCTGGAAAAACTGACGCCATATTATCAGGGCATTGGTCCGGCGTGGACGAAAGAGAGCGTGCTGCCGGGTGGTGCCATTGAAGGCGACCGTGACGATTACGCCGCCCGCCTGCGCCGCCGTTACCCGTTCCTGACCGAATCGCTGGCACGTCACTACGCGCGCACTTACGGCAGCAACAGCGAACTGCTGCTCGGCAATGCAGGGGCGATAAGCGACCTCGGTGAAGATTTCGGTCATGAGTTCTACGAAGCGGAGCTGAAATACCTGGTGGATCACGAATGGGTCCGCCGCGCCGACGATGCCCTGTGGCGTCGCACAAAACAAGGCATGTGGCTGAATGCGGAACAACAATCTCGTGTGAGTCAGTGGCTGGTGGAGTATACGCAGCAGAAGTTGTCGCTGGCGTCGTAAGGATGATGCCCGGTTGTGAAGTGCAACCGGGCTATTTGGATTCCTTAGACTATTCATTGTAAATAATTGAATAACGGCCCCTGAGCTAAAATCGCCAAATTTAAGCACGTTCCCCACTCAACCCACTTCTGCCCCTGGCTTCTATTTTTGCTACGCCACTGGCAGTAATATCCCAACGCAAAACCAAGCTGTGCACTAATCGGGCCGACAAAATCAGTCCACGGCTGCGGCCAAAAAGGGGAAAAATTCAGGGGAAGCCAGACAAACGTCAGAAAGAAGTTTCGGATATTTTCCAGCAACGCTGATTTCTCTGGAGTAATATAAAGAATGAAATTCGAGAGAATTAACCAGAAATAGGCCGGAGAAAAGACCAGCCAGCAATGCAGTCTGTTTTTTAATTCAGGAGGCGTTCTGCGGGAGAATTGCCAACCGATGCCACCCATTACACTGAAAAAAAGTGCATATTCAACCATTAACTCAAGTTGTAATTCCTGAAGAGAAATACGCACAACCAGGAGCGGAAAGGAGAATATTATTTCAGCCAGAAAAGTTAACGTGAATATAAGTACGGCTAAGGCAATAACCGTCGGCCATACCAATAATGGCACGATAACAAAACCGAGAATTACAGGGGGAATATAAAGCCGGAATTTAATCATTTTTATTTTCCTGGTGATTCGGATGATGCGTCATACATCGCGCATAAACACTCATCAATCATCCAGTCGTCTTCCCAGACCTGATAATGTGTGCCCTGTTCGGGCTGATTAAGCAGGTTCTCAATCGCCTGCCGCGCGCGTTCTTTCAGGATGGATTGATTGTTGAAGGCCCAGGCATTGATTTGGGCGGTAATGGCTTTATCGTCATCATCCTGCTCAAAACGACTATTCTGAATATTCTCTTCCCTGTTATGCCACAGCAAACATGCCATCGATACTGTGGGTTGGTAACCGGGTACAGAGATGATGGCATCAAGCAATGGCGAAAGAGCGATATCGGCACGGGAAAACATTTCCAGCATATACTGTAATTCGACAGCCTCATCGCCAGATACCCAATCAGCCATATACTGGCAGGCAAATCGCTGCAATATTGCCCGTTCATCCTCACGCCAGTTTTCTTTACTGGCAAGGTTGATACGCCGTAGAGAAAATACTTCGTGAATATTGTCAAATTGCCCCTGCGCAACAAACTCCAGTAAACGAGGAAGAAAATAACGAACCTCATCGCTGTTTTGCGGATCAGGTCCTGGACTACTATTCCAGCATTGATTAAGGAATAAGGAATCGCTCGCAACGATGTATTCCGTAATGCTTTTTGTTCCTGTTGACTCAGGCAATATTCACAACAAACCACAAATTGCTGCGGCACCGGATAACGACGAAAAATATGATAAACCTGCTCAATTAATGCCTGCATGGCGGGGCTGGGTTGCATAATTACCCCCTCTTCCGCTGGTCGCGTGTAAACGGTTGATAAACAAAACGAGCATTCGCCGCATTCAGGCGAATAATGGAACTACGAGAGAGGGAAAAGCTGGGCCGAATGCAATAATTACAATCCCGACAGCTTTCCTCTGTGCAATTTTCCACTGAGTAATGACGCGCGTAGAGTTTCAGTTCAGCCTGCTTATCCCGAAAACCGCGTAAGCTGTTATCGGTATGGAATTTCCATGCTTCTTTAAACACCTGAAAGATATAAACATCCTCAATCCAGGAGTCACATTTTTTAAGCGGGCGCTTTGCTATGATCACCCGCTCATCCGGATTGAGCATTGCCGTAAAATGAACGGTAAAGTCATTTGTCGTATTCAGGTCACATTGAACATCTGGTACATCACTGATATAGGGGTCAAATCCAAAATCAGCACCACAGGCACAAAGACGACCGATCGTGGCGGTATCGAGGGAAAATCCCGGCCATACATTGCTGGAGGTTAAGCCAATATTTAATGTGACATCATATCGAGATAATCCCTCAAGACCGACAGTACCGGCGAACTTTTCCCCTTCATCCAGGACCTGGTTAATGAGTTGCTGAATAATGCCTTCATCCCAGTATGTTGATTTGCAGTTGGCAATCGTAATATCCACGCCAGTGAATGGATCAGTACCGGAGAGGCTTGCAAATAACGTATCAACTAATTCCATTTTTATTATCCGGCTTAATGCAACATTTTATCCATCGGCACATAACCTACATTTTCCACCAGATTTTGTCCCTGTAGAATTAAAAATATTTTTTTGTTTTACATTCTGTTCATCCCTATTATTGCATTTTATTTTGCGGTGATGGCTAAACCGATTCTGTACTAGCTCAAAAATTACTGATATTCCACTCGCAATACAGCCAGTGCATTATAACGACCTGCCGCAGGCACTTTTCCAGTTGTACTAACAGGTAAAGCCAGGAAAGTAACATCAGCAGTTTGCGCAGAAGCAGCCTGGTTTTCCACCAATCTGAACGGAACGCCTACTGATGTTGCCAGAGCATTTAAATCTACGGAGTTTTGCTGACTATCCATAATCATAATACCAACATCAGGATTATCTTGTGCCTGAATAATACTTTGTTTCCCATTGGTATCACGTGTAGCTGAAATGTTACCGTCGAATACCAACGTCATTACCGCATCTGTATCTTTATTCGTACAATTAATCGGAATAGTTGTTGCTACAGGAGTAACACCAGCAGGCTTCGCTCCAGCACCAGCCCGGCTCAATTCACTGGCCCACACATCCGGCATATTAACAGTAAAACTAGTACCCTCATTAATAGTGCAACCTTGCGGAACCTGAATATCCAGGTTACTGATCCAGGCATTAAATAATGGTACTGGCCCATGTTCCGTTTGCCGCTGACTGGCATACAATGAAACTAAAAGTACATTATTCAGAGAGACATCAGAGATGATTTTTTTATCCAACCTAATTTTAATATAGCCTTCTGTTCCTGAAGACCAGTAATCTGCTTTACTTCTGTCAGCAGGATAATTAGTACTATAGTTCTCGAATGGTACTGTTTTATCTGTCATCGTCCCATTTTGATTGTAGAGTTTTATATGTGTTGAAATAGATATTTCATGCGTAACAGGAATAAATATTTCTGCTCCCTGTGGATTACCTGAAGCACCTGAAGGATCTATTCCTGAAATACCTGAAAAATAAACTTCATAATCATCAAGAGAATTACAGTATGCTTTATATCGACCTATTTTCCAGTTTTGAGATGGTAAAACAGTACCGGCTGAATTGTTGTTAACATCTGAAATAATAACTGTGCCAAAATCATAAAAAAAGGTCGCTGGCGTAGTATTGTTTCCTGGAGTACCAGGATAGCAAAACTCACGATCCCGGCCCATTTCAGCATAGGCTACGACATGGTACCCTAAAAATAAAAAAATTATAAAAATAATTTTCACTTTATATCCGGCATAAGTAATCATACGATTTCCTTTTACTAATCCGTTTTAAATTGTGAGCCTGACACATCCATTTGCAACGGATTCATATTTACTTTCAATGCAGGCAATACATTATTATAAATGTCCAATGTCTGCCATGTTATTTCACAAATCCCTTGCGATTTACACCATGATTGTTGGCGATGGCTAAATGGTGCGACCATACCACCATCTATAACTTTACCATCAACATGTAGGTTATAGAGTGTCACATATCTGGGGCCTGGATTATAAACGGTAACAATTTCATTTTTTCGTGCCCAGCGTAATTTTTGATATGACATATTCGGGTCTTCAGACAAATTTGATGGCCGATAGAATATTTTCATACGATTGCGGACTGCTATTTGCAATTGATTATCAGTTTTGACCGAATGACTATTTTCCAACGTTGGTAATGCTGCAACATTCAGTATAAATAAACTTTCCCGGTCGGTAGGTAAACTGCCACCAACACGATTAATTCTTATTTTTGTATTTTTGTCAGGCTTCAAAACAAACAGTGGCGGAGTTGCGATAAATACCGTTTCAGAATATGAGGGCAAAGATTCAACCGTTCCCGTCAACTGACGAGCATCATCAGGGGAGACTGCAACCTTGACTAACATATCTCTGTCTGAAGTGTTTTTGAGTTCAACAGATATTGAGGACTGATTTTCCGGATACGCAAAACGCGTTCCACCGATCACTAAGCCTGCTTGTGCTGTAGAGAATAAAAGGGAAAATAATACTATGACTACCTTAATCATAGGTGACAATAAACGATACTGACGCATTGGCATCCCCTGGTTGGACATTATTTTTTAATGCTTTGTAAGCCGCAAAAAAATGCAATATATTATCAACTGATGATGTAAGTGAAAAACCGATGCTTTTAACATCATTACTAATACTGCCTTTGTTCTTATCAAAAATCGTGAGTGCAAGCCCATCTACCGAGCCATCTTCCAGCTTATATAAACTGGCATCTTCAGAAACTGTATTGCCGGTAAACTTTATATACGCGTTGCCAACATCACTACCACAGCGGGTTAACGTTATGGAAAAATAAACCTTTTCAGTAACATCCCCTGCACTCCTTACCGAACTACTGGGTACGTCTGGCATATTAACTGTAAAATTTTTTGACTCATCAGAAATAATGCAGGTTTTTTCGGTAATTAGCCCTTCAATACGAACCACTCCGGCATGAGTGATATCATCAGCAAAAGAATTTGTTGATATTATAAACAAAAATAAACTAATGAATATCTTCATATCTCCCTCACTGATAATCGATATCAAAATACAACAGAGCATTTGCTTGCCCGGCATGTACATTTTCCTGAGTTGATTTATAGCGAAGTTTAAACGTCAAATTAGCATCACCGTTTTCATTTAACACTAAATCACGAAAACCTGATTCACCATTAATAGCAATCGCCACATCATTGTTATCCAATATTTCTATTCCCAGTCCAGTCGCACTATCTGCACCGGCGGAGAGACGCAGTAATGCGCTATTAATGGCATCTGCATCACCAGTAAACCGCACATTGGCGCTCACACCAGAACTATAAACAGTACTTTTTGCAGTCGGGCATCCTTGTACATTAATCGTAAACGTTTGACTCGGAGAAACATCACCTACATTTAAAAATTCATTAGCATCATAAGTGCCCATTTTTACCGACTGATCTTTACTTCCGGTAGTAATGTCACAGCTTTTTGCCAACAAAATCCCAGTAAATGTAACAACAACTGAATCATTGGCCTGCCCTGAGAGCGGAAAAGCAAAAAAAGCGAAAAGAATAAAAAATACAGAATATTTAGAGAATATTAAATTCATTAGCGGCACTCCAGAGTAGCATAGCTAACAGGATTATTCAGTTCTGTTTCAGGGAGCTTGTAATTAGCCTGACATTTTTGCTGAACACCATCTCCCCACTGGATATTAATAACACCTTCTAAAGGCAATCCTGAGAGATAAAGTTGTCCATTATCGCCGACAATCCCGGTAATTTGACTACTATTTTTAATCTGTGCGCTGGCTGTAGCACCGAATGGGACTGATTTATTACGATAACGAACTGTGAACAAACCACGAATACCGATATGAGCAGCAAACTCTGCACGAACTAACGCACCTTTTCCCGGAATAACTTCAGTGGAAGTGATATCCAGTTCAGTATGCATATTCATTGACATAGGATCTAATGAAATATTATTACGTCTATATTCTGTTGCATAAGGAACAACTGCATATCCACGCCAGTCAGTGGATATTCCTGTCCCCCGCTGGACATCCACATTATTCGCTCCAGGCGCTTTTATCAAAACATTAGTTTCACCTAATGGTTGACTCAACGTAAGACCATTTTCATGTACAACAAGAGCACCACTGATGCCATAGTTTATCTGTTGATTACCTTCATTATCGTAACTGTAGGCGGAATTCAAGGAACCATATGCCCCACGATAATTAACACCAACAGAACCACTACTGCTATTATCCTGATTAGCAAAACCATGTTGTATGTTATAACTGAGATTATGCTGCTCCAACAGAGAACCAGATACCCCCGTATATTGGTTTACCTGTCCGTGGTTATCCTGACTATAACCATACGTTGCAGTCATGGCATTCGATGATGAGCGCCCATCATTCGTGGAAGATAACCAATTACTTATAGGTAATGAGACATTTAGCGAGACAATTTTATCCGCATTTGTCCCTGGTGATTTACTGTAATTCCACGCAACATTTAGATAGATACCCTTAATACTGGTGTTATAACCAACTTGGTATAAAGAATCTTTTTTATCAGTATTCCAGTATGTTTGCTGACTAGCCGATAAATACATAGACCCGTAGTTACCGAAAGGTTGCGATACACTAGCCTGAAATTTTCCACGTTTGCTATAACGCAAGTTATAAAAATCATTCCAGTTATAAACGTAATCTTTATCATCTAACGTTTTTGGATCAACAACAGTCCCTGACATTTGTTGGTATGTCGTATCACTTAAAGTGTAAAAGCCCTGGGTTGAATAACGATAGCCAATAATATGGAATGCTGTTCCTGTCTGAACTAACGATTTGGAATAAAGAAAACGATAAGATTGCCCTTGATGTTTGCTCCCATCCACAAGCGAACTGTTAGCCTGAGTAACATCAAACGATGTTGCACCAAATACACCCAGATTCAGGCCAAGGCCGAGCGCCAACGCCCGGTAATCCTCAGAGAATTGTGCCCCACCATAAGCCGTAATATCCCAGGGTAAACCCCAAATTAATTCCCCCTGAAATACATAAGGACTTTTCTGGTTATAGCTATTGCTTCGATATTGGCCAACCGTAGTAGAATATTTTGAATGACCTTCTCGTTGCAGGATGGGGACAGCGGCATAAGGTACGGTATAGACAGTTTCTGAATTATCAGACTCTTTGATGGTAACTTCCAGATCTCCCGCAGATGATGTCGGGTTAAGATCGCTAATCTCAAACGGTCCCGGCGGCATATAGGTTTGATAAATGACATAACCATTCTGTTTGATTGTTACCTGAGCGCGACTTTTCGCAATTCCGCGCACCGTGGGAGCGAAACCACTTTGACTATCGGGCAACATATTTTCGTCAGATTCCAGTTTTATGCCACGAATACTAACACTGTCGAAAACATCTGATGATGACCATGTATCTCCTAGCGTTAATTCACTTCTGAAAGGAATAATAACGCGCTGCAACGTACTACTGATATGCTCCAGTTTACCTGCTGAATTACTCCCACGACTCCAGGTTGAATAATCGCGAAAACGCCATGCACCAATATTGATCCCAGCGCGAAGATTTAAATAATAGTTATTTGAAGAGTAATCACCACGATCGTTATTACCAGAAAAGTCATAATTCAGCAAAAAAGCTGTAATACCGTTATCCCACTGTTCTGGTGGAATATATCCGCGGGCGTCACGTTTTATTATCGCCTGCGGAAAGGTCAGTTTAAGTCTCTGTGCATCCAGCTCCGGCATGTAATGCACATCAGGAAACCAGATACGCAAATCAAGGCAACTATTTTCAGATAAAGCCAAAGCCTGCTCTGGCAGCGCATTCTTGTTAATTCCAAGGCTTAATAAGTCAGCAAGTGAAAGGCAGGGAATCAGTTGATTCTCATCGTCTGCTTTAAAAGTTACAGTACGAGAGAGTAAAGGGGAATCATTGACCCAAACTTCGACTTCATAGCTACCAGGAAGATAAGTCATCCCTTTCTCGAAACGGGATAAGTCAGCAACAGCTTCAGTATCACCCGACAGAAAAGCAGGGTTAAAGCGCATTCCCGCGATTGAACATGCAGGCATAATAACCAGAAGAAGCGGTACAACCCGTTTCATCTGCTTTTGTGCCGCCATCCAATATTCGCATCTTTTGAGCTTTAGGTTCATATCCCTGACCTGTGTTGCATCTGAACTATCCCGTTGTTACTGCATTATTCCTTTCTGCCGCTCCGTCGTAGCGCCAAAGTCATTAATTGTTTGATAAGTAATTTCACCAGCCAACGTCACTGCCGACGAGACCGTAATATCGCTTTTCGGTGGTACAAACGTATTGGGCAATTTACTCCCTTGTACTTTAATTCCTGTCAGTGTCAGGTAATAAGGCGAAGGATTGATAACTTTTAGTTGTTTGCCCTCATACTTAAACCGCAACATATTTCGTGCTTTTCCTGGTTGCACAGGTAGATTTTCCGGGCGATAAAATAGCTTGATTTTGTTTTGTAATGCCAACTGTAAGGTATTCTTCTGTGTATTTTTCTCATCTGTTGGCGGAATTGCTTTAACATTCATCCAATACAAAGTTTCACGATCGGTCGGCAAATTAGTTTTACCAAGAAACATGATACGTAATGAAGCTTCTTTACGCGTTGGCAACATAAAGAGGGGAGGAGTGATAACAAAATCCTGGCTCTTTTTTTCCGTTTTACTGTCATCAACCCATGATTGAATTAAATAACTGGTGTTGTCACCGCTATTTTGCACACTGAGTGTTATTTGCTTACTTTCTGCCGGATAAATCAATCGCGTTACGCCAAGGCCAAACCCGCCCGCGGACGCATTATTAATAAATAATATCGATAGTAAAAAAAGAATCCCTGAGCGTATAATATTTTGTGATATTTTTAATTCATCCCTGAATCCATAAACCCATTTTTTATTTCCAATAATACATTTCATACAGCATCCTTGTTGATGAAATAACACCTGTTATTCATACTCTATTAAATAATTTCAATCTCAGGTTACAACTTTTTGTAACCTGAAATCGTATTTATATTTACTCGTACAGCACCACAAAACTTGCTGTTGACTTAACTACACCAGGTGCAACAGTGCTACCGTTTTGAGCATAACCTGCAGTAAAGGCCGCGCTGAAATCATGGGTCGTAGCATTTCCTGGAATTGTATAAGCGGCGGTGGAGGCGCTACCCTCTGCCGCAGTAGTATTCAGGTTAATCAGACCATTATTCGTCGTACCTTTGGAGTAAATTCGAATCCCTACACCAGTCGCCCCCGCATTGCCGCTGTTGTCAGCATCCGTTGATCCTTCTACTTCGTTAGCGAGCGTTTTATTAGCGCTATCTGCGGTACCGGTAAAGCGGAACTCAATTTTCTGATCCTCTGTATTGCTACATTCGGTCAGATTAATATTGAAATCGGTCTGGTTGCTCGCCCCCTGTGCTTCTATGTCGATACCAGTGAAAAGGTTGGAAGGCACAACCGGCAGGACAACTTCAATCTGTTTTGAATCGGTTGCGACCTTACAGGTAGCTTTCACTACACGGCCAGTAAAGCGGATTTTCCCCCCCATTGAATCAACGTTGTCATCCATATCAGTGAGCCTGGGATAATCAACGGTGCTCCAGTCAGTATCCGCTCCACCAAATTGTGCTGCATCGCCGGGTGCTGCGGTTACCGCAGTAGACATCAGCATACCTGATGCCAGTAATACTGCGGATAAATTAGATAAATTGAATTTCATTTATACCTTTCCTTTTGTTAAAAAATCCAAGCAACATTGGTGTTTTTACATTCTGCGTTAATAAGTTATATCTCACAAAAAACAAGCTGACGCTGGCTAATTCCAGAAGGTTCTTTAGAAGAGTAATTGAGTGAATAATATTATATATGCTGCTTAGTAATGTACCTAAAATAATCCAAAGCCGCAATAAGTGAGTTTATACTCACATATAACACACTGATAATGATAAAATTTATTTTTACGTGGCGTTGTAAGAGGGGCAATAAAACATAAATCACATGAATAATATTAATGCATTCATAATAAATTAATATTATTTGAAATAACAAAACACCAAAAACATTATCATCAATCGTTATTTAATATATATTAATGGTATATATTAAATAGAATAACATACATCAAAGTTATTGTTTATTGTGTATAGAAATACCGTGAGTTCCACTCTGTATTACTTCAGCGGAACACACGGTATTTAGCCATATTTGAACTTACAATCTCACCGGATCAATATGCCAGATATGATCGGCGTACTCTTTGATCGTACGGTCAGAAGAGAAGTAGCCCATATTGGCAATGTTCAGCATCGCTTTTGCGGTCCACTCTTCCTGACGCTCGTAGAGTTCGTCGACTTTATCCTGACAATCGACATAGCTGCGATAATCCGCCAGTACCTGGTAGTGATCGCCGAAGTTGATCAGCGAATCGACCAGATCGCGATAGCGACCCGGATCTTCCGGACTGAATACACCGCTGCCGATTTGCGTCAGCACCTGATGCAGCTCCTCATCTTTCTCGTAGTATTCACGCGGTTTGTAGCCCTGACGACGCAGTTCTTCCACTTCTTCCGCTGTGTTACCAAAGATAAAGATATTGTCAGCACCGACATGATCCAGCATCTCGACATTCGCACCGTCCAGCGTACCGATAGTCAGCGCGCCGTTAAGCGCAAACTTCATGTTACTGGTGCCGGAAGCTTCCGTCCCCGCCAGCGAAATCTGTTCAGACAGATCGGCCGCCGGAATGATCAACTGCGCCAGGCTAACACTGTAGTTCGGGATGAACACGACTTTCAGCTTGTCGCCAATCTGCGGATCGTTGTTGATCACTTTCGCTACGTCATTGATCAAATGAATAATGTGCTTCGCCATGTAATAGGCCGAAGCCGCCTTACCACCAAAAATATTCACGCGCGGTACCCACTTCGCATCCGGGTCGGCCTTGATGCGGTTATAGCGGGTGATCACGTGCAACACATTCATCAATTGACGTTTGTATTCGTGAATACGTTTGATTTGCACATCGAACAGCGCTTTCGGATTTACCACCACATTCAGCTGCTGGGCGATATACTCCGCCAGACGCTTTTTGTTCTCCAGCTTCGCCTGATGCACCGCGTGATTAACCATTGGGAAATCACAGTGTTGTTGCAGATCATTAAGCAGGCTAAGGTCGGTGCGCCAGTTGCGGCCCAGGTGTTCGTCCAACACGGCTGAAAGCGATGGGTTCGCTACCGCCAGCCAGCGACGCGGCGTCACACCGTTGGTGACGTTGGTGAAACGACCCGGGAAGATTTTCGCAAAGTCGGCAAATAGCGATTGCACCATCAGGTTAGAGTGCAGCTCCGATACACCGTTAACTTTGTGGCTCACCACAACCGCCAGCCAGGCCATACGCACACGACGACCGTTGGATTCATCAATGATCGACGCCCGTCCCAGCAGATCGGTATCGTTCGGATACTGTTCCTGCAAGGTTTTCAGGAAATAGTCGTTGATTTCAAAGATGATCTGCAGGTGACGCGGCAGAATTTTACCCAGCATATCGACTGGCCAGGTTTCCAGCGCCTCGCTCATTAGCGTGTGGTTGGTGTAGGAGAAGACCTGACAACACACTTCAAACGCGTCGTCCCAGCTAAATTGGTGCTCATCGATCAGCAGACGCATCATCTCAGGAATCGACAGCACCGGATGAGTATCGTTGAGGTGAATCGCAATTTTATCCGCCAGGTTATCGTAGGTTTTATGCAACTGATAATGGCGGCTTAAAATGTCCTGAATGGTCGAGGAAACCAGGAAGTATTCCTGACGCAGTCGCAGCTCACGCCCGGAGTAGGTGGAGTCGTCCGGATACAGTACGCGAGATACGTTCTCGGAGTGGTTTTTATCTTCCACTGCCGCGAAGTAGTCGCCCTGGTTGAATTTACCGAGGTTAATTTCGCTACTGGCTTGGGCACTCCACAAACGCAACGTGTTGGTCGCGTCGGTGTCGTAACCTGGGATTATCTGATCGTAAGCTACTCCCAGAATCTCTTCGGTTTCAATCCAGCGCGTTTTTTTACCTTCCTGCTGAATGCGACCGCCAAAACGGACTTTATAGCGCGTGTTGTGGCGTTTGAATTCCCACGGGTTACCGTATTCCAGCCAGTAGTCAGGCGACTCTTTCTGGCTACCGTTAACGATGTTCTGCTTGAACATACCGTAGTCATAGCGGATGCCGTAACCGCGCCCCGGCAACCCTAACGTCGCCAGAGAATCGAGGAAGCAAGCCGCCAGACGGCCCAGGCCACCGTTACCGAGGCCCGGGTCATTTTCTTCATCAATCAGCTCTTCGAGATTTAATCCCATCGCTTCCAGTGCGCCCTGTACATCTTCGTAAATTCCTAGCGACAACATGGCGTTGGAAAGCGTACGGCCAATCAAAAACTCCATCGACAGGTAGTAAACCTGACGAGTTTCTTGCGACAACTGGGCACGGTTTGAGCGTAACCAGCGCTCCACGAGACGATCGCGCACAGCAAATAACGTTGCGTTCAGCCATTCATGTTTATTGGCGACGACCGGATCCTTGCCAATCGTAAACATCAGCTTGTAAGCGATAGAGTGCTTAAGAGCTTCTACGCTAAGCGTGGGCGATGAATATGTAAACGGAGCATTCATATAGGCGTTTCCTGAAAACTATTTCAAGCGATAGTAAAGCTCACGGTACGACTTCGCCGCGACCTGCCAGCTAAAATCCATTGCCATAGCCTGACGTTGCACAAACCGCCACAGTGAAGGACGGGACCACAGTACAAAAGCACGTCGAATAGCCCGTAACAGCGACCAGGCATTACTATCTTCAAAGACAAACCCACTGGCGACGCCATCTGCAAGGTTCTCAAGAGAACAGTCAGAAACCGTATCAGCAAGCCCACCGGTGCGCCGCACTAACGGCAGCGTACCGTACTTCAATCCATAAAGTTGCGTTAAGCCGCACGGTTCAAAACGGCTGGGCACCAGAATGACGTCCGCGCCGCCCATAATGCGATGCGAAAATGCTTCGTGATAGCCAATCTGAACGCCCACCTGGCCGGGGTATTCCGCTGCCGCCGCAAGAAAACCTTCCTGCAGCACCGGATCGCCCGCGCCGAGTAGCGCCAGCTGCCCGCCCTGCTCCAGAAGACCAGGTAAGGCTTCCAGCACCAGGTCGAGACCTTTCTGGCTAGTCAGACGGCTCACCACTGCAAAAAGCGGCACTTTATCGTCAACCTTAAGCCCCATTGCGATTTGTAACTGGCGCTTATTTTCCGCTTTATCTTCCAACGTATCGCGGGTGTAACGCGAGGCCAACAGTAAGTCCGTCTCTGGACTCCAGATTTTCTCGTCCACGCCGTTCAGTACGCCGGAAAGACGCCCTTCACGGTGACGCTGTTGCAACAGACCTTCCATACCGTAGGCAAACTGCGGTTCGGTGATCTCGCGAGCGTAGGTTGGGCTGACTGCCGTAATGTGATCGGCATAGTACAGACCGGCCTTCAGGAAAGAGATTTGTCCGTTGAATTCCAGCCCATGAATATTAAAGAACGACCATGGCAATTGGATGTCATTCATGTGATGTGCATAAAACATGCCTTGATAGGCCAGGTTGTGCACAGTAAACACCGACTTCGCCGGACGCCCGCGCGCCGCCAGATACGCAGGCGCAAGGCCTGCATGCCAGTCGTGCGCATGCACCACATCAGGACGCCAGAATGGGTCAAGCCCGCTGGCCATTTCCGCCCCAACCCACCCCAGCAGCGCAAAACGCAATACGTTGTCGGTATAGGCAAATAAGTTGGTATCGTGATACGGGCTTCCCGGACGATCATAGAGATGCGGCGCGTCAATCAGGTATATGCCAACCCCGTTGTAATGACCGAACAACAGCGTGATATGTCCGGCGAAGGTATCACGACGGGATACTACCTGCGCATCGGTCACGCCACGGCGAATATCGGGAAATGCAGGCAACAGTACGCGAGCGTCAACGCCGTCTGCGATTTGTGCTGCGGGTAATGCCCCAATAACATCAGCCAGACCGCCGGTTTTAAGCAGCGGGAACATCTCTGAACATACATGTAAAACCTGCATTATCGCTCCTGTTTATGCCCTAACTTCCGTAGCATTTCGCGCGTTACCAGCACGATGCCTTCTTCTGAACGATAGAAACGACGTGCATCTTCCTCTGCGTTTTCACCAATCACCATGCCTTCCGGAATAACACAAGCACGATCGATGACGCAGCGGCGCAGACGGCACGAGCGACCTACCCATACTTCCGGTAACAATACGGCGGAATCAATGTTGCAGAATGAATTCACGCGAACGCGCGAGAACAGAACGGACTGCACCACCACCGAACCGGAGATCACACAACCGCCGGATACCAGTGAGTTAAGGGTCATCCCGTGGCTACCGGAGCGATCCTGCACGAATTTCGCTGGCGGTAATGATTCATTGTAGGTGCGAATTGGCCAATTGCGATCGTACATATCCAGTTCCGGCACCACAGAGGCCAGATCGAGGTTCGCTTTCCAGTAAGCTTCCAGCGTACCCACATCGCGCCAGTACGGCTCGGCATCCGGGTCGGATTGTACGCAAGAGAGCGGGAACGGGTGCGCATAAGCCAGACCGGCTTCGGTGATCTTGGGAATCAAATCTTTGCCAAAGTCGTGGCTGGAGTTCTCATCGCGATCGTCTTCTTCCAGCAGTTCATACAGATAGTCGGCGTCAAAGACGTAGATACCCATACTCGCCAGAGATTTGCTCGGATCGTTCGGCATTGACGGTGGGTTAGCAGGTTTTTCAACGAATTCGATAATTTTATCGTTCTCATCAACCGCCATAACGCCAAATGCGGAGGCTTCTTCAATCGGTACTGGCATACAAGCAACGGTGCAACGTGCGCCTTTTTCGACGTGGTCGATAAGCATACGCGAGTAGTCTTGCTTGTAGATATGGTCGCCCGCCAGGATCACCACGTATTCCGCTTTATAACGGCGGATAATATCGAGGTTTTGGGTAACTGCATCTGCGGTGCCGCGATACCAGTTTTCCCCTTTCATTCTCTGCTGTGCTGGCAGCAGATCGACAAACTCGTTCATTTCTTCATTGAAGAATGACCAGCCGCGCTGAATGTGCTGCACCAGAGTGTGGGACTGGTACTGGGTGATCACGCCCATACGACGGATCCCGGAGTTGATGCAGTTAGACAGCGCAAAGTCGATAATGCGGAACTTACCGCCGAAGTGTACGGCCGGTTTTGCTCGCTTATTGGTTAAATCCTTCAGGCGGGTACCACGTCCTCCCGCCAGTATCAGGGCAACAGATTTCAATGGCAGCTGGCGCGCCAACATTAAGTGATCGTTCTTCTCTAAACTAACCATGACTAACTCCTTTTTTATCATCTCTGGAACACACACAATCCGTGTGCAGGTCCCTGCCAGACAGCCGTAATCACTGGGTTATCCTCTCCAGCGAATGGGGGAATGGCGTGCCACTCCCCAGCAGGTAAAACAATCTCTGTTACCTCAAGCGTGGCGTTAATTGCGATCAAAAAGCGATCCGAGAGCAGAATTTGCAGCTGTTTCGGCCCGTTTTGCCACTCATCCGTGCTTAAAGGTTGAGCATATCGATTTAGCCAACGGACATTGCCGTCGCCTTCTTCCCACCAGCGATTCTCCACCAAAGCGGGAATGCGCTTGCGCAGATGGATTAACGCGGCGGTAAATGCGGTTAAACCACTGCTTGCCTGCGACCAGTCCAACCAGGTTAATTGGTTATCCTGACAGTAGGCATTGTTATTGCCATGCTGGCTGTGACCATGTTCGTCACCGGCCAGTAACATCGGCGTACCCTGGGAGAGCAACAACGTTGTTAACAGGGCGTGAATGCTGTCGCGACGCCGTTCAACCAGGTCAAGAGTACCGCCTAACCCTTCTTTACCATGATTGTTACTGTAATTGTTGTTGGTCCCGTCGCGATTTTCTTCTCCGTTTGCTTCATTATGTTTATGGTTGAAGCAAACGCAGTCGCGAAGCGTAAAACCGTCATGCGCGGTGACGAGATTAATCGCGGCACTCGGCAGACGACCATTACGTTTAAAAACATCGCTGGAGGCAGCAAAACGCCCGGCAAACGCCCCCAGAGGCAAATCATAATGCAGCCAGAAACGACGGGCAGCATCGCGGAAATGATCGTTCCACTCGGCAAACAGCGGCGGGAAATTTCCCACCTGATAACCACCAGGAGCAATATCCCACGGTTCAGCAATTAACTTCACCTGCGAGAGCACCGGGCAGTTCTGGATAGCGGTAAACAACGGCGCATCCTGACGGAACTCTGGCGTACGGCCCATGACTGCCGCCAGATCAAAGCGGAAACCATCGACGTGGCAGGTTTCTACCCAATAACGCAGGCAGGCGCTGGCATAATCCACCACCGCCGGATGACTCAAATTGAGCGTGTTGCCACAACCGGTCCAGTTGTGATAATCGCCGTCTTCTCTTATCCAATAATAGCTACGGTTGTCGATCCCACGCAGAGAGAATAACGGGCCGTCGAGGTCCAGTTCCGCACTATGGTTGAGCACGATATCAAGAATGACTTCGATACCCGCTTTATGCAGTGCTTTGATTGCATCGCGAAACTCATCCAGCGCCGTTTCTGGGGAGCAGGCATACGCCGGATGCAGCGCAAACATCGCCACCGGGTTATAACCCCAGTAGTTACTTAGACCCATACGTTGCAGGCGTGGTTCGCTGGCAAACTGCGCCACCGGCAGCAGTTCCAGCGCGGTAATGCCCAACTGTTTCAAATAGTTGATCATCACCGGATGCCCCAGGGCTTTATAAGTGCCACGGATCTCGACCGGGATCTCCGGGTGCAGGTACGTTAATCCTTTGACATGGGCTTCATAAATGATGGTACTGCCCCACGGCGTGCGCGGCGGAGCATCATCCTCCCAGTCATAGTGATCAACCACCACTACGCATTTCGGCGCAATGGCGGCGTTGTCGCGATAGTCAGGTTCATTATGACCGGCGTGCAGCAGCGGGTTATCTTTAAATTCCCCGTCAATTTGCCGCGCGCAAGGATCAATCAACAACTTCGCCGGGTTAAAGCGATGCCCCTCGGCGGGTTGCCAGGGGCCATGAACGCGATAACCATAACGCAAACCCGGACGCGCATCCGGCAGATAACCGTGCCAAATGTCGCCACTGTGCCCTGGCAAGTCATAGCGATGTTCCTGGCCATTGGCGTCAAAGATACACAGTTCTACCCGCTCGGCATGAGCGGAGAAAAGTGTGAAGTTGACGCCCTGACCGTCGTAATGCGCGCCGAGGGGTGCGGGTTTGCCAATGGCGAGTTGTGTCATTCTGCCTCCCGAACCAGCCAGATAGTGGCCAGCGGTGGTAGTGTCAGGCTTAGTGAATGCTGACGACCGTGGCTGGCAATCTCATCGCTGTGTACCGTGCCGCCATTGCCGGCATTACTGCCGTGATAGTGCATGGAGTCGGTATTGAGGATTTCACGCCATTTGCCCGGCTGGTTAATGCCGAAGCGATAATCATGACGCGGCACCGGAGTAAAGTTACTGGCAACGATGATTTCATTACCCTCTTTATCGCGACGCACAAAGATCAGCACCGAGCGTTCTTTGTCATCCACCACCAGCCATTCAAAGCCGTACGGGTCAAAATCCAGTTCATGCATCGCTTTATGGTGGCGGTAGGTGAGGTTCAGATCGCGCACCAGACGCTGGACACCGTGGTGCCAGTTATCGCCGCCTTCCAACAGATGCCAGTCGAGGCTGGCGTCATGGTTCCACTCGCGGCCCTGGGCAAATTCGTTCCCCATGAACAGCAGTTTCTTGCCCGGGAATGCCCACATCCAGCCATAGTAGGCGCGCAGGTTAGCGAATTTCTGCCATGCGTCGCCCGGCATCCGGTCGAGAATCGATTTTTTACCGTGGACCACTTCATCATGCGACAACGGCAGGACGAAGTTTTCAGTGTAGTTGTAGAGCATCCCGAAGGTCAGTTTATCGTGATGATACTGACGATAAACCGGGTCGAGCTTCATGTAGTCCAGGGTGTCATGCATCCAGCCTAGGTTCCACTTGTACCAGAAGCCCAGACCGCCCATGTCCTGCGGACGAGAAACGCCAGGGAAATCGGTAGACTCCTCCGCCATTGTCACCGCACCGGAAACCTGCTCACCAAGAATACGGTTGGTATTACGCAAGAATTCAATCGCTTCAAGATTCTCGCGCCCGCCAAATTCGTTCGGGATCCACTCCCCCTCTTTACGGCTGTAGTCGCGATAAATCATTGACGCCACCGCATCGACGCGCAGCGCATCAATACCAAAACGTTCGATCCAGTAAAGCGCGTTACCGACAAGGAAGTTACTGACTTCACGGCGACCATAGTTGTAGATCAGCGTGTTCCAGTCCTGATGATAGCCTTCGCGCGGATCGCTGTGTTCATACAAGTTCGTGCCATCAAATTCGGCAAGCGCAAAGTCATCGGTCGGGAAGTGGCCTGGCACCCAGTCGAGAATCACGTTCAGACCAGCTGCGTGTGCGGCATCAATGAAATAACGGAAGTCGTCGCGGGTACCAAAACGGCGGGTCGGTGCATACAGGCCGGTTGGCTGATAACCCCAACTGCCATCGAACGGATGCTCGTTAATGGGCAGCAGTTCGAGGTGGGTAAAGCCCATCCATTTAGCATAAGGCACCAGTTGATCGGCCAGCTCGCGGTAGCTTAACCAGAAATTGTTGTCGGTGTGGCGACGCCAGGAGCCCAGGTGAACTTCATAAATAGAGATTGGCGCATCAAACTGATTCGCTTTTTTGCGCTCTTCAGTCTGCACAACCTTTTCCGGCAGCCCGCAAATAAGAGACGCGGTTTCCGGGCGCATTTGCGCTTCGAAGGCATAAGGGTCGGACTTCAGGCGCAAGTTGCCATTGGCATCAATCATCTCATATTTATAGAGCTGACCGTTATGCGCCCCAGGGATAAACAGTTCCCAGATGCCGCTCTCTTTACGCAGGCGCATCGGATGACGGCGACCGTCCCAGTAGTTGAATTGCCCAACCACCGAGACCCGACGGGCGTTTGGAGCCCAGACAGAAAAACGCGTACCTGTGACGCCATCCATAGTATCTGCATGCGCGCCTAAGGTTTCATACGGGCGCAGGTGAGTACCTTCAGATAATAGCCAGGCATCCATTTCCTGGATTAGCGGACCAAAACGGTAAGGATCATCTATCAGGTTTTGCTGACCATGCCAGACAACAGCCAACTGATAGCGGAAAAAATTCTTACGTCGCGGAATGACACCGCTAAAGAATCCCCGTGAGTCGAGACACTCCAGTTTTGCGAGTTTGCGCCCGGTTTTCGGTTCAATCACCCACACATCGGTAGCGTCGGGTAAAAGGGCACGGACTTCCAGTCCCGCGGTGGTTTTATGCATCCCCAGTACGGAAAAAGGATCCGCAAAATGGCCTGCAATTAGCGCGTTAATCACGTCTCTATCGATACGATCGGACATGCTTGTCTTCCTGTTTTATTGTGTCACCCCATCCAACTGAATTTTTGACTTCTGGTTGTGACATTTTTTTGACCTGAACGGCGCAGCACTCTGTGCATCCTCTCTGCGTCGTCCTCACTTCAGGTAAGGCTGTGAATACTCATGTATTCAGCCACCCTTAAAGAATAGCCAATGCTCTATTTAACTCCCGGTAAATCATGAAACATCTGCGCTTACTCCTGTATTACGCACTAACAGGGGCGGCATCGCGCCCCAGATTTAATGAATAAAGATTACGCCAGTTGACGAAGCATCCGACGCAGCGGCTCCGCGGCCCCCCACAGCAGCTGGTCGCCCACGGTAAAGGCTGACAGGAACTCTGGTCCCATATTCAGCTTACGCAGGCGGCCTACCGGCGTGGTCAGCGTGCCGGTAACGGCAGCTGGGGTTAGCTCACGCATAGTGATTTCCCGATCGTTCGGAACGACTTTCGCCCACGGATTGTGCGCAGCCAGCAGTTCTTCCACGGTCGGAATAGACACATCTTTTTTCAATTTAATAGTGAATGCCTGGCTGTGGCAGCGCAATGCCCCGACACGCACACATAAACCATCTACCGGAATTACGGAAGATGTGTTGAGGATCTTGTTGGTTTCCGCCTGCCCTTTCCACTCTTCGCGGCTCTGACCGTTATCAAGCTGTTTGTCGATCCACGGAATCAGGCTACCCGCCAGCGGCACGCCAAAGTTATCCACCGGCAGCTCACCGCTACGGGTTAAGGTTGTGACTTTGCGTTCGATATCGAGAATAGCAGAGGACGGGGTCGCGAGTTCATCTGCCACATGGCCATACAGATGGCCCATCTGGGTTAATAACTCACGCATATGTCGCGCACCACCGCCGGAAGCGGCCTGGTAGGTTGCAACGGACACCCAATCAACAAGATCATTGGCGAATAAACCACCCAACGACATCAACATCAGGCTTACGGTACAGTTACCGCCAACAAAAGTCCTGATGCCATTATTTAATCCGTCGGTAATGACGTCCTGATTGACGGGGTCAAGAATGATGATGGCGTCATCTTTCATGCGCAGAGATGATGCTGCGTCAATCCAGTAACCTTGCCATCCGCTTTCACGAAGCTTTGGATAGATTTCGTTGGTATAATCGCCGCCCTGACAGGTCACAATGATATCGAGGGCCTTTAGCGCCTCCAGATCAAAGGCATCCTGAAGTGTGCCAGTGGTTCCGCCAAAAGACGGCGCAGCCTGACCAAGCTGAGAAGTAGAAAAGAAGACAGGGCGAATGGCGTCGAAGTCGCGCTCTTCAACCATGCGTTGCATGAGAACGGAGCCGACCATACCGCGCCAGCCGATAAAACCAACATTTTTCATAAGCGTTTTTTCCTGCAAAGATGTGTGCTGTATAAATGTGCCGGTCTCCTCTTGGCACATCTTTCACCATACAAAAAGCAGCCAAAGTCGCAAGTGAAATTAATCAATGATAGCGAAGCCATCAGTAATGCGACTTATCCTGCTTTGTTAGCACGCAGAAAGTCCGCGGCAATTATCAGGGAATTTGAGTTATGAATGAAATCATTTCTGCAGCAGTTTTATTGATCCTGATTATGGATCCGCTCGGAAACCTACCTATTTTCATGTCCGTACTGAAACATACTGAACCGAAAAGACGGCGGGCAATCATGGTGCGAGAGTTGCTTATTGCTCTCCTGGTGATGCTGGTGTTCCTGTTTGCGGGTGAGAAAATTCTGGCATTTCTTAGCCTGCGGGCAGAAACCGTCTCCATTTCTGGCGGCATCATTCTGTTTCTGATCGCCATTAAGATGATTTTCCCCAGCGCTTCAGGAAATAGCAGCGGGCTTCCGGCAGGTGAAGAGCCGTTTATCGTGCCGTTGGCAATTCCGTTAGTCGCCGGGCCGACTATTCTCGCCACGCTGATGTTGTTGTCTCATCAGTACCCGAATCAGATGGGACATCTGGTAATTGCTCTGCTGCTGGCCTGGGGTGGCACCTTTGTCATCCTGCTACAGTCTTCGCTATTTTTACGTCTGCTGGGCGAGAAAGGGGTGAATGCACTTGAACGCCTGATGGGATTGATTCTGGTGATGATGGCAACCCAGATGTTCCTCGACGGCATTCGAATGTGGATGAAGGGGTAACGAGGAGAGTTTTTCGAAAAGAGCCCGGTAGCGTCACAACTACCGGGCGAACAAACTTAACTCAACAGCTGGAAAGCAATCATCCCAACGATGGCACCAACAGTGCCGAGGATGGTTTCCATCATGGTCCAGGTTTTCAGCGTTTCGGCTTCGGTCGCGCCGGTAAATTTACCGAACAACCAGAAACCAGCGTCGTTAACGTGGCTGACAACAATCGAACCACCGGCGATACAAATCGACAGCGCCGCCATTTGCGCACCGGAGTAGTTCAGTTGTTCAATAACCGGCATTACCAGTCCCACCGCCGTTAAACAGGCAACGGTGGCAGAACCCTGAATGATACGCACCGCCCCAGCCAGCACAAAGCAGGTGATGGCAATCGGCAGGCCCATGCCGGTTAACGCTTCGCCCAGTGCCGGACCTACGCCAGAGTTAACCAGCACCTGTTTGAACACGCCGCCTGCACCAATCACCAGCAGAATGATCCCCGCCGGTTGCAGCGCGTGACCGCAAATTTCCATCACTTTATCTTTCGGCATACCCTGACGCATCGCCAGGCCGTAAATCGCCACCAGACAAGCAACCAGAATCGCGGTAAACGGATGGCCTATAAACTCAAACCATTCGTAAGCGGTAGAGCCTTCTGGCACAAAACGCGCGGCAATGGTTTTCAGCCCCACCAGCACCAGTGGCAACAGGATCAGCGACAGGCTGAATCCGAAGGATGGCATTTTGCCTTCGCCGAGATGCGGTTCGCTGATGTCGTCAGGAATATGCAACTCCACGTAGCGGCTGATGAAATTACCCCACAGCGGCCCGGCAATAATCATTCCCGGAATTGCCGCACACAGGCCAATCAGGATCATCCAGCCAAAGTCGGCATTCATCTGCGATGCCAGCAGCATTGGCGCTGGTCCAGGCACCAGGAACGCAGCCGCGGCCGCCACGCCTGCGAATAATGGGATTACCAGCTTCACCAGGTTCGTACCGGTGTGGCGCGCCATTGAGAAAGCAACGCTAATCAGCAGAACAATCGCCACTTCAAAGAACAGCGGTAGCGCACACACCAGCCCCGCAAGGCCGATGGCATAATGCGCGCGGCTGTGACCGAAGGATTTGAGCATTTTGACGGCAATCTGATCGACTGCGCCGGTTTCATGTAAGATCTTGCCAAACATAGCCCCCAGGGCGACAACCACCGCCAGGAAGCCGAGGGTGCCTCCCATCCCTTTTTCCATCGTCGCTGCGATTTTATCGAGCGGCATACCGGAAAAAAGGCCAGCCCCCATGGACACCACCATTAAAGCCAGGAAAGCGTGCATACGCGCCTTCATGACTAAAAACAGCAGCAGTAAAACAGACCCTACTGCTGTTAAAACAAGCGTTAATGTAGTCACTACTTATTTGCCTTTTTTAATGACCTCAATGGTGCTTGCCACAACACCTTCCAGCGGTTGATCGATATCCACCACCAGTACATCGGTTTCGTCCGCACCCGGCTCCTGCAGCGTTTCAAACTGCGTCACCAACATTTGGGTTTTAAAGAAATGGCCTTTGCGCGCTTTCAGGCGGCTTTCAATCACATCAAAATCGCCTTTCAGGTAGATGAAAGAGAGATTCGGATTACCCGCGCGTAGCAAGTCGCGATAGTGTTTTTTCAGTGCAGAACAGACGATCAGCGACACTTTATTGGTGCGCTGCATAGCAAACGCGGCGTCGTTCAGCGCCTGCAACCACGGTTTGCGATCGTCGTCATTCAGCGGTTCACCAGACGCCATTTTTTCGATATTGCAGCGCGGATGGAGGAAATCGCCATCAAGAAACGCGGCATGAAGTTGATGCGCCACTTCACTGGCGACCGCAGATTTGCCGCTGCCCGATACGCCCATCAAGACGTAAATGTGGTGATCATGGTTAGTCGTGCTCAAAGTGGTGCCCCCACAATACAAGAATTAAAAATGTTACGGGTAACTGTTATCGGTAACATTGTCCGGCCGGACAATATCAGAAGCAATATCCATCCGTGCCTTAAGTGTATAAGTGTGAGCTACTTCAAATTTGTGGGCTTAAATAGATCCGCCCGGTGACAAGGTGAAACCTAAATCTAACATTTTCGGTGTCACAGATTCGCCACGAATACGCGCCAGCAGGCGTTCAGCGCCGATACTGCCCATCCGCTCACGCGGCGTCAGTACGCTCGCCAACCGTGGTTCCATCACCTGACCAATGTCATGACCGTGGAAACCGGCAATCGCCATATCGTCAGGAACTTTTAACCCCAGACGCTGACATTCAAACGCCGCGCCGACCGCCAGGTCATCGTTGGTACAGAACACGCCATCCAGCTGCGGATATTCCCGCCGCGCCTGGCGAATCAGTTCAATACCGGAAGAGTAAGAAGAAGATTGCTCAACCATCACGCTATATGGCACCAGGCCTGCATCCAGCATCGCCTGTTCGTATCCCTTCTGTTTGATGATAGTACGTTCGTCGAGACGTGCGCCGAGATAGGCAATGTGGCGATGCCCGCGAGCAATAATGGCGGTGGTCATCTGGCGTGCCGCTTCAAAGTTATCAAAACCGACGGCAATATCGAGGCACGGCGACTTGCTGTCCATCAACTCCACCACCGGAATCCCCGCCACTTCAATCATCTTTAAGGTGCGCGGCGTGTGGGTACGTTCAGTGAGGATCAGTCCGTCGATATTCCAGGAGAGCATTGATTCGAGACGTTCTTGCTCCATTTCCGGTTTATAACCGTAGTGGGCCAGCATGGTCTGATAACCGTGCGCGTCGGTGACGCTTTCGATTCCGCGTAATACTTCCGCAAAAACCTGGTTGGTGAGAGAAGGTAACAGGACGCCAATCGCCCGGCTGGTGGCGTTAGAGAGGATATCGGGTGCGCGATTGGGAATATAACCCAGTTCATCAAGAGCGGCGGCAATCTTGCCGCGTAGAGCGACGGAAACCTGCTCCGGGTTGCGTAAAAAACGGCTGACCGTCATTTTGGTCACGCCTACACGGTCAGCCACATCCTGAAGTACGGGTCTTTTCTTTTTCATCGTCCTGAAGGTACAAAAGAGATAGATTCTCTTAGTTTAACACGGACGCATCAGAACCTTCCCGGGGAAAACAGTGCTTGTTTACAATTATTAGATATACACTAAATCAATTGCATCGCATTGTGCTAACGACACGGCAAAACCCCGGAAGCGTACATCAGCACGCGACCGGAGCGAGCGAGGAAGCCTGCAAAAAGGCAGGCTTCAAAAATGCCGTTGAGCTTTAAACCGGCGGCAGATCGAACAGTAACACTTCGCTGTCGCTATCCGCATGGATGGAGATTGCCTGCTCATCCCAGATTGCCAGACCATCGCTGGTCGAGGCTTTCACGCCGTTAATGGTGACATTGCCTTTCACCACCTGGATCCAGACGCGGCGTTCAGCGGCAATCTGATGCACCGACTGCTCATCTTTCAGCAACGCCCAACGATACAGTTCCATATCCTGATACACTTTCAGCGAACCATCACGCGCATCCGGCGAGAGCACCAGTTGTTTGCCCTGCACGGCATCGAAGCGACGCTGTTCATAACGCGGCGTAATGCCGTTTTCTTCAGGCATGATCCAGATCTGATACAGATGCAGACGCTCGGTGCTGCTTGGGTTGTACTCTGAGTGACGAATACCCGTACCCGCACTCATAATCTGGAATTCACCCGCCGGAACCTGCTCTTTATTGCCCATGCTGTCCTGATGTTCAACAGTACCTTCCAGCACGTAGGTCAAAATTTCCATATCTTTATGCGGGTGAGTGCCAAAGCCCTGCCCTGCTTCAATCACGTCGTCGTTAATCACGCGCAGCGCGGAGAAGCCCATAAAGTTCGGATCGTAATAGTTGGCAAAAGAGAAAGTATGCCAGGAGTCCAGCCAGCCATGATTTGCATGACCACGTTCATTTGCTTTGCGTAAGTAGATCATTTGTATTCGCCCCCTGAATGATTTCGATGGGCTTAGTGTGGACCCGATCTGCCTGGGATGATAGAGGGTGAAAATTGACCCCTCTGTTCAAAAAAATTGAACTATTCGAGGGGCCATCAAACTTACCTCGCGAGAGTCACTGCGGAGGGAGAAGCTTGCTCAAAACCGCGTTCAAGGATTTCCAGATTCGTAAGAACTTCAGATTCCTTGACGTAATTTGGCGCACCGTTGGTGATGGTTTGATACAACGTATCATAAACGCGCCCATAATCGCCCATCTCTGGCTTCATCTCTTCTCTTACCGTCACGCCCTCGTCATTGACATACTCCAGCACACCGACCGAATCATCCGCTGCGAATCCTGGTTCGCCCGGCATAATATTAGCCTTCAGGCTGGTTTCCTGCTGGTCGATACCGTATTTAATAAACGAACCTTTCTTACCGTGAACGATAAATTTCGGATAATCGATTTTCACCAGATGGCTGGTTTTGACGATGGCTTTTAGATCGCCATAAAACAGCTGCGCTTCAAAGGTGTCGTCCGGATTGGCTTTATTACGCAGGCTGCGGATGTCATAAGCGACGTGATCCGGGCGACCGAACAGAGAAATAATCTGGTCCATCGTATGCACACCAAGGCCATAGAACGCGCCATCCTGCGGCAGCCCCGGTTTGGTTTCTGCCACCGGGCGGTAATAGTCAAAATGGCTTTCCACTTCGACAATCTCTCCCAGCTTGCCGCTTTCAATCGCTTTTTTCGCTGTCAGGAAGCAGGAATCAAAGCGACGATTCTGATACGGCGTAACGATCAGCCCTTTGCTTTTCGCCAGTGCAAACAGCTCTTTCGCCTGCGCAATTGTCGGAGTGAACGGTTTTTCGACCAGCACATTTTTCCCGGCTTCCAGCGCGCGCTTCGCGTACTCGAAGTGGCTGTCCGCGTGGGTGCAGACGACAACCAGCTTAACATCGGGATCGTTTAGCACTTCGTCGAGATCGCTGGTGAAATGGATATGGGAATAAATGGGGGCCTGTTCTTCCGGCTTCGCATGGCGGCGAAAAATATGCGCGACATGCCAGCTATCCTTGCGGTTAAGTACATACGGCAGATGGTAACGGGTGGTGCTTTTGCCGAAGCCAATAAAGGCGCAGTTAATGACCATGATTTCGTCCTTTTTAAGGTGGTTATTTACACCTTAGCGCAAAGCGGACGTGGTTCCTACTGGAGTGCGCATAACGAACACAAGCACTTCCCGAGGATAAATTGAGAACGAAAGGTCAAAAAAAAAGCCAGCACCCGGCTGGCTAAGTAATACTGGAAGCAATGTGAGCAATGTCGTGCTTTCAGGTTCTCCGCGAGGGTCTTCCTGATCGCGAGACAATAATAATCATTCTCATTCGCACTTGTCCAACACTTTTTGCAAAAAAATGCATTTGACTCGCATTTGAAAGTCAATGATGTTGAAAGGGACATTTACCCCAAAGAGGACAAAGGAATGAGTGAGATAGTGATACGCCACGCAGAAACACGGGATTACGAGGCCATCAGGCAGATTCACGCCCAGCCGGAGGTGTATTGCAACACACTACAACTACCTCATCCTTCAGAAGGCTGGTGGCCAGAAAGATTGAAAGATCGCCAGGGGTTTAAACAACTGGTTGCCAGCATTGATGGCATCGTGGTGGGTCATCTTTTCATTGAGGCTTATCAAGGCCCACGCCGTAGTCATGTTGCAACTTTTGGTATCTGTGTTGACTCCCGCTGGCACAACCGCGGCGTCGCCAGCGCCCTGATCCGCGAATTGATTGAAATGTGCGACAACTGGTTACGGATAGATCGTATTGAGTTGACGGTGTTTGCAGATAACGCCCCGGCAATCGCAGTCTATAAAAAATTCGGCTTTCACATAGAAGGCACCGGCAAAAATTACGCTTTTCGTAATGGTGAATATGTCGATGCATATTATATGGCGCGGGTGAAATAAAGAATTTGCAATATAAGTTTGTCATTTAAGCCCTCTTCCCACGAAGAGGGCCGCTAACCTTAATACCCCGCCGTTAAATCATCCACCGAGCGCGGGTCGGATGCACCGTACAGCTCACCGTCCGGCCCAACCATAATGCTTTGTGTACTGCCCATCGCCTCTTTCAGCGCTACTTTCTGACCTTTTGCTTCCAGCAGCTTGAGCGTATCCGGGCTAAATCCTTTCTCGACGCGCAGCTCGTCCGGCAACCACTGATGGTGGAAACGCGGTGCATTGGTCGCTTCGGCGACATTCATGCCATAATCGATGCTGTTCACTACCATTTGCAGCACGGTGGTGATAATCCGGCTACCGCCTGGGCTACCAGTCACTAACCAGGTTTTACCGTCTTTCACCACAATGGTTGGTGACATCGACGACAGCGGGCGTTTATTCGGCCCGACGGCGTTGGCATCACCGCCCACCAGCCCGTAAACGTTCGGTACGCCCGGTTTGGCGGAGAAATCATCCATCTGGTTATTAAGCAGAATACCGCTCTCGCCCGCGACAATGCCCGTACCGAAGGTGGTGTTCAGCGTATAGGTCACCGCCACCGCGTTACCATCTTTATCCACCACTGAGTAATGGGTAGTTTGATTACTCTCATAAGGCGCAAGCTTGCCGGGGCGAATTTCGCTGGATGGCTTCGCTTTATTGATATCAATTTGATCGGCAATAGATTTGGCATAGGCTTTATTGGTCAGCGCCTGCCACGGGACTTTGACAAAATCCGGATCGCCAAGATATTCCGAGCGGTCGGCGTAGGCGTATTTCTCAGCTTCTGCCATGATTTGCATCGCGTCGGCACTGCCAAAGCCATATTTCTTCATATCGAAGTTTTCCAGGATATTGAGGATCTGCACGATATGAATCCCACCGGAAGATGGCGGTGGCATCGAGTAAACCTGATACCCGCGATATTCGCCGCTAATCGGTGTACGTTCGACCGCTTTATACGCCGCTAAATCTTCTTTAGTGATCAAGCCACCGTTTTTCTGCATCTCCTGAGCGATCTGCTCCGCTATTGTGCCTTTGTAGAATTCGTCCGGGCCATTTTCGGCAATCATCTCCAGGCTCTTTGCCAGGTTCGCCTGCACCAGCTTGTCGCCCTTTTTCAGCGGCGCGCCCTCTTTCCAGAAGATAGCCTTGCTGTTTTCGTGATTCGGCAACACTTCGCTACCGTAGGTTTTGAGATCGTCAGCCAGCGCGTCATTAACGATAAAACCATCGCGTGCCAGTTTAAACGCCGGCTGCACCACTTTATTTAACGGCATGGTGCCGTATTTATCCAACGCCAGCGAGAAACCTGCTACCGTACCGGGCGTACCAGAAGCCAGATGCGAAGTGAGTGATTTTTTGCTGTCCGGGTTACCCTGATCATCAAGGAACATATCGCGGGTCGCTTTGGCGGGAGCCATTTCGCGGAAATCGATAGCGGTGGTATTGCCATTTTTCGAGCGGATCAGCATAAAACCACCACCGCCCAGATTCCCTGCCTGCGGATGCGTTACCGCCAGCGCGTAGCCCACAGCCACGGCGGCATCAACGGCATTCCCGCCCTCCTTGAGGATATCCACCCCCACCTGAGTGGCAGTAGCATCTACAGACGCCACCATCCCCTGTTTCGCGCGTACCGGATGAAAGACATCTTCCTCCACGCCGTAAGAAACAGGAGACGGCGCAGGTGGCGCGGCTACCGTACTAAAACAACTTCCTGTGAACAGAGCAGCAATGGCCACCCGGCGTAAAAACGTCGGTTTTATCATCGTTATTCTCCAGAGATTAAGGGGCAACCCCAGCTAAGCCTGGTATATAACTCTGAATTAATCCTGATGATTGCAGGAAAGGAGTAAACTTAAAGAATATCTTCAGAGGAGGATACGCGATGAAACGACTTCTGATTCTTACGGCACTCCTGCCGTTTGTCGGCTTTGCACAGCCCATTAATACTCTGAACAACCCTAACCAGCCGGGGTATCAGATCCCCAGTCAGCAGCGGATGCAAACCCAAATGCAAACGCAGCAAATCCAGCAAAAAGGGATGCTGAATCAGCAACTGAAAACGCAAACTCAGTTGCAACAACAGCATTTAGAAAACCAGATAAACAATAATTCTCAGCGGGTGTTGCAGTCACAGCCGGGGGAGCGAAATCCCGCCCGGCAGCAAATGCTGCCCAACACCAATGGCGGGATGTTAAACAGCAACCGTAATCCGGATAGTTCGTTGAATCAGCAGCATATGCTGCCGGAAAGGAGAAACGGCGACATGCTGAATCAGCCCAGCACGCCGCAGCCTGACATTCCGTTGAAAACTATTGGGCCGTAAAGTTCGGACCAATCACGTCAATCGCATCGGTACAGATGCAATCCACGCCCCAGCGCAGCAACTCTGCCGCGCGCTGGGGTTTATTGACGGTATAAACCAGAATCCGTAATCCGGCGTCTTTCAACTGCATCACTCGCGCTTTATCGAGCAACTTATGATTGAGATGAATAGAGACGCAGCCCAGCCGCGCGGTCAATTCTCGCCAGTCGTCGCGCCATTCATCAAGCAATAAACCACGCGGCAGTTCCGGTGCTGCCTGTTGCGCGGCTTCTAAAGCATCAATCTCAAACGATGACAGCAGCGGCGGCGTCATACCGGTCCACAGTTCGCGTGCCGCCAGCGCCACCGTTTTGCCCGTTAATGGCCCGGTGCCAGTGGTGGGTTTGATTTCGATATTCGCCATCATCCCGTGTTCGCGACAGCGTTCCGCCACCTGCGAAAGCAACGGCAGCGGCTCACCTTTAAACGCTTTGCTGTACCAACTGCCCGCATCCACGCGCAGTAAATCCTGCCAGTTCAGTTCACCCGCGACGCCCCAGCCGTTGCTGGTGCGTTCGAGATTGTCGTCATGAAGCAAGAAGATCTCGCCATCTTTCGATAACTTCGCGTCAAATTCGATCATCTTATGACCGTATCTTGCCCCCACATCGATTGCCGCCAGGGTGTTTTCCGGGGCCAGTTTACCGCCGCCACGATGGGCGACGATGCGGGGATAAGGCCAGTTACTCATACTCGTTGTCCTGTTTCACCATCAAAAAGATGCAGCTGATTTTCCGGCAGATGCAGCCACAGCGTGCCGCCTGCCGTCGGGCGCTCCTGATGCGCCAGTCGCACCACCAGCTTCTGTTCGCCCCAGCGTCCGTGCGCCAGGTTATCTGCGCCGAGGATCTCCAGCGTGTCCATCACCAGCGGCACGCCACCTTCAGCCTGCGAACGTAGCGTAATATGTTCCGGGCGAATGCCGAGAGTCATTTTACGTCCAGCATACTGACGGTAGCCACCGTTTAGCGGCAGCGCGATACCGCCGTCCAGTACGAAATGCGTACCTTCGTTATTCACACGCCCTTCCAGCAGATTCATCGCCGGGCTGCCGATAAAACTCGCCACAAACAGGCTGGCGGGCTTTTCGTAGACTTCAACCGGCGTGCCAATCTGTTCGGCAACGCCGCCGTTCATCACCATTACTCGCTGGGCAAGCGTCATCGCCTCAACCTGATCGTGAGTAACGTAGAGTGAAGTCGTTTTCAGGCGACGGTGCAGCTGTTGCAGTTCAAGACGCATCTGCACACGCAACTTGGCATCGAGGTTAGAGAGCGGCTCATCAAACAGGAACACTGCCGGCTCACGCACAATCGCACGCCCCATCGCCACACGCTGACGCTGACCGCCAGATAGCTCACGCGGGCGGCGCTTAAGCAGGCCGTCCAGCTCCAGAATGCGCGCCGCTTCTTTAACGCGCTCGGCAATTTGCTGCTTGCCCATGCCGCGAATTTTCAGCCCCCACGCCATGTTTTCTTCGACGCTCATATGCGGATAAAGCGCGTAGTTCTGGAACACCATCGCAATCCCGCGATCTTTCGGCTCCATTTCGGTGACACGCTTGCGGTCGATCCAGATATCGCCCGTCGTTACCCGCTCCAGTCCGGCCACCATTCGCAATAACGTCGATTTCCCGCAGCCAGACGGCCCGACCATCACGATAAATTCGCCATCCGCCACATCAAGGGTCAGCGGTTTAATGACCTGGGTTTTGCCATCCCAGCTTTTGGTTACTGCCTGTAATTTCAGTCCTGCCATCTTATTTCTCACTATCGACCAGGCCGCGCACGAAGGCACGCTGCATCACTAAAACAATCACTACTGGTGGGATCAGGGTTAACAACATCGCCGCCATCACCGAGTTCCATTCCGTGGTGCCTTCGCCTGTGGCGATCATCCCTTTAATCCCTGCTACGGTGGTGCCGAGATCCACATCGGTAATAATCAACAACGGCCACAAATACTGGTTCCAGCCGTAGATAAAGGTGATCACAAACAGCGCCGCCAGATTGGTTTTGGACAGTGGAAAAACGATGTCGCAAAAGAAACGCATTGGTGACGCGCCGTCGATCCGCGCGGCTTCCACCAGTTCATCCGGTAGGGTCATAAAGAACTGGCGAAACAGAAACGTGGCGGTCGCCGAGGCCATCAGCGGCAGCGTTAAACCTGCGTAGCTGTCGAGCATTTTCAGGTTGGCGATGACTTCCACCGTCGGGAAGATACGCACTTCAACCGGCAGCATCAGGGTGATAAAAATCATCCAGAAGAAGAGGTTACGTAGTGGAAAACGAAACCAGACAATGGCAAAGGCCGAGAGCATCGAGACGGTAATTTTGCCGAGCGTAATGCTGAACGCCATCACAAAGCTGTTAAGCAACATCCGCCAGAACGGCGCGCTATTCGTGCCTACCCCGTTCACCCAGATGTTGTGGATGTTTTCCAGCAGATGCGTGCCGGGGATTAGCGTCATCGGCGCGGCGTAGACGGCTTGTTTATCCAGTGTCGCCGCGACAAACGCCACGTACAGCGGGAAGAGGATCACCGCAATCCCGAGGATCAGCATGGTATGGCTGAATATTGTCAGCCACGGACGGTTCTCAATCATTGGTAACGCACCTTGCTTTCAACATAGCGGAACTGCACCACCGTCAGCACGATGACGAGGAACATCAACACCACCGACTGCGCGGCAGACGAAGCCAGATCCAGTCCGGTAAAGCCTTCGCGGTAAATCTTATAAATCAGCGTCGTGGTGGCCTGAACCGGCCCGCCGGACGTGGCGGCGTCGATCACCGGGAAGGTATCGAAGAAGGCGTACACCAGGTTCACCACCAGCAGGAAGAAACTCACCGGAGCGATAAGCGGCAGAGCAATTTTAAAGAAGCGGCGAATCGGCCCTGCACCGTCGATGGCTGCGGCTTCGATCAACGAACGGGGAATGGATTGCAGCGCGGCATAGAAGAACAGGAAGTTGTAGCTGATTTGCTTCCACACCGAGGCAAACACCACCAGAAACATCGCCTGACCGCTGTTTTGCGCGTGGTTCCAGTCGTAGCCGAACTCAGCGAGAAAATGGGTGATCAGCCCGCGACCGGGGTTAAACAGGAAGATCCACAATACGGCGGCAACGGCGGGAGCCACAGCGTAAGGCAGCAGCATTAAGGTTTGATAGAAACGGCTGCCGCGCACGATGTACTCCACCAGCGCCGCAAAGAACAGCGACACCAGCAAACCGCTGACGGTGACAAAGGTGCTGAATTTTATCGTCGTCCAGAAGGAGTCGAGATAGTAGCTGTCATGAAACAGCGTGACGAAGTTATCCAGGCCGACAAACTGGCTGGAGAAACCAAACGGATCGACGCTTTGCAGCGAGTACCACAACGCTTCGCCCGCAGGCCAGATAAAAAAGATAACGGTGATGATGAGCTGCGGCGCGACCAGCAAATAGGGCAGCCAGCGCGAGCGGAACACCGGACGGGATGATGACATAGTTAAACTCTTCGTGTTGTGTTCCCCTCACCCCGGCCCTCTCCCCAGAGGGGCGAGAGAGAAAGGCGGTGCATACTTTCCCACCGAGCGAAGTTGCAAACCGACACGGCACCAGGATACCACGCCGATCGGTCCCCTCTCCCTTTGGGAGAGGGTTAGGGTGAGGGTAAGAGAATTAAGACTTCGTAGACTGCTCAAAGCGGCGCAGTAACTGGTTCCCACGCTCAACGGCGGTATCCAGCGCCTGCTGCGGTGTCTTCTTACCGGTCCACACGCTCTCCAGCTCTTCATCCACAATCACGCGGATCTGCGGCATGTTGCCCAGACGCAGCCCTTTGGTGAACGGTAACGGCGGCTTATTCAGCATCTGACGCGTCGCGGTATCCGCCCCTGGGTTTTTCTCATAAAAGCCCTGCTCACGGGTCAGGTCATACGCCGCTTTGGTGATTGGCAGATAACCGGTTTTCTGATGCCACTCGGCAGCGTTTTCTGGCTTCGCGAGGAAGTCGAGGAACTTCGCCACGCCGGTATACGTTTCTTTATCTTTGCCCTGCATCACCCACAGGCTGGCCCCGCCGATAATGGCGTTTTGCGGTGCATCTTTCGCATCGGCGTCGTAAGGCATCATGCCTACGCCGTAGTTAAATTTGGCGTACTCACGAATGTTGGCAAGCGAACCGGAAGAGGCGGTGGTCATCGCGCAATCACCGTTATAGAACTTCTCAGTGGATTCATCCTTACGCCCGACGTAGCTGAAATCGCCCTTCTTGTTCATCTCTTCGAGCATAGCGATGTGTTTCACCTGCTCCGGCTTGTTGAACTCCAGCACCGCGTCTGTGCCGTCAAAGCCGTTGTTTTTGCTGGCAAACGGCAGACCGTTCCAGGCGCTAAAGTTTTCCAGTTGGATCCAGCCCTGCCAGCCGCTGGCGTAGCCGCACTTCATACCGGAGGCTTTCAGTTTCGCGGCATAGTCCGCCAGATCCTGCCAGGTTTTCGGCGGCTGTTCCGGGTCTAAACCGGCTTTCTTGAAGGCGTCTTTGTTGTAATAGAGAACAGGAGTCGAGCTATTGAACGGCTGGGAGAGTAAGTGGCCCGTTTTGCTGTCGGAGTAGTAACCGGAAACCGTCGGCACAAACTGCGACTCATCGAATTGAATCCCTGCCTCTTTAAACACGTCATATACCGGTTTAATGGCTTTCGATGCCATCATGGTGGCGGTGCCAACTTCATAAACCTGCAAAATAGCCGGAGCGTTGCCGGTACGAAATGCGGCAATCCCCGCGCTTAAATTCTGTTCGTAGTTGCCTTTATAGGTCGGTACAATTTTGTAATCCGGATTTTCGGCGTTAAAACGTTGGGCCAGAGAATCCACCTCTTTACCCAGTTCCCCTTCCATAGAATGCCAGAACGGAATGGTCGTCACTGCCTGTGCATTCCCCATTAACGCCAGTCCGAGCGCCAGTGCTGAAGCTGTATAATGTAACGGTTTCATCGTTTATCTCTCTTGTTGTACCGAATGCGCGAATTCACGCGTTTTATGCTCGCGGGGTAACATGACATGCTCGAATTACAGAAAAATAACTTTTTTGTTACATTTGTAAGATAGTAAGGTGTCAGAAAGATGACAAGGCGGTGACGGTACGGGTGAGGGAAAATGGGAGATGGGGCACGGATAAAAAGCAGAATGGCTAAGAACCTTGTCAGGTACCGCGTTGACGCAAGCGGGTAACGATATCTTCTAACGATACTTTTCCCGCCGCCACATCAACCGTCAATTCTACAAACTCTGGGTTTGCAGCAAGTATGATGCCGTTACGTTTAAGGAATAATAGCGTGATAAACAGTGCGGTGCGCTTATTACCATCATTAAAGATATGACCGCGCGAGATTGCCAATAGATGCATCGCCGCCAGCAACCAAAGATCAGAAACGCCTTCATACTCATACTTATTCAGTACCCGGTACAAAAGCGCTTCTGCTCGCCCTGGATCGGACATTCCTGTTACACCTGGTGTAACGCTAAGCAATTTATCGTGGAAATAAATTATCTCCTCCGCTGAGATAAACTGAATGGTCATTTATCCGCTAACTCCTTAATTTCGCTGCCATGAATAGCCATGATGGCGTCAAATTCTGCGTCCAGTTTAGCCTTCTGGTAACGTTCAAACTCTTCTGCGCTGATAATCACAGCTGCCTTATGCCCACGCCTCGTGATCGTTACCGGAGTACCTGTCGCCGCTGTTTCCAGAACTAATGCAAGGTTCTGCCGCGCTTCGCTGTAGTTCATGGTATGCATGATATCCTCCATATTAAGTACAATTAAATTGTACAACTAACAAGTACAAAAAAGGAGTCATTCGACTCCTTTTTACTCAAAATATTATTACCCGCCTAAATACGCACTTCTCACCGCTTCGTTCGCCAGCAGCGCATCGCCAGTATCGGAGAGCACCACATGACCGTTTTCCAGCACGTAGCCGCGATCAGCGAGCTTCAGCGCCTGGTTGGCGTTCTGCTCGACGAGGAAGATGGTCATCCCCTGCTCGCGCAGTTGCTCGATGGTGTCGAAAATTTGCTGGATGATAATCGGTGCCAGTCCGAGCGAGGGTTCATCAAGCAATAACAAACGTGGGTTACTCATCAAAGCGCGACCAATCGCCAGCATCTGCTGTTCACCGCCGGACATGGTGCCTGCCCGCTGAACACGGCGTTCATGCAGACGTGGAAACAGTTCATACACCCACTTTATGCGCTCCTGGAACTGGTCGCGTTCAGCAAAAAAGCCGCCCATCGCCAGATTCTCTTCCACCGTCATGCGTGAGAAGACGCGACGCCCTTCCGGAACAATCGCCACCGCTTCGCGCATGATTTTCGCCGTCTGCCAGTCGGTAATGTCTTTATCATCAAACACAATTCGCCCGCTGGTGGCGCGTGGGTCGCCGCATAACGTGCCGAGCAAGGTGGTTTTCCCCGCCCCGTTCGCGCCAATCAGCGTGACAATTTCGCCCTGATTGATATGCAGGCTCACCTCATGCAGCGCCTGGATTTTGCCGTAGTGGGCGCTAACTTTGTCAAAGGACAACATGACTTTTTCCATCTTATGCCTCACCTAAATAGGCACGGATCACGTCCGGGTTATTACGGATCTGCTCCGGCGTACCGTTTGCCAGCGGCGTCCCCTGATTGACCACGTAAATTCTGTCTGAAATCCCCATCACCAGCTTCATATCGTGTTCAATCAACAAGATAGTGGTGTTGTGATGGTTACGCAGTTCGGCAATCAGCTCATCCAGCTCTTTCGTCTCTTTCGGGTTAAGACCTGCTGCCGGTTCGTCGAGCATTAAAATCTCCGGCTGCGTTACCATGCAGCGGGCGATCTCCAGACGGCGCTGGTCACCGTAGGCCAGGTTACTCGCCTGACGGTTAGCGTGTTCGAGCAAACCAATGCGCTCAAGCCAGGTTGCGGCACGGTCGAGCGCTTCGCTCTGGGCGCGGCGGAAAGAAGGCGTTTTCAACAGGCCGGAGAACAGCCCGGTTTTCAGTTGCTGATGCTGCGCCACCAGCAAGTTTTCAATCACCGTCATTTCACGAAACAGACGCACATGCTGGAAGGTGCGCACCACGCCCATGCGGGCGATTTGCTGGCCGGGCAAACCTTCCAGATGCTGATCGCGCAGTAAAATAGTGCCACCGGTGGGTTTGTAGAAACCGGTCAGGCAGTTAAAAACCGTGGTTTTTCCGGCACCGTTAGGGCCGATTAACGAGACGATCTCCTGCGGGTACAGTTCAAGATTGACGTTATTCACCGCCAGCAGGCCGCCGAAGCGCATCATCAGGCCGTTAACAGATAATAATGGCTGACTCATGCCTGCTCTCCTTTCGCTGCGCCGTTTTTCAGCTTGAGTTGCGGGCGCGTCATGGGCAGCAAGCCCTGCGGACGCCAGATCATCATCAGCACCATCAAACCACCGAGCATTAACATGCTGTATTCGTTGAAATCACGCATCAACTCTCGCGACACCACCAGCAAAATTGCCGCCAGAATCACCGCAAATTGCGAACCCATACCACCGAGCACCACTATCGCCAGCACAAACGCCGATTCGGCAAAGGTGAAGGATTCCGGGCTGACAAAGCCCTGGCGCGCAGCAAACAGCGTTCCGGCAAAACCGGCAAACGCGGCGCTGATGGTAAAGGCGGTCAGCTTGATACGACGCGGGCTTAAGCCCAGCGAACGACAAGCGATTTCATCTTCACGCAACGCTTCCCACGCACGCCCCAGCGGCATCCGCAGCAGGCGGTTAATGACAAACAGGCTTAACACCACCAGCAGCAACGCCACCAGGTAGAGGAAGATGACGCGATCGGAGGGATCGTATTTCAGGCCAAAGAAATTACTGAACGTGTCCCAGCCGCCTTCACGGGCGGTACGGCTGAACTCGAGTCCGAAGAGCGTCGGTTTCGGAATCTGACTGATACCGTTCGGTCCGCCGGTAATTTCGGTATTATTGAGCAGCAATATGCGCACAATTTCGCCGAAACCGAGGGTAACGATCGCTAGATAGTCACCGCGCAGACGCAACACCGGGAAGCCGAGCAGGAAGCCCGCCGCCGCCGCCATCAACCCGGCAATCGGCAGACAGGTCCAGAAGCCCAGACCGTAATAGTGATTGAGCAGCGCAAAAGTGTAAGCGCCAATGGCGTAAAAGCCGCCGTATCCCAGCACCAGCAGACCAGAAAGACCTACCACCACGTTCAGCCCGAGACCGAGAATAATGTAGATCATGGTCAGGGTGGCGATATCCACCGTCCCACGTGAAACCATAAACGGCCACGCCACCGCAAGCACCAGCAGCGCCACGAGGAACAGTTTCTGCTTCACCGTGGAACCATCAATCGCGGGCAGAATAAACTTCGGCCCGGAAACGCTTTTTAGCCCTTTCTGGAAAGCCGGTCGCAAAAGCTGGAAGAAAAAGACAACCGCCGTGCCGATAAACACCCACTGCCAACGGATGTCTGAAGCCGTGTCGACCACCAGTTTGGTGCCATCCAGCTCCAGTTGCACGCCCATAAAGACGCCCGCCAGGACAAAGAACATCACAGCAGAGAGCAGCGCCATTGCAATATGCATCGGTTTCATACTTTCTCTACCTCCGGGCGACCCAGAATACCGGTCGGCATCACCAGCAGCACCAGAATCAGCAGGGCGAATGAGACCACATCTTTATATTCCGTACTCAGATAGGCAGAAGAGAGCGCCTCCGCAATCCCCAGGATCAGGCCGCCAATCATCGCCCCCGGAATGCTGCCAATCCCACCGAGCACCGCAGCAGTAAAGGCTTTCATCCCGGCCATAAAGCCGATGTAGGGGTTAATTACGCCGTAGAACTGACCGAGCAGCACGCCCGCCACCGCCGCCATCGCCGCGCCAATCACAAAGGTCAGCGCAATCACCCGGTCGGTGTTAATGCCAAGCAGACTCGCCATTTTCAGATCTTCCGCGCAGGCACGACAGGCGCGCCCCATGCGGGAATAGCGAATGAAAATCGTCAGCGCCAGCATGGCGAGGAAGGTGACAATCCAGATCACCGCCTGCATGGTGGTAATAGAGGCAGAGAAGTTTTCGCTATGGCCCACCACCCACTGACCGTTAAACAGGCTGGGCAGCGCCACGTCGCGTGAACCTTCGGTCAGGCTGACGTAGTTTTGCAGGAAGATGGACATGCCGATTGCGGAAATAAGCGCAATCAGGCGTTTTGAGTTGCGCACCGGGCGATAAGCCACCCGTTCGATACTCCAGCCGTAGGCGCTGGCAATGACGATTGCGCCGACGAATCCCGCCGCCACCAGCAGCCAGCTGGTATCAATGCCCATCATCATCAGCGCGGCGATGATCATAAAGGAGACGTAGCTACCAATCATATAAACCTCGCCGTGGGCGAAGTTGATCATGCCGATAATGCCGTAAACCATGGTGTAGCCGATGGCTATCAGCGCGTAGGTACTGCCCAGCGTGACGCCGTTAAACATCTGCTGCAAGAAATACAAAAACTGCTCAGACATAAGGTAACCTTTCTAAACCCGCCCGCATTTTACGGGCGGTGGGATGATCACTTGGCTGCCGTGGATGAACCGTCGGCGTGCCACTGGAAGACACCAAAATCAAATCCCTTAAGATCGCCTTTTTCATCCCAGTTCAGCGGCCCAATCACGGTATTTGCACCGTTAGCTTTTAAATCTTTCACCAGCGCCAGCGGCTCATCGCTGCCGGTACGCTCAAGGGCAGTTGCCAGAGATTGCACCGCCGCGTAGGTGATCCAGACATATGGCCCGGATGGATCTTTCTTGTCTGCTTTCAGCGCATCAACGATGCCTTTGTTTGCCGGGTCCTGGTCATAGCGTTTTGGCATGGTGACCAACATGCCTTCGGCAGCATCGCCAGCTATGTTCGACAGCGACGCATTACCCACACCTTCCGGCCCCATAAATTGGGTTATCAGGCCGACAGAACGGGCCTGGCGCAGCATCTGCCCCATTTCCGGGTAGTAACCGCCGTAGTAAACGAAGTCGATATTTTCTTTTTTCAGGCGGGCGATCAGCGCGGAGAAATCTTTCTCACCCGCGGTAATACCGTCGAAGAAGACAACGTTGGCGTTAGCCGCTTTCAGCCCGTCCTGCACCGAACGTGCCAGCCCTTCGCCATACTGTTGTTTGTCGTGAATGATGGCGATGCGCTGGGGCTTCACCGTCTCAAGAATGTATTTTGCCGCCGTTGGCCCCTGGGAAGAGTCCAGCCCGGCAGTACGCATGATGTATTGATAACCGCGTTGGGTCAGCTCCGGATTGGTCGCTCCCGGCGAAATCATCAGAATACCTTCGTCTTCGTAGATATCTGATGCAGGTTGGGTAGAGGAGGAACACAGGTGCCCAATAACGTATTTAATGCCGTCGTTAACGATTTTGTTGGCGACCGCAACGGCTTGTTTCGGGTCGCAGGCGTCGTCATATTCCACGCCAACCAGCTTATCGCCTTTAATTCCCCCTTTGGCATTAATGTCTTTAATCGCCTGACGCGCGCCGTTAAATTCCATATCGCCCCACTGGGCAATCGGGCCGGACATCGCGCCGACAACGGCGACTTTAATATCGTCAGCCATAGCGGTGTGTGAAATTGCCAGTGCAATCATCCCTGCGATGATAGTTTTCGCATTCCGTTTCATAGTCAAAAATCCCCATTCGTGATGTTGTGTTGCTTTGTTCTTATGTGTTAACAAATCAGACTATTCTTTTTTTATACTGCACTGTTTTTGCCTGTCTGATTAAGGGTTTAGCACAGTATTTTGTGATGATAGCGATTAAAATCCATATTTTTCAGTCGATTAAGAACAGATAATATTCTGAATTTATTGATAGATAAACAGAAAAAAGCGCCGTTGTCAGCATAAAATAACGGTACAAAGGGCGGAATAATTCACTACCATTCAGGGGATTATGCTGGGTATTTTTCATTCTCTAATGTTTTAACTTTGTAATTATTGCTGTTAAAAAATTAATCACCTGCCAAAAGAATTAAAAAAGAGAAAGCCTCCGATTAAATTATTTCGCTACACTGGTTCCACTTTTGTGATTTACACGGGTTCCCCATGAAGCTGACCATCATTCGATTAGAAAACTTTAGCGACCAGGACCGGATTGACCTGCAAAAGATCTGGCCGGAGTATTCCCCTTCCTCTTTACAGGTTGACGATAACCACCGTATCTACGCCGCGCGTTTTAACGAGCGCCTTCTCGCGGCCGTGCGGGTAACCTTAAGCGGCACCGAGGGGGCACTGGATTCTCTACGCGTGCGGGAAGTCACCCGACGTCGCGGTGTGGGGCAATATCTGCTGGAAGAGGTTTTGCGTAACAATCCTGGCGTTTCATGCTGGTGGATGGCGGATGCAGGCGTGGAAGATTGCGGCGTGATGACAGCGTTTATGCAGGCACTGGGATTTACGGCACAACAGGGCGGCTGGGAGAAGCGTTAATCGTCAAGTTTGATTTCACAAGTGATATTGCCTGATGCGCTACGCTTATCAGGCCTACAATGTGTGCTGCAATTTACTGATTTCTTTGAATCTTGTAGGCCGGATAAGGCGTTTACGCCGCATCCGGCATGAAGCAACGTACTCGATATTAGCAATTTGGCGGCAACCCAAAGTTGCCGATTAATGATTACTTCGCATCAGTCGCCGTGCCGTTGGCGTGCCAGTCAAACACACCGAACTCAAAGCCTTTCAGATCGCCTTTCTCATCCCAGGTCAGCGGCCCCATCACCGTATCAACCGAGTTCGCTTTCAGGTATTTAGCGATCTCCGCCGGATCGTCAGACTGATTCAGGCCCGCCTGCAAAGATTGCAGCGCGGCGTAGGTGGTCCAGACGAACGCGCCGCTTGGGTCCTGTTTTTTCGCTTTGATCGCGTCAACAATGGGTTTGTTCGCCGGAACCTGATCGTAGTTCTTCGGCTTGGTCACCAGTAGCCCTTCCGCTGATTCGCCCGCAATGTTAGACAGCGAGACGTTAGCCACGCCTTCCGGCCCCATAAACTGAGTTTTCAGCCCTGCCGCGCGTGCCTGACGCAGGATTTGCCCCATTTCCGGGTGATAACCGCCGTAGTAAACGAAGTCGATATTCTCTTTCTTCAGACGCGCCACCAGCGTTGAGAAATCTTTTTCCCCGGCGGTGATACCATCAAAGAACACCACGTTAGCATTGCCTTTCTTCAGGCCGTCCTGCACCGCTCGCGCCAGACCTTCGCCGTATTGCTGTTTGTCGTAAACGATAGCAATACGCTGCGGTTTCACTTTCTCAAGAATATATTTCGCCGCCGTCGGCCCCTGGTCGGAGTCCAGGCCGGTGGTGCGCAGGATCAGCTGATAGCCACGGGCGGTCAGCTCTGGTGCGGTTGCCGCTGGGGTGATCATTAAAATGCCTTCGTCTTCGTAGATGTCAGACGCTGGCTGCGTTGATGAAGAGCAGAGGTGACCAATCACGTATTTAATGCCGTCGTTAACGACTTTGTTCGCCACCGCAACCGCCTGTTTCGGGTCACAGGCATCGTCATATTTTACGATTTGCAGTTTGTTGCCTTTGATACCACCTTTAGCATTGATATCCGCAACCGCCTGCTCTGCGCCAGTAAACTCCTGGTCACCGTACTGCGCCACCGGACCGGACATTGCGCCTACGACGGCGACTTTAATATCTTCTGCCAGAGCCATATTGCTGAATGCCAGCGCGATACATCCTGCCAGTAACGCTTTACCCTTTATGTTCATCCTGAGAATCCCCATTCTTCTGGTTATTACGTGTGTTGTGATGTTGTTGTTCAGCACTTTATTTCGTTTTATGCATGACTACCCGTGCTTTAGCAGCATACTCTGCTAAAACATACCCGATTTTTATGATATTGGAATAGCTATTTTGACAGTTTATTAACAATCTGCGTGGGGATTGGCGTTTTGCCGGAGGGGGAAACTGATTATTGCAGAGGCCCAAAAAACAAAAACCCCGGATTCTCATCCAGGGTTCTCTGCTGAGTAGCGGAAATTACGCTTCAATGGCAGCGCGAAGTTTTTTCATCGCATTCTTTTCCAGCTGGCGCACACGCTCAGCGGAAACACCGTAACGGTCAGCCAGTTCCTGCAACGTGGACTTGTTGTCTTCATCCAGCCAGCGCGCGCGGATGATATCCTGGCTACGCTCGTCCAGACCTTGCATCGCGTCGGTCAGACGGTTTGCCGCCTGCTCTTCCCAGTTATCATCTTCGATGCCGTCAGCAAAGTTAGATGATTTATCCTGCAGATAGAGCACCGGAGCCATCGGCTGGCTGTCGGAATCGTCGTCGGAAGACAGGTCAAAGGTCATGTCCTGTGCCGCCATACGCGACTCCATCTCACGTACGTCTTTGCTGGTTACGCCCAGTTCACGGGCCACCATTTCGACTTCATCCTGGTTAAACCAGCCCAGACGCTGCTTGGTTTTACGCAGGTTGAAGAACAGTTTGCGCTGCGCTTTGGTGGTCGCAACTTTGACGATACGCCAGTTACGCAGAACGTATTCGTGGATCTCTGCTTTGATCCAGTGGACGGCGAAGGAGACAAGGCGCACACCCACTTCCGGGTTGAAACGGCGCACTGCTTTCATCAGGCCGATGTTACCTTCCTGAATCAAATCCGCCTGTGGCAGGCCATAGCCCGCATAATTACGAGCAATATGAACAACAAACCGCAGGTGAGACAGGATCAGCGTTTTAGCTGCTTCCAGATCGCCATGGTAATGCAGCTTTTCAGCCAGCGCCCGCTCCTCGTCAGCCGACAACATCGGCCACGCGTTAGCTGCCCGGATGTAGGAATCCAGGTTGCCAACTGGGGCTAAAGCTAAACTTTGCATTTTGTCAGTCATTCAAATCCTCTCAATCGATATCTTCTGGCGCTTCAGTGGTAGCAACAACTGTGCCAGAGCTTAAGAGCAACGAGGTTATCATTCACTGTTTTATCAGACCGTGATTTTATCCACAAGTTCAATGCAAGCTTGTGAATAAATTACGCACAAAATGTGACATAGAGATGAAATACCGGGAAGAGACAACGGGGTCTCTTTCCCTGCTACGGAACCCATTGCAGGGAAAGAGTATAACACGCTTTTATTATTCCGGCGTAAAGTGGCGTAAATGTTGTACCGTGGCAAGCCACGCTGCCACCCAGCCAATCATCGAGCATACCAGCAGCAACAGCAGGCATTCATCGAACGATAAGCCATTGATATCAAACTTTGTTCCGAAAACCTGTGCCACTTCCGCAACCGCCGATGACAAACGCAGTACCAGAATTTCTGACAAAATTAATGACAGCAATGCGCCAGAAAATCCCAGCAATGCGCCACCGTACAGGAACGGGCGCAGGATGAATCCATCTGTCGCACCAATCAGTTTCTGTACGTTAATGGAGTCACGGCGAGCAAATATGCTCAGGCGCACACTGTTGCCGATGACGAGGAACACTGCCGCCACCATCAATACGCCGATCATTGCCGAAACGCGCCCGACCAGCCCGGTCAACGCCGCCAGACGGGCAAACCAGCTGTCATCCATTCGCACTTCGTCAATGCCGTTGATCTGGGTGATACGATCACGCAGCGTATTGAGTGATTCCGTCCCCTGAAAATCGAGTTTCGGGATCACCACCGCCACTGCCGGAAGCGGGTTTTCTTCCAGCATATCCAGCGCACCACCAAAACCAGACCAGTTACGGAACTCGCCCAGTGCGTCTTCACGAGAAAGATAATTCACTTTCTCCACGCCTTGCTCGGCCTGCAACTGTGCCACCACGCCCGCAGCGGCGTCATCATCCAGCGTTTTTTGCAGATAAACAGTGATTTGCGGTGACGGATAATATTGCGTCGCCGCCTGGTTAACGTTTTTGTACACCATATAACAGACGCTAGGCAGCGTCAGGGAGATGGCGATAACCATCACCGTTAAAAACGTGGCGAACGGTTTGCTTTTCAGATCCTGCAATGCGCCGTGGAAGGCATAGCGTACCTGTTCGTTGAAAACGTTGGTTTTGCGATTTACCGGTTTTGGCGAGGATTTCGCGCGTTTCGGCGCGTTACGACCGCCGTCGCCTGAGCCGCCGACCGATTTACGGAAGCGATCCAGACGCCCGCCAAACTGCCGAATATGATTGATTGCATCGCGCTTATTCATGGCCCACGCCTCCATGCAAGTGACCATCGCTCAGGGTGAGCATGCGATAGGAACGCCGCGAGATCAGGTTGATGTCGTGCGTTGCCATCAATACGGTTACCCCAACGCGGTTAAACTCTTCAAACAGACGTAAAATGCCTTCCGACAACGCGTCGTCCAGGTTACCAGTTGGTTCGTCCGCTAGCAGTACCGCGGGCTTGTTCACCACCGCGCGGGCAATGCCAACACGTTGTTGTTCACCGCCCGAAAGCTGAATAGGGAAGTTCTTCGCTTTGTCCAGTAGCCCGACTTTATCCAGTGCCGCCGACACCCGGCGACGAATATCGTCACCGCTGGCACCGGCGATAATCAGCGGGATCGCCACGTTATCGTAGACAGTACGGTCCATCAGTAGATGGTGATCCTGGAAAATCATACCAATCTGGCGGCGCAGAAACGGAACTTCACGGTTTTTCAGACGCGTGATGTCATGGCCGCTAAACCAGATTTTCCCGGCGCTGGGCCGCTCAATCCCACAGATCAGCTTCAGGAGGGTACTTTTCCCTGCGCCGGAATGACCGGTCAGAAACGCCATCTCACCCGGCTGCATATGGAACGTAACGCCCTGCAGCGCCTGTCTCCCACCGAGATAAGCCTTGCTGACATGTTCAAAGCGAATCATTGTTAATCCTCTCGGGCAAAAAGTGCCTCTATAAAGTCGTCCGCCTTAAACGGACGCAAATCCTCAATACGTTCGCCGACACCAATGTAGCGGATAGGGATACCAAACTGGTCAGCCACCGAGAAAATTACTCCGCCTTTCGCCGTGCCGTCCAGTTTCGTTAGCGTGATGCCGGTTAAGCCAACGGCTTCATGGAACAGTTTGGCCTGGCTTACCGCGTTCTGCCCGGTGCTGGCATCAATAGTCAGCATAACTTCATGCGGCGCTTCAACGTCGAGTTTCTTCATCACGCGGACGATTTTCTTCAACTCTTCCATCAGGTGCGATTTGTTCTGCAGGCGTCCGGCGGTATCGGCAATCAGGACGTCGATATTACGCGCTTTAGCTGCCTGAATGGCGTCGAAGATAACAGAGGCGGAATCCGCCCCGGTATGCTGGGCAATCACCGGAATATTGTTGCGCTGACCCCAGACCTGAAGCTGTTCAACCGCTGCCGCACGGAAAGTATCGCCCGCCGCCAGCATCACCGATTTACCCTGCTGCTCAAACTGACGTGCCAGCTTACCAATCGTCGTGGTTTTACCCACACCGTTGACGCCCACCATCAGGATCACGAACGGCGTTTTACCTTCAACATTCAGCGGCTCATCGACTTTCGCCAGAATCTCGCCCATCTCTTCTTTCAGCAGGCCATAAAGCGCCTCGGCATCACGAAGCTGCTTGCGGGATGCGCCTTCCGTCAGATTGGTGATAATTTTACGTGTGGTTTCCACACCCACATCGGCGATCAACAGCTGTTCTTCCAGCTCTTCAAACAGATCATCGTCGATTTTTTTACCGCGGAACAGGCTGATAAATCCGGAACCGAGGTTTTCTTTGGTTTTTAACAGGCTGCGTTTCAGGCGCGCGAAGAAACCTTCTTTGGTTGGTTTTTCCTGCTCCTGAGCGATTTCTTCCACCGGCTGCTCTTCTTCTGCCGGAGGAACCACTATCACCGCTTCTTCTGCCGCTTCGGCAGCCAGCGCCTGTGCTTCCAGCTCTTCGTCGGTGATTTCTTCTTTAGCCGCTTCTTCTTCCGCCGCTTCGACAATCTCTACGGTTTCCGCTTCAGCCTGCCACTCTTCTGGCGAAACCTCTTCGGCGTTGACGTCTTCCGGCAACGGCAGCTCTTCACGCTCGATAGCCACTGGCTCCGGCGTTTCTTCTACGACCGGTTCCGGCTGTGCAACGACTTCCGCTTCAGGCTGCGCTTTTTCACTTTCAGCAACCTGTTCAGAGACTTCCACAACGTCGGCAGCAAAAGTTTCCGCCTCGGCTTCAGTATGCGCCTGCGGCTGCTCTTCAACGGCGTGTTCAGAAGCCTTCGCAGGCTCTTGCGCCTGAGCGATTTCTTCTACAACCGGTTGTTCATTCTGAACTTCTGTCTCTTTTTCCGGGGTCTGCTCTTTTTGACCAAAGCCCAGCCAGGAAAAAAAGCCACGTTTTTTTTCTTTCGCCATTTGCGACTACACTCCTCGCTGTTGCTTCATGGCACAGCGTTAACGCTATGTACATAGCAGCTAAAAAAATGATGAAATAGTCTATCACTTAACTTAATTCACATCACCGCCTGCAAGTATGTGTTATCTGGCGGATTGAGCAATTTATCATGAAAAAACCGAATCATTCCGGCAGCGGCCAAATCCGCATTATTGGCGGGCAGTGGCGAGGCCGTAAACTCCCGGTTCCTGATAGCCCAGGTCTGCGCCCCACCACCGACCGCGTACGCGAAACGTTGTTTAACTGGCTGGCTCCGGTCATTGTTGATGCCCAATGTCTGGATTGCTTCGCCGGGAGCGGCGCGCTGGGGCTGGAAGCGTTATCGCGCTACGCTGCGGGGGCCACGTTGATTGAGATGGATCGCGCGGTTTCTCAGCAGTTAATTAAGAATCTGGCGACACTTAAAGCAGGCAATGCGCGCGTGGTGAACAGCAACGCGATGTCATTCCTGGCGCAAAAAGGCACACCGCATAATATCGTGTTTGTCGATCCACCGTTCCGCCGTGGCTTGTTAGAAGAGACGATAAATTTACTGGAAGATAACGGCTGGCTGGCTGACGAAGCCCTGATTTATGTCGAAAGCGAAGTCGAAAACGGTCTGCCCACTGTTCCGGCGAACTGGTCATTACATCGGGAAAAAGTGGCGGGTCAGGTGGCTTATCGACTGTATCAACGCGAAGCACAAGGAGAAAGTGATGCTGATTAATATTGGTCGTTTGTTAATGCTCTGCGTTTGGGGATTTTTAATCCTCAACCTGGTGCATCCCTTCCCGCGTCCGCTGAATATTTTCGTTAACGTGGCGCTGATTTTTACCGTGCTGATGCATGGTATGCAACTGGCGCTATTGAAATCCACTTTACCGAAAGATGGCCCGCAGATGACCACCGCCGAAAAGGTGCGGATTTTCCTTTTCGGCGTGTTTGAACTGCTGGTCTGGCAGAAGAAATTTAAAGTTAAAAAATAACCTTATTGTTCGCCTATAAAGCTGACAAAGCGCGTTCCTTTATAGCTCAGCGTACCTTTATCGCCCACTGTCAGGGCGTGGTACTGCTGGGCGTCGAGGCGAAACGTCTGCTCCATTCCTCCGCTTTGCGGTTTGAAGCTTGCCTCATAGCGCATACTGGTGCCTGCCGGAGTCACTTCCTGCTGGCGCGAACGGCGATCGTTAATCGGTTTTTCCCGCTTGTTGCTCACCACCACCAGCTTTTGCTGGAGCGGTGCCATATCATTATCAGCTTTTTCCCGTCGCTGTTGCATAAAACGAAACGATGCGGCGACGATGATTAAGCCAATGATAACAATAAAGAAAAGAGGTGGTTTGCTCATCTTTATCCCTCATCGGAAAATGCGGAAATAAGCATACCCTGCCAGTTATGGTGTTGTCATCCGTCCACCCTCGCCACTAAACTGGAAGCAAGACCGTAGGCATTCCGCTTACGAAAAAATAACGAATTCAAGGAACTAAGATGCTTTGGTCGTTTATCGCTGTCTGTCTTTCCGCATGGCTATCTGTGGATGCATCGTATCGTGGGCCAACCTGGCAACGCTGGGTGTTTAAACCGTTAACCCTTCTTCTCCTGCTGTTACTGGCCTGGCAAGCGCCGATGTTCGACGCCATTAGCTATCTGGTGCTGGCAGGGCTGTGCGCCTCACTGCTGGGCGATGCGCTAACCCTGTTGCCACGTCAACGTCTGATGTACGCCATCGGCGCGTTTTTCCTCTCGCACCTGCTGTACACCATCTATTTCGCCAGTCAGATGACGCTCTCTTTCTTCTGGCCTCTGCCACTGGTGTTGCTGGTTCTGGGTGCGCTGTTACTGGCGATTATCTGGACGCGGCTGGAAGAGTACCGTTGGCCTATCTGCACGTTTATCGGCATGACGCTGGTGATGGTGTGGCTGGCAGGTGAACTTTGGTTCTTCCGTCCGACCGCTCCGGCGCTCTCTGCGTTTGTTGGCGCTTCATTGCTGTTTATCAGTAACTTTGTCTGGCTGGGTAGCCACTATCGCCGCCGCTTCCGGGCAGATAACGCGATTGCTGCGGCCTGCTACTTTGCCGGTCATTTCCTCATCGTCCGCTCGCTGTATCTCTGATAAAACTTGACTCTGGAGTCGACTCCAGAGTGTATCCTTCGGTTAATGAGAAAAAACTTAACCGGAGGATGCCATGTCGACTCCTGACAATCACGGCAAGAAAGCCCCTCAATTTGCTGCGTTCAAACCGCTAACTACGGTACAGAACACCAACGACTGTTGCTGCGACGGCGCATGTTCCAGCACGCCAACTCTCTCTGAAAACGTCTCCGGCACCCGCTATAGCTGGAAAGTCAGCGGCATGGACTGCGCCGCCTGTGCGCGCAAAGTGGAAAATGCCGTGCGCCAGCTTGCAGGCGTGAATCAGGTGCAGGTACTGTTCGCCACCGAAAAACTGGTGGTTGATGCCGACAATGACATCCGGGCACAAGTTGAATCTGCGGTGCAAAAAGCGGGCTATTCCCTGCGCGATGAACAGGCCGCCGACGAACCACAAGAATCACGCCTGAAAGAGAATCTGCCGCTGATTACGCTAATCGTGATGATGGCAATCAGCTGGGGTCTGGAGCAGTTTAATCATCCGTTCGGGCAACTGGCGTTTATCGCGACCACGCTGGTTGGGCTGTACCCGATTGCTCGTCAGGCATTACGGCTGATCAAATCCGGCAGCTACTTCGCCATTGAAACCTTAATGAGCATAGCCGCTATTGGGGCGCTGTTTATTGGCGCAACGGCTGAAGCTGCGATGGTGTTGCTGCTGTTTTTGATTGGTGAACGACTGGAAGGCTGGGCCGCCAGCCGCGCGCGTCAGGGCGTTAGCGCGTTAATGGCGCTGAAGCCAGAAACCGCCACGCGTCTGCGTAACGGTGAGCGTGAAGAGGTGGCAATAAACAGCCTGCGGCCTGGCGATGTGATTGAAGTTGCGGCAGGTGGGCGTTTGCCTGCCGACGGTAAACTGCTCTCACCGTTTGCCAGTTTTGATGAAAGTGCCCTGACCGGAGAATCCATTCCTGTGGAGCGCGCTACGGGCGATAAAGTTCCTGCAGGTGCCACCAGCGTAGACCGTCTGGTAACGCTGGAAGTGCTGTCAGAACCGGGTGCCAGCGCCATTGACCGGATTCTGAAACTGATTGAAGAAGCCGAAGAGCGCCGCGCACCTATTGAGCGGTTTATCGACCGTTTCAGCCGTATTTACACGCCAGCGATTATGGCCGTCGCCCTGCTGGTAACGCTGGTGCCGCCGCTGCTGTTTGCCGCCAGCTGGCAGGAGTGGATTTATAAAGGGCTGACGCTGCTGCTGATTGGTTGCCCGTGTGCTTTAGTTATCTCCACGCCCGCGGCGATTACCTCCGGGCTGGCGGCAGCAGCGCGTCGTGGGGCGTTGATTAAAGGCGGCGCGGCGCTGGAGCAGCTGGGTCGTGTTACCCAGGTGGCGTTTGATAAAACCGGTACGCTGACCGTCGGTAAACCGCGCGTTACCGCGATTCATCCGGCAACGGGTATTAGTGAATCTGAACTGCTGACACTGGCGGCGGCGGTCGAGCAAGGCGCGACGCATCCACTGGCACAGGCCATTGTGCGCGAAGCACAGGTTGCTGAACTCGCCATTCCCACCGCCCAATCACAGCGGGCGCTGGTCGGGTCTGGCATTGAAGCGCAGGTTAACGGTGAGCGCGTGTTGATATGCGCTGCAGGAAAACATCCTGCTGATGCATTTGCTGGTTTGATTAATGAACTGGAAAGCGCCGGGCAAACGGTAGTGCTGGTAGTACGTAATGATGACGTGCTGGGTGTCATTGCGTTGCAGGATACCCTGCGCGCCGATGCTGCAACTGCTATCAGTGAACTGAACGCGCTGGGCGTCAAAGGGGTGATCCTTACAGGCGATAATCCACGCGCAGCAGCGGCAATCGCCGGGGAACTGGGGCTGGAATTTAAAGCGGGCCTCTTGCCGGAAGATAAAGTCAAAGCGGTGACCGAGCTGAATCAACATGCGCCGCTGGCGATGGTCGGTGATGGTATTAACGACGCGCCAGCGATGAAAGCTGCCGCCATCGGGATCGCAATGGGCAGTGGCACAGATGTCGCACTGGAAACCGCCGACGCGGCGTTGACGCATAACCACCTGCGCGGCCTGGTGCAAATGATTGAACTGGCGCGCGCCACTCACGCGAATATTCGCCAGAACATCACTATTGCGCTGGGGCTGAAAGGCGTTTTCCTCGTCACCACGCTGTTAGGGATGACCGGCCTGTGGCTGGCGGTGCTGGCAGATACGGGTGCGACGGTGCTGGTAACGGCGAATGCGTTACGGTTATTGCGCAGGAAATAAAGAGGCTATCAGTCTACGGTCCAACAATGCCGGATGCGGCGTGAACACCTTATCCGGCCTACACAGAGCATCGAACTCGTAGGCATGATAAGACGCGACAGCGTCGCATCAGGCATTGTGCACCGTATCGCCAGATGCAGCTTGAACGCCTTATCCGGCCTACAAACCGGTTTCAAGCAGCAACATTGAGCGCGATCGGTCCCCTCGCTCCTCTGGGGAGAGGGTTAGGGTGAGGGGAAAAGGCGGCATCGAAGCCAATCTTTCCCCATCAACCGCCTTTGCGAATCAAATAACGATAAGGCAGTTCATCCGTCTCTTTAGCAACCAGTTCGTGTTCCATAAAGGTACAAAACCCAGGAATATCGCGGGTAGTGGCCGGATCGTCGGCGATAATCAGCAACGTTTCGCCTGGCTGCATATTGCGCACTGTTTTGCGCACCATCATTACTGGTTCCGGGCAGCGCAGGCCAAGTGCGTCGAGTGTGTGGTCAGGGCTGGAAAAGAGATCGGTCATTTTCTTCTCATCACATAAAAAAACGGCGCTAGTTTACGCCCTGTGAGTCCGTAAGCAAACCAGGTTAACGATTGCGTGAAAATTAACCATTGCATTGTCAACGTAAAGCAGTATCATGCGGCGGCTCGAAAAAAGGGTAAGAACGTTATTTAATCAAGGTAAAATAGCGTGTCGTACGTATTGGGTTCCCTCACCCCAATGGTTAATCAAAAAGGTACAATATGAACGTTTTCTCGCAAACTCAACGCTATAAGGCGTTGTTCTGGTTATCGTTATTTCATCTGCTGGTGATCACCTCCAGTAACTATCTGGTTCAGCTTCCCGTCTCCATTTTTGGTTTCCATACCACCTGGGGCGCATTTAGCTTTCCGTTTATTTTCCTTGCTACCGACCTGACCGTGCGTATTTTTGGCGCACCGCTGGCCCGTCGTATCATCTTTGCGGTGATGATCCCGGCGTTACTGATCTCCTACGTCATCTCGTCGCTGTTCTATATGGGTTCCTGGCAGGGATTCGGCGCGCTCGCCCACTTCAACCTGTTTGTCGCCCGTATCGCCACCGCCAGTTTCATGGCCTACGCGCTGGGGCAGATCCTCGACGTGCACGTTTTTAACCGCCTGCGTCAGAGTCGTCACTGGTGGCTGGCACCGACAGCGTCCACACTGTTCGGTAACGTCAGCGACACGCTGGCCTTCTTCTTCATTGCCTTCTGGCGTAGCCCGGATGCCTTTATGGCTGAACACTGGATGGAAATCGCGCTGGTCGATTACTGTTTCAAAGTGTTAATCAGTATCGTTTTCTTCCTGCCAATGTATGGCGTATTACTCAATATGCTGTTGAAAAGACTGGCAGATAAATCCGAAATCAACGCTTTGCAGGCGAGTTAAAGGTTCGTTATCAGAGTTGTGATAAGATGGATGAATGAGCCGTTATGGCCGTTTATCGAAAGGAAGAAGTCAATGCGCAATCTGGTTAAATATGTCGGAATTGGCCTGCTGGTTATGGGGCTTGCGGCCTGTGATGATAAAGACACTAACGCTACGGCGCAGGGTTCGGTCGCAGAAAGTAACGCGACCGGGAATCCCGTCAACCTACTTGATGGCAAGTTAAGTTTCTCGCTGCCAGCAGATATGACCGACCAGAGCGGTAAGCTGGGAACGCAGGCCAATAACATGCATGTCTGGTCCGACGCCACCGGGCAGAAAGCAGTCATCGTCATCATGGGCGATGATCCGAAAGAAGATCTGGCGGTGCTGGCGAAGCGTCTGGAAGATCAGCAACGTAGCCGCGATCCGCAGCTGCAAGTGGTAACCAATAAAGCCATTGAGCTGAAAGGTCACAAAATGCAGCAGTTAGACAGCATTATCTCCGCGAAAGGCCAGACGGCGTACTCTTCCGTTATTCTGGGTAACGTGGGTAATCAACTGCTAACCATGCAAATTACGCTGCCAGCTGACAATCAGCAAAAAGCACAGACCACCGCAGAAAACATCATTAATACGCTAGTTATTCAGTAAGTTTTAAGATGATGAGGCGGCCTCAGGTATTTCCACCGGGGGCCGTTTTTTTAATCGCCACGTCAGTAATAACGCGATTGCGACCAGTCCCGCCGCCGCCAGATAAATCACCGGAACGCCCGCCCAACTCATCACCAGCCCAGCCAGTGGTCCGGTCACGCCAAGCGATAAATCCATAAATACGGTGTAAGTTGCCAGCGCCGCCCCCTGATTTTGCTGCGGAACCGCTTTTACCGCCACTACGCCCAATGCCGGGAACACCAGCGAAAACCCTGCCCCCGCCAGTAAGACGCCGATTTTCGCCATCCACGGCATAGTCGCCACGCCAACCAGTAGCAGGCCGATTATCTCAACGCTAAAGCAAATCATCGCTACGTTTAAGCCGCCGATACGGTTAATGCCGTTAGGGAATAACAAACGCGTACCGACAAACGCACAGCTAAACAGCGTCAGCGCGAAAGCCGCACCGTCCCAACCTTTAGCGTCATAAAACAGCGTGATAAAGGTGGCGATAACGCCAAATCCGGCGGAAGCCAGTGCCAGCGCCATACCGTACAGCCAGACGCGCCCAAGCACCGCGCGAAACGGCAGCGGTTTGCCTTTACTGGCTTTTACCGTCGGACGCGGGATCGCCAACAAAATGGCCACCAGCGCCACGCCCATAATGATTAACGCTAACGCCTGCAAGCCGCCCCAGTGATAAAACACGACACCTAACGGCGCACCCATCGCCATCGCCCCGTAAGTGACAATGCCGTTCCACGAAATCACCCGCCCGATATGCAGCGAGCCAACCACGCCAACGCCCCACAGGGTCGATCCCGTTCCGGCAAAACTTTGCCCAATCCCAAGGATGACGCGCCCCAGGCACAGTAATAACAGGCTGATGACGGGCAGACTGGCGGTTAATCCTGCCGTCAGATATCCCAGACCGCTCAAAAAGCAGCCGCATAAACCGAAGACGACAATCTTTTTGGGTCCCAGCAAATCGGCGTAACGTCCGGCATGAGGGCGGCTCAGCAAGGTGGCGAAATATTGCAGGCTGATAACCAATCCTGCCCAAAAAGCGCTAAAGCCCATCACATCATGGACATAGCCCGGTAATACAGCGAGCGGCAACCCGATGGTGAGGTAGCTGGCGAAGTTAAACATGACAATGGAGACAATGCGCAAATTCAGGCGCAATCCGTTTAGCGCGGGTTCGGCTACGGGTTCGGGCATGAGGATCACCACATTTTTACAACAGTGTTTCATTTTTACCACGTGCTGACGTGAAAATCAGCAGTAAGAATCAGAATATTGCTGGCGTGACTCCCGCTACACTTAATACAAAAAGTCACAAGGAAGCCCCAATGGAAACCCCTCAACCCGATAAAACGGGCATGCACATTCTGCTCAAGCTGGCCTCGCTGGTAGTGATCCTCGCGGGCATTCACGCAGCGGCAGATATCATTGTGCAGCTGTTACTGGCGCTGTTTTTTGCCATCGTCCTCAACCCGCTCGTCACCTGGTTTATTCGTCGGGGAGTACAACGCCCCGTTGCCATTACGATTGTGGTGGTGGTGATGCTGATCGCACTAACTGCGCTGGTCGGCGTACTGGCGGCATCGTTTAACGAATTTATCTCTATGCTGCCGAAGTTTAATAAGGAGCTGACGCGCAAACTTTTTAAATTGCAGGAGATGTTGCCTTTTCTTAATTTACATATGTCGCCGGAGCGAATGCTGCAGCGGATGGACTCGGAAAAAGTGGTTACCTTCACCACGGCGCTAATGACCGGGCTTTCCGGGGCAATGGCGAGCGTGCTTTTGCTGGTGATGACCGTAGTTTTCATGCTGTTTGAAGTGCGCCACGTCCCTTACAAAATGCGTTTTGCGCTAAATAACCCACAGATTCACATCGCCGGACTACACCGCGCACTTAAAGGCGTTTCGCATTATCTGGCGTTAAAGACGCTACTCAGTTTATGGACGGGTGTCATCGTCTGGCTGGGGCTGGAGCTGATGGGGGTGCAGTTTGCGCTGATGTGGGCAGTACTGGCGTTTTTGCTCAACTACGTGCCCAATATCGGCGCGGTAATTTCCGCCGTACCGCCAATGATTCAGGTGCTGCTGTTTAATGGTATTTACGAATGTATTCTGGTCGGCGCATTGTTTTTAGTTGTCCATATGGTCATCGGCAATATTTTAGAGCCACGGATGATGGGCCATCGCCTGGGGATGTCCACCATGGTGGTATTTCTTTCATTGTTAATTTGGGGATGGCTGCTCGGCCCGGTAGGGATGCTACTTTCGGTGCCATTAACCAGCGTGTGTAAAATCTGGATGGAAACCACCAAAGGCGGTAGCAAACTGGCGATTTTACTGGGGCCAGGCAGACCGAAAAGTCGGTTACCGGGATGAGGCGACAAGTGTTACGATACGCACTTTCATTTTCCATTATACGTTGGCCCTGATATGTATCGGATAGTTCTGGGGAAAGTTTCGACCTTAAGCGCAGCTCCACTGCCACCGGCTTTACGCGATCAAGCACCGCAAGGTCCACGACGCGAACGCTGGCTGGCGGGGCGTGCATTGCTTTCGCACACGCTTTCCCCGCTACCGGAGATCATCTATGGCGAACAAGGCAAACCTGCATTCGCGCCGGAAACGCCGCTATGGTTCAACTTAAGCCATAGCGGTGACGATATCGCCCTGCTGTTGAGCGATGAAGGCGAAGTTGGCTGCGATATCGAAGTGATTCGCCCGCGCGCCAACTGGCGCTGGCTGGCGAACGCCGTGTTCAGCCTTGGGGAACATGCCGAGATGGACGCCGTGCATCCTGATCAGCAACTGGAAATGTTCTGGCGCATCTGGACGCGCAAAGAAGCCATCGTTAAACAGCGTGGCGGCAGCGCCTGGCAAATCGTCAGCGTAGACAGCACCTATCACTCATCACTGTCAGTCAGCCATTGTCAGCTAGACAATTTAAGCCTGGCGATCTGCACCCCTACCCCCTTTACGCTCACCGCCGACAGTGTGCAATGGATCGATTCAGTTAACTGATCCGCCCACCCGACTGCCCATCTATTGATCCAGAACAGGTAATCAGTATGACGAATACTTAAAATCGTCATACTTATTTCCGCCATCTATTTTAATCCATTGGGGTTACCATGCTCTCCACACTCCGCCGCACTCTATTTGCGCTGCTGGCTTGTGCGTCTTTTATCGTCCATGCCGCTGCACCAGATGAAATCACCACCGCCTGGCCGGTGAATGTCGGGCCACTAAACCCGCACCTTTACACGCCTAACCAGATGTTCGCCCAGAGCATGGTTTATGAACCATTGGTGAAATATCAGGCAGACGGTTCGGTGATCCCGTGGCTGGCAAAAAGCTGGACTCATTCTGAAGATGGCAAAATCTGGACCTTCACCCTGCGTGATGGCGTGAAATTCTCCAACGGTGAACCGTTTGATGCAGAAGCGGCGGCAGAAAACTTCCGCGCAGTGCTCGATAACCGTCAACGTCACGCCTGGCTGGAGCTGGCAAACCAGATTGTTGATGTTAAAGCACTCAGTAAAACAGAGCTGCAAATTACCCTGAAAAGCGCCTACTATCCTTTCCTGCAAGAACTGGCCCTGCCGCGCCCTTTCCGCTTTATCGCCCCCTCGCAGTTTAAAAACCATGAAACCATGAACGGAATTAAAGCGCCGATTGGCACCGGGCCGTGGGTTTTACAGGAATCGAAACTGAATCAGTACGATGTCTTTGTCCGTAACGAAAACTACTGGGGCGAGAAGCCGGCGATTAAGAAGATCACTTTTAACGTCATCCCGGACCCGACTACCCGCGCGGTAGCGTTTGAAACTGGCGATATCGACCTGCTGTACGGAAATGAAGGATTATTACCGCTCGATACCTTCGCCCGCTTTAGCCAGAACCCGGCTTACCACACCCAACTGTCACAGCCGATCGAAACCGTGATGCTGGCACTCAATACCGCCAAAGCCCCCACCAACGAGCTGGCCGTACGTGAAGCTCTTAATTACGCGGTAAACAAAAAATCGCTGATTGATAACGCGTTGTATGGCACCCAGCAGGTCGCCGACACCTTGTTTGCTCCTTCTGTGCCCTATGCCAACCTCGGCCTGAAACCGCGCCAGTACGATCCGCAGAAAGCGAAAGCGTTGCTGGAAAAAGCCGGCTGGACGCTGCCTGCGGGCAAAGACATCCGCGAGAAAAATGGTCAGCCGCTGCGCATTGAACTGTCGTTCATCGGCACCGATGCGTTAAGCAAATCGATGGCGGAAATCATTCAGGCTGATATGCGCCAGATTGGCGCAGATGTCTCACTGATTGGCGAAGAAGAGAGCAGTATCTATGCTCGTCAGCGCGACGGTCGTTTTGGCATGATTTTCCATCGCACCTGGGGCGCGCCATACGATCCACACGCCTTCCTGAGTTCAATGCGCGTACCGTCGCACGCTGATTTCCAGGCACAGCAAGGATTAGCCGACAAGCCGCTGATTGATAAAGAGATCGGCGAAGTGCTGGCAACCCATGACGAAACGCAACGTCAGGCGCTGTATCGCGACATTCTGACCCGTCTGCATGACGAGGCGGTTTATCTGCCTATCAGCTACATCTCGATGATGGTGGTATCAAAACCGGAGCTGGGTAACATCCCCTACGCGCCGATCGCCACCGAAATTCCGTTCGAACAGATTAAACCGGTGAAACCTTAATGTTGCGTTACGTATTACGCCGCTTTCTGCTGCTGATCCCGATGGTGCTCGCCGCCTCGGTGATCATTTTTCTGATGCTGCGCCTCGGCACCGGCGACCCGGCGCTTGATTATTTGCGTCTGTCTAACCTGCCGCCGACGCCGGAGATGCTGGCCTCTACCCGCACCATGCTGGGGCTGGATCAGCCGCTGTACGTGCAATACGGCACCTGGCTATGGAAGGCGCTGCATCTCGATTTCGGTATCTCATTCGCCAGCCAACGCCCGGTGCTGGACGATATGCTGAACTTCCTGCCCGCCACGCTGGAACTTGCAGGTGCCGCGCTGGTATTAATTCTGCTCACTTCCGTGCCGCTCGGTATCTGGGCGGCGCGCCATCGCGATCATCTGCCGGATTTCGCCGTACGTTTCATCGCGTTTCTCGGCGTGTCGATGCCCAACTTCTGGCTGGCGTTTTTGCTGGTGATGGCGTTTTCGGTATATCTGCAATGGCTACCCGCGATGGGCTACGGCGGCTGGCAGCACATCATTCTGCCTGCGGTTTCCATTGCCTTTATGTCGCTGGCGATTAACGCGCGTCTGCTGCGCGCCAGTATGCTGGACGTCGCCGGTCAGCGTCACGTCACCTGGGCACGGCTACGCGGCCTGAACGACAAACAGACCGAACGCCGCCATATTCTGCGCAATGCCTCGCTGCCGATGATCACCGCCGTGGGGATGCACATTGGCGAACTGATTGGCGGGACGATGATTATCGAAAACATCTTTGCCTGGCCTGGCGTCGGGCGCTATGCGGTGTCGGCGATTTTTAACCGTGACTATCCGGTGATCCAGTGCTTTACGCTGATGATGGTAGTGGTTTTTGTGGTCTGTAATTTGATTGTTGATTTACTCAACGCCGCGCTGGACCCGCGCATTCGTCGTCATGAAGGAGCGCACGCGTGAACTTTTTCCTCTCTTCCCGCTGGTCGGTACGCCTGGCGCTGATCATTATCGCCCTGCTGGCGCTGATTGCGCTCACCAGCCAGTGGTGGCTGCCGTATGACCCACAGGCGATTGATCTGCCGTCGCGCCTGCTTTCACCGGATGCGCAGCACTGGCTGGGTACCGATCATTTAGGGCGCGATATTTTCTCGCGGCTGATGGCGGCGACCCGCGTGTCGCTCGGCTCGGTAATGGCCTGCCTGCTGCTGGTGCTGACATTAGGGCTAGTTATTGGCGGCAGCGCCGGGCTGATTGGCGGGCGCGTTGATCAGGCCACCATGCGCGTTGCCGATATATTTATGACCTTCCCGACGTCGATTCTGTCGTTCTTTATGGTCGGCGTACTCGGCACCGGGTTGACCAACGTGATTATCGCCATCGCCCTGTCGCACTGGGCGTGGTATGCGCGCATGGTGCGCAGCCTGGTGATTTCGCTACGCCAGCGCGAGTTTGTGCTGGCGTCACGGCTTTCCGGCGCGGGCCATGTGCGGGTGTTTGTCGATCATCTGGCAGGCGCGGTGATCCCCTCGCTGCTGGTGCTGGCGACGCTGGATATTGGTCATATGATGCTGCACGTCGCGGGGATGTCCTTCCTCGGCCTCGGCGTGACCGCGCCGACCGCCGAATGGGGCGTGATGATTAACGACGCGCGCCAGTATATCTGGACCCAGCCGCTGCAAATGTTCTGGCCGGGGCTGGCGCTGTTTATCAGCGTGATGGCCTTTAACCTGGTGGGTGACGCACTGCGCGATCATCTGGACCCTCATCTGGTGACGGAGCACGCACACTAATGCCGCAACAGATTGAACTACGTAATATCGCGCTACAGGCCGCGCAGCCGCTGGTGCACGGCGTATCGTTAACCCTTAAACGCGGGCGTGTGCTGGCGTTAGTCGGCGGTAGCGGCAGCGGGAAATCATTAACCTGCGCCGCGGCGCTGGGCATTCTCCCCGCAGGCGTTCGCCAGACGGCGGGGGAAATTTTAGCCGATGGCAAACCGGTTTCTCCCTGCGCCCTGCGCGGCATCAAAATTGCCACCATCATGCAGAACCCGCGCAGCGCCTTTAATCCGCTGCACACCATGCACACCCACGCGCGGGAAACCTGCCTAGCGCTGGGGAAACCCGCCGATGACGCCACGCTTACCGCTGCCATAGAAGCGGTGGGGCTGGAAAACGCCGCGCGCGTGCTGAAGCTGTACCCGTTCGAGATGAGCGGCGGCATGTTGCAGCGCATGATGATTGCGATGGCGGTGCTGTGCGAATCACCGTTTATCATCGCCGATGAACCGACTACCGACCTTGATGTGGTAGCGCAGGCGCGCATCCTCGATCTGCTGGAGAGCATTATGCAAAAACAAGCGCCGGGAATGCTGCTGGTGACCCATGATATGGGCGTTGTGGCGCGTCTGGCGGATGATGTGGCGGTGATGTCGCACGGTAAAATTGTCGAACAGGGCGATGTCGAAACGCTGTTTAACGCCCCCAAACATGTGGTAACGCGCAGCCTGGTTTCCGCTCATCTCGCCCTCTACGGTATGGAGCTGGCATCATGACTTTACTTAACGTCTGCGACCTTTCACATCACTATGCGCACGGTGGATTTAGCGGAAAACATCAGCACCAAGCGGTGCTGAATAACGTTTCTTTGACTCTGAAAAGCGGTGAAACCGTCGCCCTGCTGGGACGCAGCGGCTGCGGAAAAAGCACCCTCGCGCGGCTGCTGGTAGGCTTAGAGTCTCCCTCACAAGGGAATATTTGCTGGCGCGGCGAATCGCTGGCGAAACTTAATCGCGCCCAACGTAAAGCCTTCCGCCGTGATATTCAGATGGTGTTTCAGGACTCCATCAGTGCCGTGAATCCGCGCAAAACCGTGCGCGAGATCCTGCGTGAACCGATGCGCCACCTGCTATCACTGAAAAAAGCCGAACAACTGGCGCGCGCCAGCGAAATGCTGAAGGCGGTCGATCTCGATGACAGCGTTCTCGACAAACGCCCACCGCAGTTAAGCGGCGGCCAGCTCCAGCGCGTCTGCCTGGCACGCGCGTTGGCGGTCGAACCGAAACTGCTGATTCTGGATGAAGCCGTTTCTAACCTTGATCTCGTGTTACAGGCGGGCGTCATTCGCCTGCTGAAAAAGCTGCAACAACAGTTTGGCACCGCCTGCCTGTTCATCACCCACGACTTACGCCTGGTAGAACGCTTTTGCCAACGAGTGATGGTGATGGACAACGGGCAAATCGTCGAAACCCAGGTGGTGGGAGATAAATTAACCTTTTCCTCTGACGCCGGACGTGTGCTACAAAACGCGGTATTACCCGCATTCCCCGTGCGCTGTCGCACCACAGAAAAGGTTTAACGCAAATGCAACGAGTCACCATCACGCTTGATGACGATTTACTGGAGACGCTGGACAGCCTGAGCCAGCGTCGTGGTTATAACAACCGTTCCGAAGCTATCCGCGATATTCTGCGTAGCGCCCTGGCGCAAGAGGCCACCCAGCAGCACGGCACACAAGGTTTCGCAGTGCTCTCCTATGTGTATGAACACGAAAAACGCGACTTAGCCAGCCGTATTGTTTCCACCCAGCATCATCACCACGATCTCTCGGTTGCTACTCTGCATGTGCACATTAATCACGACGACTGTCTGGAAATTGCCGTGCTGAAAGGTGACATGGGCGACGTGCAGCATTTTGCCGATGACGTTATCGCCCAGCGCGGCGTGCGGCACGGGCATTTGCAGTGCTTGCCGAAGGAAGATTGAGTTATTTCTAAAACGAGGAAAGAAAAGATATTAACTGAACTTAATTTATAAAATTAAGTTCAGTTGCATAGATAGATCCTGTAAAGGCAGATATTCTGCGTAATGTACGCCGCTAAAATTTATAAATGATTCAAACGCTCATTTAGCGTTTCAATAATATAAGTATTTACAGAGACTTGTTGCTGCGCAGCCGCATTAGTAAGGCGTTCACTCAGCGATTCTGGATAGCGTAATGTAAAGGTCTTAATCTTTTCTGTACGCGCATACGGCTCAATACCCGCAGCTTTACAATCCTCAAGATACTCTCGCAGGGAAAGCTCCCCTTCTTTTTGCAGCCCCTGAATACTGTCAGAGACAAAATCACAATAACCTGACAAGCCCAGGAATTTGCCACGAAATGCATTCAGTTCTGGCACGTAAGTGATAACTGCAGGTTGCCCGGCAATCTCCATAGAGTTTGGTGTCTTCAGTTTGATCATGGTTTTACCCCTATACTTAGTAACCAGTCACGAACGCTTTCTACAGCGCCTTTATCGGTATCTGGCGACGGATGAGGCCGATGGAAACACGCAACGCTCATATTTAGTATGAACTTACAACGCGAACCTCTTCCTTCCTTAATTTCTCCGCCTAATGCTTTAACCAGTGACTCTATATCAGACCACTTAATCCCTTGAGGAACAGGAGATTTAAATATTTGATCCAATGTATTTTTTTGTTTCTTCCGTAAAGCCTGTACCTGGGTTCTCATGGCATGTCCTTATGACTTCACTTTATGACATCAATAGTATGACATCACAATATGAAGTCAAGTTTCCCTTCCTTACGCCATTGTCCCAATCGTCTTCCTGAATCGCAGCAGTGCGATGGTGAAAAATGCGCCGCCAATTGCCATCAGCGTCAGGAACTGCGGCCAGACGATTTCGAATCCGGCACCACGGTAGAGAATGGCCTGCGCGAGGCTGACAAAGTGTGTCGTCGGCATGGTCAGCATAATGTCCTGCACCGTCTGCGGCATACTTTCGCGCGGCGTGGATCCACCGGAAAGCATTTGCAGCGGTAGCAGCACCAGAATCACCAGCAGCCCCAGTTGCGGCATTGAACGCGCTATCGTCCCCATAAAAATGCCGATCGACGTAGTGGCAAACAGACTGAGCGCCACGCCCAGCATAAACAGCGGGATCGAGCCTTCAATCGGTACGCCCAGCACGCCTTTCACCATCAGTACCAGCGATAATCCCGACACCACCAGCACCACCAACCCCATCGACCAGACCTTCGCCATCATGATCTCAAACGGCGTTATCGGCATCACCAGTAAGTGTTCCACCGTGCCGTGTTCGCGCTCGCGGATCAGCGCCGATCCGGTCAGCACAATCGCCAGCATGGTAATGTTGTTGATGATCGCCATCACCCCGCCAAACCACGCGGGATCGAGGTTCGGGTTAAAGCGCATCCGGGTTTCCAGCGATACCAACGGTTCGCTATTATCACGGTAGCGCGCGACAAAGCTGTTCACTTCACCGTTGATAATATTCTGGATATAACCGTTGCCAGTGAATGCCTGGCTCATGCGCGTGGCATCGACGTTCACCTGAATATCCGGCTGGCGTCCGGCGAGGACATCACGCTGAAAATTAGGCGGAATATTTATCGCGAAGGTATAGCGTCCGGCGTCCAGTCCGGCATCCATCTCATCGGCGGTGATCATCTCCGGTGGCAAAAACCACGGGCGATAGAAGCTGTTAACGATCCGGTTCGACAACTGCGATTGATCCATATCGGCTATGGCGATCGGCGCGAGGTTCAACGATCCTGGCGTGACGGTCGCTGACGAATACACCGATACCGTAAACGAGAAAACAATCAACGTCAGCATCGCTTTATCACCGAGCAGACTGCGCAACTCTTTGATACCCAGATTAAAAATATTGCGTAAATGGCGCATCATCCCTCCTGTTTTTTCAGCAGCAGGATGCTTAAGCCCATCACCAGCGGGATGGCTATCAGCAGCGGGATAAAAAGTTGCCACAAATCAGTCAGATCCAGCGCTTTCGAGAACGTCCCGCGGGCGATAGTCAGAAAATGACTGGTCGGGTAAACCTCGCCGATCCAGCGTCCTGGACCTTCCAGCGAAGCTACCGGATCGATCATCCCGGAAAACTGTGTCGCCGGGATCAACGTGATAATCGCCGTACCGAAAATGGCGGCAATCTGGCTTTTCATAAAGGTGGAGATCAGCAGCCCCATTCCGGTGGCAATGATGATATACAGCAGCGCCGCCAGGGTGAGCGTCAGGAAACTACCTTTATGCGGTACGCCAAACACAAACACCGACAGGCCGCAGAGCAGGAAAAAGTTCAGCATCCCCAGCGCGATGTACGGCAGCTGTTTGCCAAGCAAAAATTCGCTACGGGTGGTGGGTGTCACGTAAAGGTTGATAATCGACCCTAGCTCTTTTTCCCGCACCACGCTAAGAGCGCTTAGCATTGACGGGATCATCATCAGCAGAAGCGGGATCACCGCCGGAACAATCGCTGGCAGGCTTTTTACATCCGGGTTATAGCGATAGCGCGTCTCAATATTCATCAGCCCGCTTTGGCTGGCGGGTGTGGACTGTCGGCTCGCCACATCCTGTAGCCAGCTCTGGTGCATGGCCTGCACGTAGCCTTTTACCGTTTCGGCGCGGCTCGGCATCGCACCGTCGATCCAGACACCGAGTTCCACGGGCGTACCACGCGCGATATCGCGCCCGAAATTGGGAGGGATCTCAATTGCCACCGTGATATCGCCCGCACGCATCCGACGATCAAGCTCGTCATAACTGGTGAGCGGTGGCTGTTCGATAAAGTAACGGGAACCGGAAAGATTGAGCGTCCACGCCTGGCTACTGACGGTTTGATCGCGGTCAAGCACCGCAAAGCGCAGGTTTTCCACATCCATACTGATGCCGTAACCCATTATCAGCATCAGGATCACCGTTCCCATCAGCGCCAGCGTCGAACGTACCGGATCGCGTCGCAGTTCCAGCGCTTCGCGGCGGCTGTAGCTAAACAGACGGCGCAGGCTGAATCCCTGACGTGGCGCGTGGGTGGTGTCGTGTACCACCGGCGGCGCTTCAGCTTCGTTGCTCTGCCCTGCCGCTTCCTGCAAATAAGCGATAAATGCCTCTTCCAGACTGGCGGCTCCGCGTTTCTCAACCAGTTCCGGCGGTGTACCGCTGGCGAGCACTTTTCCGGCGTGCATCAGTGAGATACGGTCACAACGTTCCGCTTCGTTCATAAAGTGGGTGGAGATGAAGATAGTCACTTTGTCCTGACGCGAGAGATCGACCATCAACTGCCAGAACATATCCCTCGCCACCGGATCGACGCCAGAAGTCGGTTCATCAAGGATTAACATCTCCGGGCGATGAATCACCGCCACCGCCAGCGATAGCCGCTGGCGAATGCCGAGCGGCAATGACTCCGGCAATACATCTTCGACGTCGTTGAGCTTAAAACGCTCGCTCATTTCAGCCACTCGCGCGGGAATTTCCGCTTCCGGGATGTGAAACAAACGGGCATGTAACTCCAGGTTTTGCCGCACGGTGAGCTCGTTATAGAGCGAAAACGCCTGCGACATATAGCCTACCCGACGGCGGGTATCGATATCTTTTGGATCAACCGGTTGCCCAAACAGCCACGCCTCACCTTCGCTGGCGGGCAGCAGTCCGGTTAGCATTTTCATGGTGGTGGATTTACCGCAGCCGTTCGATCCAAGAAAACCAAAAATCTCCCCGCGTGGAATGCGGAAATTGACGTGATCAACGGCAACGAAGGAACCAAAACGCATGGTCAGATCGCGCGCTTCGATGGCAATCTCTGCGTTTTCCGGTTGATACGGTGGGATCACTACCGCCTGATGCGCCTGGCGTTGCGCTTGCGGTAACAGATTTATAAACGCCTCTTCCAGCGTCGCACTTTGCGTTTGCTGCCGCAGCTCTTCGGCGCTGCCGGTTGCCAGCACTTCTCCGGCATTCATCGCTACCAGCCAGTCGAAGCGTTCGGCCTCTTCCATGTAGGCGGTGGCGACCAGCACGCTCATATTGCTCTGCCGCTGGCGAATGCTGTCGATCAAATCCCAGAACTGGGCGCGGGAGAGCGGGTCAACCCCCGTTGTTGGCTCATCAAGAATCAACAGTTCCGGGTCGTGGATTAACGCACAGCACAGCCCAAGTTTTTGCTTCATCCCGCCGGAGAGTTTCCCTGCCGGACGATCACGAAACGGTGCTAACCCGGTGCTGGTCAGCAGCTCATTGATTCGCACTTCCCGCTCCGCTTTGTCGTGACCGAACAGGCGAGCGAAAAAATCGACGTTTTCATACACCGACAAGGTGTGGTAGAGGTTTTTGCCCAGCCCCTGCGGCATCCAGGCGATGCGCGGGCAAACGTCGCGGCGATGCTTCGGGTCGCGCATATCGCCGCCCAGCACCATCACGCTGCCCTGCTCAATGACGCGGGCACCGGAAATCAACGACAACAAGCTCGATTTACCGACACCATCCGGTCCAATCAGCCCGACCATGCAACGGGCCGGAATATCGAGTGTGATATTGTTCAGCGCAACGGTTTTTCCATAATGCTGGCTCACGCCCGCCAGTTGCGCGACAGGCGGGACGGGAACCAGTTCCAGATGCGTCATTGCGGCAACCTCACCACCAGGTCGTCAGGCCACGGAAGTTCTTCATTCACCCGCACCCACGCTACGCCCGGCAATCCGGTTTTGACATATTCCAGATGCTGCTGGAGTAATTCCGGTGGGATACGCGCTTTGACACGGAACATCAATTTCAGCCGCTCATCGCTGGTTTCGACGGTTTTTGGCGTGAACTGGGCGACGCTGGCGACAAAACTGATGGTCGCGGGAATACGCAGATCTGGTGCAGCATCAAGAATCAAACGTGCTTCACCGCCCAGTTTCAGCGTGCCCGCCTGTTCGGTTGGCAGAAAGAAGGTCATATAGACGTCGCTGAGATCGACCATATTCAGCACCCGACCGCCTGCCGCCAGCACTTCCCCTGGCTCGGCAACCCGATACTGCACGCGTCCGTCACGCGGGGCTTTCAGTTCGCTGTCATCGATATCTGCGGCAATGCGCCGTTCAGTGGCTTGTGCGGCTTCGACGCGTGTTTGCGCCTGAATGATATTGGTGCGTGCCGCTTCTATAGCGGCTTTAGAAGCCGAAACCTGGGCTTTTGCTGATTCCAGCGCAGCTCGGGCGCTCTCAGCGGCGGCGCGATCGTCATCCAGCTGTTGCGCAGAAATAGCCCCTCGTTGGGCGAGCGAGCGGGAACGCGTATGACGTTTGGCAACGGAGTCCAGTTCGGCCTGGCGTTGATTAACCAGCGACTGTGCGGCACGAGTTTCGCTTTGGCGTTGCTCCAGCAAAGCCTGCGCGGCGGCAACGGCGCTTTGTGCTTCTTTGATTTGCGCGATGGCTTCCAGTCGCTGTTCCTGCAACACGCGAGTATCCATCTTCGCCAGCACTTCACCTTCTCGAACAAACTGGCCTTCTTTCACCAGAATGGTGTCGATACGCCCGGCAATTTTGCTGGCGATATCCACTTCCGTCGCTTCAATGCGCCCATTGCTGACAGCAAAGCCTTCCGGCACACCCGCCGGGCGCAACAGCCACCACGCCACGACGGCAGCCACCGCCAGTGCCCCGACAACCCACCACGCCAGATGGCGCTTACTCTTATCCATAATCGATCCGCCATAATCCCTGTAAGCAATCGACGCGTGTTACAACTGCCACCGAACGATGTTCAGCGGATTCTTCCATCCGGGATAAGAAGGAAATGGCAAATACGACCAGCGCACAGAGCATTGAGCGCCAATGGGGAAGGCTTAGTGAAAACGGGTAGTAATGTTGTCATCATCAGCATTCCTGGCCGTAAATGAAACACGCATACTCATAAGTGAAATCAATTAAATACTAACAGTTATATTCATGTTGTCTATTTGATTGCCATCAACTTGTGATACATCGCGATGTTCTTCCGTTCGCTGGTGTTTTTTCCAAAAATATTCTGTACAGGTTCACAGATTCTGTTGCACAGGTTTCCGTAACAGGGAAACCTGATGACTATCACATAGCGTTATTATCGCCTGATGTGCGAATAAATACCGAATATAAAATAATTTATTCTGAAAAGATGATAGATGATAAAGGCTCGTGGGTTTAATAAAATATTCCCTAAAAGACTCATTTAAAACAACAAAATAAGATAAAGATATTAATTCAGAGTTTATCTTAGGATAAATATTTATTTAATAGCATTAACTCACCGCTAAAAGTTGATCCCCATAACGCTAAATCCGATTATAGTGAAGTTACTTTTTTTAATTGATGGCATCTTATAGACATATTTAACTAACTGAAAAGACGAATCATATGTTTTTCGAAGTGTAGCAGAAAATATATATGGGGTTTAAAATGAATATATATATCGGATGGTTGTTTAAATTAATTCCTTTACTGATGGGTATAATATGCATCGCATTAGGTGAGTTTGTATTAACCGGTTCTGGGCAAAGTGAATATTTCGTTGCAGGGCATGTTCTGATTTCTCTTTCTGCGATATGTCTGGCATTGTTCACTACCGCATTTATTATTATATCTCAGTTAACTCACGGCATGAATAAATTCTACAACAGGTTATTTCCCGTTATTGGTTATGCCGGTTCTGCTACAACTATGATTTGGGGATGGTCACTGTTGGCAAGCAATAATGTGATGGCAGATGAATTTGTCGCCGGTCATGTTATTTTCGGCGTTGGCATGATTGCCGCTTGTGTATCAACCGTAGCGGCATCTTCCGGACATTTTCTGTTGATCCCCAAAAACGCCTCGGGCAGTAAGAGTGACGGTACGCCATTGCAGGCCTATTCTTCAACAATCGGTAATTGCTTAATTGCCGTTCCCGTTCTGCTTACTCTCTTTGGTTTCATTTGGTCAGTCATACTGTTACGTAGTGCAGATATCACACCACATTATGTTGCAGGTCACGTACTAATGGGGTTAACGGCAATTTGCGCTTGTCTTATTGGCCTTGTCGCCACTATTGTCCATCAAACGCGGAATACGTTCTCAGTGAAAGAACATTGGCTGTGGTGCTATTGGGTTATTTTGCTTGGCTCACTTACCATTATTTTTGGTATCTACGTATTAATCAGTTCAGATGCAAGCGCCCGCCTGGCCCCCGGCATTATTCTCATTTGCCTGGGGATGATCTGCTACAGTATTTTCTCCAAAGTGTGGTTGTTAGCGCTGGTATGGCGACGCACCTGTTCGTTAGCCAACAGAATACCCATGATTCCGGTATTTACCTGTCTGTTTTGTCTGTTCCTTGCTGCGTTCCTGGCTGAAATTGCGCAAACCGATATGGCTTACTTTATTCCTTCGCGAGTTCTGGTTGGCTTAGGTGCAGTTTGTTTTACACTGTTTTCCATCGTTTCTATATTAGAAGCGGGTTCAGCGAAAAAATAATAAAAAAGGCTTCAGATAAGGCGTTGGACGCCTTATCTGGTTTTATTCAGGTTAATCCCTCTGGTATCGAGAGCACATTTTGCTTCTTATTCTGCCACCAAATCCTGCGCACAAGCCCATGCACTCGACCACGCCCACTGGAAGTTATAGCCCCCCAGCCAGCCGGTGACGTCCATCACTTCGCCGATGAAGTACAGCCCAGGCACTTTGCGCGCTTCCATCGTCCGTGAAGAGAGTTCGTTGGTGTCCACGCCGCCGAGCGTCACTTCGGCAGTGCGATAGCCTTCAGTGCCGTTGGGTTGTACGCGCCAGTCGGTCAATGTGCTAATCAGTGCCTGTTGGTCACGCACGTTGAGCTGTTTTAGCGAAACATCCGGGATTTGCCCGAGTTGTTGTAAACGTTCAACCAACCGCTTCGGTAGATGAACCGCCAGTGTGTTTTTCAGGCTCTGATTCGGATGTGCATTACGCTGCTCATTCAGGAAGGTTTCGAGGTCCACATCCGGTAGCAGATTGATACTGACAAATTCACCCGGTTGCCAGTAGCTGGAAATTTGCAACACCGCCGGTCCAGATAAGCCGCGGTGGGTGAAGAGTAAGTTCTCACGGAAAACGATGCCGTTTTCAGCGGTAATCACGGAAGGCACCGCCACGCCCGCCAGCACCTGTAACTCTTCGAGCAACGGTTTATGCAGAGTGAATGGCACCAGGCCCGCGCGGGTCGGCAGCACGTTGAGGCCAAATTGTTCGGCAATCTTATAACCAAACGGCGACGCGCCCAGCCCTGGCATTGACAGTCCACCGGTCGCGATGACCAGCTTTTCGCAACCGACAGTCATGCCGTTCAGTTCAAGCGTGAAGCCTGTTTCATCCTTCGCCACACTCAGCACTTCGCTACGCAATCTGAAGGTCACATTGCCCTTCTCGCACTCATCCACCAGCATGTCGACAATCTGCTGCGCGGAGTCATCGCAGAAGAGTTGCCCTAACGTTTTCTCGTGCCAGGTGATGCCGTGTTTATTGACCAGATCAATGAAATCCCACTGGGTAAAACGCGCGAGTGCAGACTTACAAAAATGCGGATTCTGGCTCAGATAAGCGCCCGGTTCGACATAAAGGTTGGTAAAGTTGCAGCGCCCACCGCCAGACATGAGGATTTTGCGCCCTGGTTTTTTACCATTATCGATCAGCAGAACCCGGCGTCCTGCCTGACCTGCCAGCGCAGAACAGAACATACCCGCCGCACCAGCGCCTATAATAATGGCATCAAACCTTTCCACGTTGCGCTCCTCTAAGAAAAAACGGGCGTGAATTGTAAAGATTCCTCAGTGGTCGCACCAGCATCAATATTACTAAAAGGAAGTATTTACCTGAATTATATAAGATAATTATTTTTTGAGTGAAATCCATACAGGAGGCAAATCAAAAAAAGTCTATATTTCACTTTGCCCGCGCCGCGAAAGTCACTGATAATGCGCCGCGTTCATGTCCTCAAAATGGCGTAACGTCCTATGCTACATTTGTTTGCTGGCCTGGATTTGCATACCGGGCTGTTATTATTGCTTGCACTGGCTTTTGTGCTGTTCTACGAAGCCATCAATGGTTTCCATGACACAGCCAACGCCGTGGCAACCGTTATCTATACCCGCGCGATGCGTTCTCAGCTCGCCGTGGTTATGGCGGCGGTGTTCAACTTTTTGGGTGTTTTGCTGGGTGGTCTGAGTGTTGCCTATGCCATTGTGCATATGCTGCCGACGGATCTGCTGCTTAATATGGGATCGTCTCATGGCCTTGCCATGGTGTTCTCTATGTTGCTGGCGGCGATTATCTGGAACCTGGGTACCTGGTACTTTGGTTTACCTGCATCCAGCTCTCATACGCTGATTGGCGCGATCATCGGGATTGGTTTAACCAATGCGTTGATGACCGGGACGTCAGTGGTGGATGCACTCAATATCCCGAAAGTATTAAGTATTTTCGGTTCTCTGATCGTTTCCCCTATTGTCGGCCTGGTGTTTGCTGGCGGTCTGATTTTCTTGCTGCGTCGCTACTGGAGCGGCACCAAGAAACGCGCCCGTATCCACCTGACCCCAGCGGAGCGTGAAAAGAAAGACGGCAAGAAAAAGCCGCCGTTCTGGACGCGTATTGCGCTGATCCTTTCCGCTATCGGCGTGGCGTTTTCGCATGGCGCGAACGATGGTCAGAAAGGCATTGGTCTGGTTATGTTGGTATTGATTGGTGTCGCACCAGCAGGCTTCGTGGTGAACATGAATGCCACTGGCTACGAAATCACCCGTACCCGTGATGCCATCAACAACGTCGAAGCTTACTTTGAGCAGCATCCTGCGCTGCTGAAACAAGCGACCGGTGCTGATCAGTTAGTACCGGCTCCGGAAGCTGGCGCAACGCAACCTGCGGAGTTCCATTGCCATCCGTCGAATACCATTAACGCGCTCAACCGCCTGAAAGGCATGTTGACTACCGATGTGGAAAGCTACGATAAGCTGTCGCTTGATCAACGTAGCCAGATGCGCCGCATTATGCTGTGCGTTTCTGACACTATCGACAAAGTGGTGAAGATGCCTGGCGTGAGTGCTGACGATCAGCGCCTGTTGAAGAAACTGAAGTCTGACATGCTTAGCACCATCGAGTATGCACCGGTGTGGATCATCATGGCGGTCGCGCTGGCGTTAGGTATCGGTACGATGATTGGCTGGCGTCGTGTGGCAACGACTATCGGTGAGAAAATCGGTAAGAAAGGCATGACCTACGCTCAGGGAATGTCTGCCCAGATGACTGCGGCAGTGTCTATCGGCCTGGCGAGTTATACCGGGATGCCGGTTTCCACTACCCACGTACTCTCCTCTTCTGTCGCGGGGACGATGGTGGTAGATGGCGGCGGCTTACAGCGTAAAACCGTGACCAGTATTCTGATGGCCTGGGTGTTTACCCTTCCGGCTGCGGTACTGCTTTCCGGCGGGCTGTACTGGCTCTCCTTGCAGTTCCTGTAATCGCACGCACCAAAACGAGCGGGTCAGTTTACTGGCCCGCTTTTTTTATGCGTTATTTTTGCTGAAGTGCTTAATGCCAAATCATCAATGCAATCAGACTGACCACCACCAGACCACACAATGCGCTGGTCAGAATAAACTGCCGACGCACCCGCTCACAGCGGCGAATAAACTCATCATCGTGATGATCGCGATAACGTTGGGCATAGATATACCAAACGAGACGCACCTGTTTGTTGGGTTGGCCATGTGAGGTAAAAAAGCCCCCTCCATCAACATATTGATAGAGCAATGGATCGCAGTTACGCAGTACCACTAACAACGCGCGTAGTGATGAGAAATAGCGCGCCATGTTAACAATGCAAACGACACATAAAGCCCAAAATAATGCGACGGTGCTTATCATACCTCCTCCCCGGCGACCTGCCCGCGGAGTTCCACCCCGGGGCTACCGCTCCCGATACGCTGCCAATCAGTTAACACCAGGTCCTGGAGAAACCGCTTTTGTGGTGACCAACATCCGAGCGGCTCTATAGATAGTGTAGGAGATCAGGTTGTTTTTTTTCCAGAAGGTTAACCACTATCAATATATTCATGTCGAAAATTTGTTTATCTAACGGGTAAGCAAGGCGGATTGACGGATCATCCGGGTCGCTATAAGGTAAGGATGGTCTTAACACTGAATCTTTACGGCTGGGTTAGCCCCGCGCACGTAGTTCGCAGGACGCGGGTGACGTAACGGCACAAGAAACGCTAGCTGGCCAGTCATCGACAACTTTATGGAAGGAGTAACACTATGGCTTATAAACACATTCTCATCGCGGTCGATCTCTCCCCGGAAAGCAAAGTTCTGGTAGAGAAAGCAGTCTCTATGGCTCGCCCCTACAATGCGAAAGTTTCTCTGATCCACGTAGATGTAAACTACTCTGACCTATACACCGGGCTTATTGATGTGAATCTGGGTGATATGCAGAAACGCATCTCTGAAGAGACACATCATGCGCTGACCGAGCTTTCCACTAATGCAGGCTACCCAATCACTGAAACCCTGAGCGGCAGCGGCGACCTGGGCCAGGTTCTGGTCGATGCAATCAAGAAATACGATATGGATTTGGTGGTTTGTGGTCACCACCAGGACTTCTGGAGCAAACTGATGTCTTCCGCACGTCAGCTGATCAACACCGTTCACGTTGATATGCTGATTGTTCCGCTGCGCGACGAAGAAGAATAATCTTCCCTCTACGACGTGTTCCTGAACGCCCGCATATGCGGGCGTTTTGCTTTTTGGCGCGCCTTGTTACCTTGCAGCGTAAACACCTTATCTGGCCACGGTCTGCGTACGCAATCAAAATCCCCTGCCAATACAACATTTAACACCATCATATTTTCCATCATTAGTGTGATCAGCTGGTTATTTTCTGTTGTAATAGTGTATTAATCTATTCACCGCATCAATATTAAGAATCTCTGACAGATGTAAACTTTTTCGCGCGTTATCCCTTACGCGTTCATACTTTTCAGGATGGTATTGGAAGGTTAATAAATATGAATACAACAACACCCATGGGGATGCTGCAGCAACCTCGCCCATTTTTCATGATCTTTTTTGTCGAGTTATGGGAGCGATTCGGCTACTACGGCGTGCAGGGCGTACTGGCGGTTTTCTTCGTTAAGCAGCTTGGATTCTCGCAAGAACAGGCTTTTGTCACTTTTGGTGCTTTTGCTGCGCTGGTCTATGGCCTCATTTCCATTGGCGGCTATGTCGGCGACCACCTGCTGGGGACCAAACGCACCATTGTCCTCGGAGCACTTGTGCTGGCGATTGGCTACTTCATGACCGGCCTGTCGCTACTTAAGCCTGACCTGATTTTCATCGCCCTGGGGACTATCGCTGTCGGTAACGGCCTGTTTAAAGCTAACCCAGCCAGCTTGCTTTCGAAGTGCTATCCGCCGAAAGATCCGCGGCTTGATGGCGCATTTACCCTGTTCTATATGTCGATCAACATCGGCTCGTTGATAGCGTTATCGCTGGCCCCTGTGATCGCTGATAGATTCGGCTATTCAGTCACCTACAACCTGTGCGGTGCGGGATTAATTATCGCGCTATTGGTTTACATCGCCTGTCGCGGAATGGTGAAAGACATTGGTTCTGAACCCGACTTCCGGCCGATGAGCTTCAGCAAACTGTTGTACGTGTTACTTGGCAGCGTGGTGATGATCTTCGTCTGTGCATGGCTGATGCACAACGTAGAAGTCGCCAATCTGGTGCTGATTGTTCTCTCCATCGTCGTCACCATCATTTTCTTTCGTCAGGCATTCAAGCTGGATAAAACCGGGCGCAATAAAATGTTTGTCGCCTTTGTCCTGATGCTCGAAGCGGTGGTGTTTTACATTCTCTACGCCCAGATGCCAACGTCGCTGAACTTCTTTGCCATCAACAACGTGCATCATGAAATTCTCGGCTTTTCCATCAACCCGGTCAGCTTCCAGGCGCTTAACCCGTTCTGGGTGGTACTCGCCAGCCCAATACTGGCAGGCATTTACACGCATCTGGGTAACAAAGGCAAAGACCTCTCGATGCCGATGAAATTTACTCTCGGCATGTTTATGTGCTCGCTGGGCTTTCTTACAGCCGCCGCTGCGGGAATGTGGTTTGCGGATGCACAAGGACTGACATCGCCGTGGTTTATCGTGCTGGTTTACTTGTTCCAGAGCCTGGGTGAATTGTTTATTAGCGCCCTGGGTCTGGCGATGATTGCTGCCCTGGTGCCGCAGCATTTGATGGGCTTTATTCTCGGGATGTGGTTCCTGACGCAGGCTGCCGCGTTCTTGCTGGGCGGCTATGTGGCAACATTTACCGCAGTACCAGACAACATTACCGATCCGCTTGAGACGTTGCCCGTCTATACCAACGTGTTTGGTAAGATTGGCCTGGTTACGCTGGGCGTTGCGGTGGTGATGCTGCTGATGGTGCCGTGGCTGAAACGCATGATTGCGACGCCCGAAAGCCATTAATTATTCTTGCAGAAAGCAGGGTAGCGATAACGCTACCCTGCTTTACTTTTACACCGGCGTTCCGGCATAAATATCAAAGCGATGCCCTTTGGTCACTACCGCGTTTGGCGTGGCGACATTCGCCAGCGGCGGCGCGTAGTCCGGGCGCTTTACCACCACGCGTTTGGTCGCCAGCAAGCGTGCAGGCTCCAGCAATCCATCGGCATCAAGATCCGGCCCCACCAGCGACTGAAAGACACGCATCTCTTTTTTCACCAACGCGCTTTTCTGCTTATGCGGGAACATCGGATCGAGATAGACCACCTGCGGGCGCGGAGTAATATCGGTCAGCGCCGTCAGGCTGGAAGCGTGAATTAACTGCAACCGCTCCTGCAACCAGCCGCCGATTTCCGCATCCGCATAACCACGCGCCAGGCCGTCGTCGAGCAATGCAGCAACCACCGGATTACGCTCCAGCATCCGCACGCGGCAGCCGACCGAAGCCAGCACAAAGGCATCGCGCCCCAGCCCTGCGGTGGCGTCCACCACATCCGGCAAATAATCGCCTTTAATGCCCACCGCTTTCGCCACCGCCTCTCCGCGACCACCGCCGAATTTGCGTCGGTGCGCCATCGCCCCGCCAACAAAATCAACAAAGATGCCGCCCAGCTTCGGCTCATCACGCTTGCGCAGTTCCAAGTGCTCCGGTGTTAACACCAGCGCCATCAGGTTGTCTTCATCGTGCTCCAGCCCCCAGCGGGCCGCCAGAACAGATAAGGCGCCGTCTCCGGCGCCTGTTTCATCAATTAAGCAGATTTTCACTGAATGTTCAGCCCTTAATGCCGTAATGCTCCAGCATCGCATCCAGCTGTGGTTCACGACCACGGAAGCGTTTGAACAGCTCCATCGGCTCTTCTGAACCGCCACGGCTCAGAATGTTGTCGAGGAACGACTGCCCAGTTTCACGGTTGAAAATGCCCTCTTCCTCAAAACGCGAGAAGGCATCTGCCGCCAGCACGTCGGCCCACAGGTAGCTGTAGTAACCTGCGGCATAACCACCGGCGAAAATATGGCTGAAAGCGTGCGGGAAACGGCCCCAGGATGGAGACGGTACTACGGCAACCAGTTTCTTGATTTCTGCCAGAGTTTCGAGGATTTTCGCTCCCTGATCCGGGCGGAACTCGGCATGGAGGCGGAAATCAAACAGGCCGAACTCCAGTTGGCGCAGAATAAACAGCGCCGCCTGGTAGTTCTTAGCCGCCAGCATTTTATCCAGCAGCTCCTTCGGCAGCGGTTCGCCGGTTTCATAGTGACCGGAGATAAACGCCAGCGCCTCAGGCTCCCAGCACCAGTTTTCCATAAACTGACTCGGCAGTTCGACCGCATCCCACGGCACCCCGCTGATACCAGATACACCAGCAGTTTCAATGCGGGTCAGCATATGGTGCAGGCCGTGACCGAATTCATGGAACAGGGTGATCACTTCGTCATGGGTAAACAGTGCCGGTTTACCATTTACCGGGCGGTTGAAGTTACAGGTCAGATACGCGACCGGTTTTTGCAGCGAACCGTCGGCTTTACGCATCTGGCCTACGCAGTCATCCATCCACGCCCCGCCGCGCTTGTTTTCACGGGCATACAGGTCGAGGTAGAAGCTGCCGCGCAGTTCGTTGTTCTCGTCATACAGTTCGAAGAAACGTACATCCGGATGCCAGACATCAACATCTTTACGCTCTTTAGCGGTGATGCCGTAAATACGTTTCACCACTTCAAACAAGCCGTTAACCGCTTTGTTTTCCGGGAAGTACGGACGCAGCTGTTCGTCACTGATGCTGTAGAGATGCTGTTTTTGTTTTTCGCTGTAGTAAGCGATATCCCACGGCTGCAACTCATCGACGCCAAATTCGGCTTTAGCGAAGGCACGCAGTTGCGCCAGCTCTTTTTCACCTTGCGGACGCGCGCGTTTTGCCAGATCGGTTAAGAAATCAAGCACCTGCTGCGGATTTTCTGCCATTTTAGTGGCAAGGGATTTAAAGGCGTAGTTTTCAAAACCCAGCAGTTGCGCCAGTTCGTGACGCAGCGCGAGGATCTCTTCCATCACCTTGCTGTTGTCCCACTTACCGGCGTTCGGGCCTTGATCGGAAGCGCGGGTGCTGTAAGCACGATACATCTCTTCACGCAAGGCCTGGTTGTCGCAGTAAGTCATTACCGGCAAGTAGCTTGGGATATCCAGCGTCAGCAAATAACCTTCCAGCTCTTTCGCTTCAGCCTGGGCTTTTGCCGCAGCCAGTGCGCTTTCTGGCATTCCTGCCAGTTCCGCTTCGTCGGTAACGAGTTTGGTCCAGCCCATTGTCGCATCGAGGACGTTGTTGCTGTACTGGTTGCCCAGCTCGGAAAGACGGGTGGCAATCTCACCGTAGCGTTGTTGTTTCTCTTTTGGCAGACCGATGCCAGAGAGTTCGAAGTCGCGCAGTGCGTTATCAACCGCTTTTTTCTGCGCCGTGTTCAGCGTGGCGTAATGATCGCCATCGCGCAGGTCGCGATACGCTTTATACAGCCCTTCATGTTGCCCTACCCAGGTGCTGTATTCTGACAGCAGCGGCAGGGTTTGTTCGTACGCTTCACGCAGTTCCGGGCTATTTTTCACCGAGTTCAGGTGGCTGACCGGGGAGAAGATACGCCCCAGCACATCGTCTACTTCTGCCAACGGCTGGCAGAGATTTTCCCAGGTGTACGGTGCCCCTTGCGCTACTACGCGCTCCACGTTTTCGCGGCAGTCATTCAGCGCCTTAGTCACGGCTGGAACGACATGTTCCGGGAGAATTTTAGAAAACGGAGGCAATTCAAAGGGAGTCAGTAACGGATTCGTCATTAGCGCAGTCCTGGTTAAAGAGGTTAAGGAAGCGCTCAACAGGCGCTTTACATAATGTGTGTAGCATGGGGTTAAGTGTAGTGAATTTCAATGAGAAACGTTACGCTTTCGCGGCGGCGGCCTCTTTTCGGTATACTGTCCTGATAGGCTTTTGTGCGCCCCGAATACGGGCCGATTTTTACTTACCGGAACACCTTTACCCATGCTCAGTTATCGCCACAGCTTTCACGCTGGCAACCACGCCGACGTCCTTAAACATACCGTTCAGAGCCTGATCATCGAGTCGCTGAAAGAGAAAGATAAACCGTTTCTCTATCTCGACACCCACGCAGGGGCCGGGCGTTATCAGTTAAGCAGCGAACATGCCGAGCGTACCGGCGAATATCTCGAAGGTATCGCCCGTATCTGGCAGCAGGACGATTTGCCTGCGGAGCTGGAGGCGTACATCAATGTGGTAAAACACTTCAACCGTAGCGGGCAGTTGCGTTATTACCCCGGTTCGCCGTTGATTGCTCGCCAGCTACTGCGTGAACAGGACAGCCTGCAACTGACCGAGCTGCACCCGAGCGATTACCCGTTGCTGCGTTCTGAATTTCAGAAAGACAGCCGTGCGCGCGTCGAAAAAGCCGACGGTTTCCAGCAGCTTAAGGCCAAGCTGCCGCCGGTTTCCCGCCGTGGTTTAATCCTTATCGACCCGCCGTATGAAATGAAAACCGACTATCAGGCGGTGGTCAGCGGGATAGCAGAAGGTTACAAACGTTTCGCCACTGGCACTTACGCATTGTGGTATCCAGTGGTGCTGCGCCAGCAAATTAAGCGCATGATCCACGACCTGGAAGCGACCGGCATTCGCAAAATTCTGCAAATTGAACTGGCGGTGCTGCCAGACAGCGATCGCCGTGGCATGACCGCTTCCGGCATGATTGTGATTAATCCGCCGTGGAAGCTGGAACAGCAGATGAATAACGTGCTGCCGTGGCTGCACAGCAAACTGGTTCCAGCTGGCACTGGGCACGCCACCGTAAGCTGGATCGTGCCGGAGTAATTGCAGCCATCGCTGGCACCTATTACGTCTCGCGCTACAATCGCGGTAATCAACGATAAGGACAATATGTCATGACTAAACACTATGATTACATCGCCATCGGCGGCGGCAGCGGCGGTATCGCCTCCATCAACCGCGCGGCTATGTACGGTCAGAAATGCGCGCTGATTGAAGCCAAAGAACTGGGCGGCACCTGCGTGAACGTCGGCTGCGTGCCGAAAAAAGTGATGTGGCACGCGGCGCAAATCCGTGAAGCGATCCACATGTACGGTCCGGATTATGGTTTCGATACCACTATCAATAAATTCAACTGGGAAACGTTGATCGCCAGCCGTACCGCCTATATCGACCGTATTCATACTTCCTATGAAAACGTGCTCGGTAAAAATAACGTTGATGTAATCAAAGGCTTTGCCCGCTTCGTTGATGCCAAAACGCTGGAGGTAAACGGCGAAACCATCACGGCCGATCATATTCTGATCGCCACCGGCGGTCGTCCGAGCCACCCGGATATTCCAGGCGTGGAATACGGTATTGATTCTGATGGCTTCTTCGCCCTTCCTGCTTTGCCAGAGCGCGTGGCGGTTGTTGGCGCAGGTTACATCGCCGTGGAACTGGCGGGCGTGATTAACGGCCTCGGCGCGAAAACGCATCTGTTTGTGCGTAAACATGCGCCGCTGCGCAGCTTCGACCCGATGATCTCTGAAACGCTGGTCGAAGTGATGAACGCCGAAGGCCCGCAGTTGCATACCAACGCCATCCCGAAAGCAGTAGTGAAAAATGCTGATGGTAGCCTGACGCTGGAGCTGGAAGATGGGCGCAGTGAAACGGTGGATTGCCTGATTTGGGCGATTGGTCGCGAGCCTGCCAATGACAACATCAACCTGGAAGCCGCTGGCGTTAAAACTAACGAAAAAGGCTATATCGTCGTCGATAAATATCAAAATACCAACGTTGAAGGTATTTACGCGGTGGGCGATAACACGGGGGCAGTGGAACTGACACCGGTGGCAGTTGCAGCGGGTCGCCGTCTCTCTGAACGCCTGTTTAATAACAAGCCGGATGAGCATCTGGATTACAGCAACATTCCGACCGTGGTCTTCAGCCATCCGCCGATTGGGACTGTTGGTTTAACGGAACCGCAGGCGCGCGAGCAGTACGGCGACGATCAGGTGAAAGTGTATAAATCCTCTTTCACCGCGATGTATACCGCCGTCACCACTCACCGCCAGCCGTGCCGCATGAAACTGGTATGCGTTGGACCGGAAGAGAAGATTGTCGGAATTCACGGCATTGGTTTTGGTATGGATGAAATGTTGCAGGGCTTCGCGGTGGCGCTGAAGATGGGCGCAACCAAAAAAGACTTCGACAACACGGTTGCCATTCACCCGACAGCGGCAGAAGAGTTCGTGACAATGCGTTAAATGTTAAAGGGCTAAGAGTAGTGTGCTCTTAGCCCTTAGCTACGTTTCCGCTATCAGTTCAGAAGCTGAAGCAGAAAGCGGATCAGTTCCAGCAGCGCAATTAACGCCCCAAGAACGATGATTGCTTTATCAATCACCCGTTTTCTCCATGCGATGGAGTGAGAATGCATCCGCTTACTCATCCACTGCCTGTCACGGCGCATGCCCCATTGTTAGATGTGGGCATTCTCACTCCGGCCAGAGCATCAGTTAACGGCACCACCCGTACTTCTGACCAGGACTTTGAAAGCGTTTATGCGCATTGCCAGAGTGAAAATGTCTCAGAGCTAACTGGATAATCATACAGTACTTGCGGGTTATAAAACCAGCATGTCCTTGCAATAGTTTCAGTATGGTATTAGCATTGATGCGTTAGATGATGGCTATCTCACTCCAGTCAGAGCCACCAACTCAGGGCTGGAAAGTAAAAAACCGACGCAAAGTCGGTTTTTTACATCCGGATTCGGACAAGGCCTGGTACGGCAGCGACCCGATGAAAGTATATAAATCCTCTTTCACCAACATGTATAGCAAACTGTCCCTCCGCCAGCTGAAGAAATCGCTAACGCTTGCAATGTTAGCCACTGGCTAATAGTATTGAACCGTTAGATGTGGGCATTCTCACTCCAGCCAGAGCCACCAACTCAGGGCTGGAAAGTAAAAAACCGACGCAAAGTCGGTTTTTTTACGTCCTGATTCAGACCTCCTTTCAAATGAATAGCCAACTCAAAATTCACACCTATTACCTTCCTCTGCACATACACATTCGTTAAACCATATATGTTTTTGACTTATCCGCTTCGAAGAGAGACACTACCTGCAACAATCAGGAGCGCAATATGTCATTTCTGTTACCCATCCAACTGTTCAAAATTCTTGCTGATGAAACCCGTCTGGGCATCGTTTTACTGCTCAGCGAGCTGGGAGAATTATGCGTCTGCGATCTCTGTACTGCCCTCGATCAGTCGCAGCCCAAGATATCCCGCCACCTGGCATTGCTGCGTGAAAGTGGGCTATTGCTGGATCGCAAGCAGGGTAAGTGGGTTCATTACCGCTTATCACCGCATATTCCATCATGGGCCGCGAAAATTATTGAGCAGGCCTGGCGATGCGAACAGGAAAAGGTTCAGGTGATTGTCCGCAACCTGGCTCGACAAAACTGTTCCGGAGACAGTAAGAACATTTGCAGTTAAAAATTTAGCTAAACACATATGTATTTTCGCATGTGTTTTATCCAGGAGGCATTATGTTACTGGCAGGCGCTATCTTTGTCCTGACCATTGTATTGGTTATCTGGCAGCCGAAAGGTTTAGGCATCGGCTGGAGTGCAACGCTCGGCGCGGTACTGGCGTTAGTTACGGGCGTGGTACATCCGGGTGATATTCCGGTGGTGTGGAATATCGTCTGGAACGCGACGGCTGCGTTTATTGCCGTCATTATCATCAGCCTGCTGCTGGATGAGTCCGGCTTTTTTGAATGGGCGGCGCTGCACGTCTCACGCTGGGGCAATGGACGCGGTCGCTTGCTGTTTACCTGGATTGTCCTGCTCGGTGCTGCCGTTGCAGCTCTGTTTGCCAATGATGGCGCGGCGCTGATTTTAACGCCAATTGTCATCGCCATGCTGCTGGCTTTAGGATTCAGTAAAGGCACGACGCTTGCGTTCGTGATGGCGGCCGGATTCATTGCCGATACCGCCAGCCTGCCGCTTATTGTCTCCAACCTGGTGAATATCGTTTCCGCTGATTTCTTTGGCCTCGGCTTTCGCGAATACGCCTCGGTGATGGTGCCGGTGGATATCGCCGCGATTGTTGCCACGCTGGTGATGCTACATCTCTATTTTCGCAAAGATATTCCGCAGAACTACGATATGGCGCTGCTGAAATCTCCCGCAGAAGCGATCAAAGATCCTGCTACGTTCAAAACTGGCTGGGTTGTTTTACTGCTTCTGTTGGTGGGATTTTTCGTCCTGGAACCACTCGGCATTCCGGTAAGCGCCATTGCGGCAGTGGGCGCACTGATATTATTTGTCGTCGCTAAACGCGGTCATGCGATTAATACGGGTAAAGTCCTGCGCGGTGCACCCTGGCAGATTGTCATCTTCTCGCTCGGCATGTATCTGGTGGTTTATGGCCTGCGCAATGCCGGATTAACGGAATATCTTTCTGGCGTACTCAACGTGCTGGCGGATAACGGCCTGTGGGCCGCGACGCTCGGCACCGGATTCCTCACCGCCTTCCTCTCTTCTATTATGAACAATATGCCGACGGTACTGGTTGGCGCGTTGTCCATTGATGGCGGCACGGCATCTGGCGTTATCAAAGAAGCGATGGTTTATGCCAACGTGATTGGCTGCGATTTGGGACCGAAAATTACCCCAATTGGTAGCCTGGCTACGCTACTCTGGCTGCACGTACTTTCGCAGAAGAATATGACTATCAGCTGGGGATATTACTTCCGTACAGGGATTATCATGACCCTGCCTGTGCTGTTTGTGACGCTGACTGCGCTGGCGCTACGTCTCTCTTTCACTTTGTAATGAGATATTGATATGAGCAACATTACCATTTATCACAACCCGGCCTGCGGCACGTCGCGTAATACGCTGGAGATGATCCGCAACAGCGGCACAGAACCGACCATTATCCATTATCTGGAAACTCCGCCAACGCGCGATGAACTGGTCAAACTCATTGCCGATATGGGGATTTCCGTACGCGCGCTGCTGCGTAAAAACGTCGAACCGTATGAGGAACTGGGCCTTGCGGACGATAAATTTACCGACGATCGGTTAATTGATTTTATGCTGCAACATCCTATCCTGATTAACCGTCCGATTGTGGTGACGACGCTGGGAACTCGTCTGTGCCGCCCTTCAGAAGTGGTGCTGGAAATTCTGCCAGATGCGCAAAAAGGCGCATTCTCCAAGGAAGATGGCGAGAAAGTGGTTGATGAAGCGGGTAAGCGCCTGAAATAAAGCGGCGATATCCACTGCCGATAGTTGGTAAAGTGCGCTTTGTTTATGTCGGATGCGACGCTAACGCGTCTTATCCGACCTACAAAACCGTGCTAATTCAATATATGGCATGAAATATGTAGAGCGTAACGCATCAGGCAATTTTGCTATTTACGCAGCACTCCTCGCGTAAGAATTCAATTATCGCTTCCAGCATTGCGTATTGCGAAACACACATCAGCGTCCGACTCTCACGGTTTTGTTTGACCAGCCCTACCGATACCAGTGCTGATATATGGTGACTGAGTGTGGAGCCAGGTATCCCAAGCTGCTTTTGCAACTCACCGACCGGCAAACCTTGTTCCCCCGCTTTGACCAGGTGTTTGAATATGAACAAACGGGTCGGGTGACCTAGCTCTTTCAGCGCTTTAGCAACTTCTTCCAACTGCATATGACACCCCCTTTGTCTGGTTGATATTTCGATAATACCAGAAATATCTTGATCTGAATTTCATTTCGATTATTCTGGAAATATAGATTTATTCAATGAGGTTATGTATGAGTAGTTGGCTTGCGATGCTGCAAGATGCCGCAGAGATGTTTGTGTTTCTCGCCGTCGAGCTTTCTTTGCTGTTTATAGTGATTAGTGCCGGTGTCAGCCTGATAAGACAAAAGGTGCCAGACCATAAAATCCAGCAGATGATGGGGGCAAGAAAAGGGAAAGGCTATCTCCTGGCTGCTCTGTTGGGAGCCGTCACCCCGTTCTGTAGTTGCTCGACAATCCCAATGTTACGTGGATTGTTGTCAGCGAAAGCCGGGTTCGGTCCGACTCTCACTTTTTTATTTGTTTCACCATTACTTAATCCCATTATCGTCGGACTAATGTGGGTGACCTTTGGCTGGAAAGTTACCTTGTTGTACGCGATTATCGCCGCCGGCGTCTCCGTACTTGCCAGTATTATCCTGGATTCTCTGGGATTTGAACGTCATATCATTGTCAGTAAAAGCTCATCAGCAAATTGTTGTGCTCCAGCCAAAACTTCGCCGGGGACGACATATACGCCAATAAAAGTGAGTTGCTGTAGTCCAGCGGCTAAAGCCATTGAGAAACCTGTAGTAAACTGTTGCAGTACCAAAGCTGTGGTAAGTATTAATCCCATAAAACTAGCCACCAAAGATGCGTTGCAACAGTTTAAAGATGTACTGCCATATCTTTTGTTAGGGGTATTAATAGGCTCTTTTATTTATGGCTTTATTCCCTCAGAGTGGATTGCCGCTCATGCAGGGGCAGATAATCCCTTCGCCATCCCATTGAGCGCCGTTGTCGGTATTCCGCTATATATCCGGGCAGAGGCGGTTATCCCTCTGGCATCTGTTCTGATGACAAAAGGAATGGGTCTGGGAGCATTAATGGCATTAATCATCGGCAGTGCCGGCGCAAGCCTGACGGAAGTGATATTACTTAAATCAATGTTCAGAATACCGATGATAGTTGCATTCCTGACGGTTATATTAGGTATGGCTATCTTGATGGGCTATTTGACTCAAATGCTATTTTAAATAGATGCCAGCAGTAAACTATAAGGAGCATTGTGAGTGCCTTATCCTTCTGAGTAGAAAATCATAGATAGGATAATCCTTAAAAATCACAAATAACTTAACTAATGCTTTGAGAATGATGACGGATCCGTCAGTAAGTCATCAATCGACAATCACCACGCAATCATGCTTCTCTGACATTTTATCGGAGAAGCAATGTCTCTTTGTTTCAGTGCTATCCCCCCTTTTAAAGGGCAGATTTCAGTCGCCAATACAACACATTTTTAAATACACTTTAACCTGGTTCATTATTACACATCTAAAACATCACAAAAATATCACTTCACACACTATCGGTGAACATCATAACTTTTTAAAATGAGCGCTTTTTGATAGTTGTTAACGTTTTCCTTTACGATACTATCACTGCCCTTTTTTTATACACAAATATTACCGGGTGGAAATGAAAGTGAAGTTAAAGGTAATTATATCAGGAAGATATGACGCATTGTGTTTATTTCCGCGTAGAAGAAAATCCATTCCTGCTCTAATTCTCCGATTTACAAAAATTTAGCGAAATAGATGAACAATAAGGAATGTTATGTCAATTTACTTTACCCCATGTATGATAAATACATATCACGGCGATATTTATAACCGCACAACAGATACCGACAATGTTAAAACACCAGACACACCGATGTGGCCTTGTGATAATCAGGAAGAACAGCAACCCATTAATTTTTCATTGTCTGAAGAAGGATATAACGCTGAACAATTTGATTTAGCGCAACAACAACTCCAACAAATTAATGCGTGCCACACGAACACCACATATACAAATGCAGACTACTCAAAAGTTGTGGCTCAACTTGTAAAACTTATTAATAACATTGAAACGATAAGTTCGACACCACTTACGCAACAGACACAATCAATACTTAATCAGATTAATAACATTAGATACGAAAAGAATAAAAACTCTGAATGTCGAATCATTGTTGTCGCTAATCCTAAACCCGACAAGGCAATCATAACTAAAATTAGCGTAGAAGAGGGAATGCCAGTAAGATTCAGTGTCCAAACCGTTTCTTCCGAAAATAAAAATTTTTCTGGGCAACGAACTGATTTACCAACTGATATAAAAGATATTCAAAGCTTGTACCAAAAAATGACAAGGTTGTATATTGAGCACAGTGAAAATGAAAACAGGATGAAAGTCTTTGCTGGAACCAACTTTATTGATTTCAATGTGACAGGACAGGACCTTTCCGGGTTCGTTCTAACCTTGTCAAGGTTTTATTTCGAAGATCTACTTAATATAAATTTCACTGCCGCAAATTTAGGTGACACTATTTTTTCACATAAAGAACACCCTACCCCAAAATTATATAAAGACGAACAATATCTTGACAAACAAATCGAAGGTTTATTTTCAACATTATTAACCATTAATGACAACTTTTTACGAGCAAAAGCGGAAATTGCTTCGACAATAATTAAATTCTTAGAGGCCAGGATAGCCAATATTTCATACAATGACATATTAAAATATCAGCAAGAATTCAAAAAACAATGTTATAAGCAAGTTAAAGCCTTTACGACACTCTCCCGATATAATAAAATTCAAACATGGGCAGAAATGTCTGAATATCAATTCGAAGTATTTCAATACGAGACGCTTAACCCAAAAAAAATGTCATACGCACCTTATTTAAAGAGATCGCTACCTGATGAAAAAACTATAAATTATGGGGTGGAAATAGAAACACCAACTGGCAAAAGAATTCGCTTATCAAATCATTACCAGAATATAATCCCATAATATGAACATTAGCACTTTATAATCATTGAATAAAAATAGATTTTATGTACCTTTAAAAAAAGGCTATTTTATGGGGCGATGGATACTCATGTCACGCCCCAAAACTAACAGAATTAAACTAAACAGAAGGGATATAAACATCAGACAGGTTTACGTTACTATCAGGCATATCGCCTCAGAATCAGATGAAAACTATAAAGAAATATCTATTATGGTTTTAATATTTGTTGATAAGGATAGTAACATGAACATGACAAAAGGTGCACTCATCCTCAGCCTTTCATTTTTGCTTGCCGCATGTAGTTCAATTCCGCAAAATATCAAAGGCAATAACCAACCTGATATTCAAAAAAGTTTTGTTGCTGTTCATAACCAGCCGGGGTTATATGTTGGTCAACAAGCGCGCTTTGGTGGGAAGGTTATCAACGTTATCAATGGCAAAACGGATACGTTGTTAGAAATCGCTGTATTACCGTTGGATAGCTATGCGAAGCCTGATATTGAAGCCAACTATCAGGGCCGACTGCTCGCCAGACAAAGCGGCTTCCTTGATCCAGTGAACTATCGTAATCACTTTGTTACCATCCTCGGTACCATTCAGGGTGAACAACCTGGCTTTATCAATAAAGTCCCGTATAACTTCCTGGAAGTGAATATGCAGGGCATCCAGGTGTGGCATTTGAGAGAAGTGGTTAATACCACCTATAACCTGTGGGATTACGGCTATGGTGCATTCTGGCCGGAACCGGGGTGGGGCGCGCCTTACTACACCAATGCGGTGAGTCAGGTAACACCTGAGCTGGTCAAATAACACCACCGAGAGATGCAGATGCTTTCTCAGCATCTGCATCATGCATTACATCAAATTAATACACAGCCAGCTAACTATTATTATAAGCCCTGTCCTGTTAATTACCTTTGGCAAACTGATTATAAAGTTAATGTCCGCACCAGGAGTCGGTTATGTTTCTTATAATTACCAGGGATACGATGTTCTTCACTGCGATGAAAAACATTCTGAGTAAAGGTAATGTCGTTCATATACAGAACGAAGAAGAGATCGACGTAATGTTGCATCAGCATGCCTTCGTCATTATTGATACATTAATGAATAATGTATTTCATTCTAATTTGCTCACTCAGATTGAACGATTAAAACCTGTCCATGTGATTATTTTCTCTCCCTTTAATATTAAACGCTGCCTGGGGAAAGTACCGGTGACCTTTGTTCCGCGAACTATCACCATCATCGACTTTGTCGCACTCATCAATGGCAGTTACTGCTCTGTGCCTGAAGCGGATGTGTCCCTTTCGCGCAAGCAGCATCAGGTTCTGAGCTGCATTGCGAATCAAATGACAACGGAAGATATTCTGGAGAAACTGAAAATATCGCTAAAAACGTTCTACTGCCATAAACACAATATCATGATGATCCTCAATCTTAAGCGGATCAATGAGTTGGTACGCCATCAGCATATTGATTATTTGGTGTGATCGATTGATTAATATAAAGAGGCCCAGCAATAAATAGCCAGACCTCCCGTTAATTATACGTTATGCAGTAACGACTTCCGGTATCAGCGAAGCAATTTGCTTACGCCATTGCGCTTGCTCCTGTTCGCCTTCTGTACGTTGACCATAAAGTTGCGCTATCTGCGTACCATCATGGGCAAACAATTCCAGACTGGTTACGTAGCCATCGCTGGTCGGTTTACGGGTAACCCAGGCTTCAGCAATGCTCTCTTCTAATAGATGAAGAGTAAACGTCGGGTTGAAAATATTCAGCCAACCTTTCATTGGCACCACTTTTTCTACCACACCAGTGAAAATCTGTACGCAGCCACGGTTGCCAACAAACACCATGATTTCATTGCCATCCTGCTGTGCAGATTCAAGAATTTGCGCCAACGCACTGTTGGATACTTTGCAGGCCAAATCATCTGCCACCAGATTGAACGCCTGTTGGCGCGTCAGGTTGTGGCGCTTGAGCAACGTAAAAAACTGATGAACGTCGGTCATCGCCCGCCACTCTTGCTCGACCACACTGGCATCGGCTCGCGTTTGAACAACTGGCGCATCAACGGCTTTTAACTCAAGCGGCATATTCTCATCGGCGATAAACCGTGCCAGAAGCTCACTCCATGCCGCCATATCGGTATTGTCGGTGGCATAAACTTTTAGTAATGCATCGCCCTGATGATCAAAGAACTGAATACTCTGGCGTTCGCCACGAGTCGTATTTTCTTTAATGTGAAAAACACTGGCCCATTGATTGAGAAACAGACGCAAATCCAGCGCGCGTGGATTGAGGATCAATCCGGCATGTCCGTTCAAATGCTGGTTTGTGAACGCACCAACTTGCTCATGGACTGCATATTCATTACGACAAATACATTTGGTCTCGCCAACACTTTCGAGCGCCGCCAGAATGTCACGGATATCGCCGCACATCCGCCACGCATCGTGCGTGACGCGCGCAAATGCCAGTTCTGCTTCGCTAATATTCATTAAACCTGCGATGTCACGCGCGTACTTTCCGGGATTTTGTTCTTTTAACTCAAGCCAGCGTGTGTAGTGGTTCATTGTCTCTCTTCCTTCCAGATAAATGCCCCGAAATATCGGGGCAGATGATTACCATTGATAACTCACGAAAATTTTTCCATTACGACCATCCTGTGGGATGCCTTGTGGCGACCAGTACTCTTTGTCGAAAGCGTTACCCAACACCAAAGTAGTGGTCATACCTTTGAGCGCCTGTTGTCCTTGATAACTGACGTAGAAATCATTCACGCCATAGCCTGGTTGTTTGCTGTAACTGCTGCTGATATGTGTTGAGCGATCGGCAAACGTACCAACCCACCCAACAGAGAAGCCACTGTGAGCGATCGGAATATTCAGGGTGCTGGTAACGGTATCCGGGTTAATACTGGAGATATATTCGCCGGTATCGGTGTCTTTGCCGCGGGTTCGGTTATAGGCCACATCAAGGCTAAACAGATCAGTGGTATATTTCGTCATCACATCCCAGCCCCAGATTTTGGCGTTCGGGACGTTATACGACATAGTCGTCGCCGCCGCGAAATCGACGGTCGTGGAGATGTAATCCTTCGCTTTGGTATCAAAGTAGCTGGCTTTAAATTCCAGGGCATCATTGGACAACATCAGGTCATCAAAACGCAGCCCAAAACCGTACTCCTGAGTTTCGTTAGTTTCCGGACGTAAGTTCGGGTTTGGCACCCAATAGTTGGTATAGAAGCGACCAATCGAGAAGTGCTTAGAATCGTTATACATTTCGCCCATCGTCGGGGCGCGGAATGCCTGGGCATATGAGCCAAATAACATCAGCCAGTTGGTCGGGTTGATAGTCATCCCCGCACGAGATGACCATTTGTCGGCATCAACATCTTTGTAGCCGTCGCTGCTACCGCGATAACTGTCATAGCGGGTTCCGCCAAGCAGGGTAATCGGCAGATCGCGTAAGGTGATCTCATCTTGTAGCCAGCCAGAGCTAAAATCGATTTTTGCTTGCGGGAAGCCCGTCGTCGCGCCACCCGGATGTTGTTCCTGACGATAATACTCACCGCCATATGTCAGTAAGTGAGAAGCGAAACTGTCGGCAAATAGAGTGGAACGGTTCTCCAGCCTTGCTCCTTTTGTTATCTGTTCACGATACTCGCCTGAACTCCCCGTGTTTTGCGCATTAATACGGACTTCCGACCAGTAAATTTTTGCATCTGCATTTAACCAGTCGTTGCCCTGCGGGGCGAGTTTATAAGAAAGCTGCGCATCGCGTTGAATTGTTGAACGATCAACCATCGGGTTGCTGCTTTCAGAAGCCTCAACGGCCTGCGGATTTTTTGGTTCACGCGCGTCGTTGTTGTAGTAACGCACTAAACCGCTCAGAGACTGGGCTGAATCAATTTGCCAGGTCCCTTTCGCCAGCATGTTATTAATGGACTCGTCATTCGGCGCGGTTTCACCATTGCTCTGGCGTAAATCACCCCGATCGCGACTGGACCAGGCCACAATACCATCCAGATTTTCAGTTCGCCCAAACGCGCTCGCGCCTAATCCCAGGCTATGGTCCCCCGTGCCGCCAGTACCAAAGACACGAAAACCACTGCTTTGTCCTTCCTGCAATAAATCTTTTGCATCGACCGTATCGTAGGAGATCACTCCACCCAGCGCGCCACTGCCATACAGTAATGCTGAAGGTCCGCGAACAATCTCAACACGCTTGATCAGCGCCGGATCGAGAAAAGTGCCATTCAGGTGTCCGGTATCCGTTCCCTGGCGAACACCATCGACAAGAACCAGCACGCCGCGATGATCATAGCCACGCATATTTACATCCTGACCGTTGGTTCGTCCGGTACCATCAAGAGTAATTCCAGGAACATGACGCAGCAGATCGGTGGCTGAAGTAGCCGTTTGATTTTCAGGAGCGGAAGTGTCGATGACGCTGACCATCATAGGCGCTTCGAAGGAACTACGGGCATTCCCCGTTGCCGTAACGGTCATGGTTTCAGTAGCAAAAGCAAACGTTGGCAAGGTGGCAGAAACAGCCAAAGCCAACAAACTCAAACGCAACGAGGTAAATTGCGGACGTGACATAGCGATTCTCCATGAGGAAAATAAAAAATGCTGGCTGCCTGGGTTAATACCGGGGTGGCTGGCGAAAAATAAATTTATTTAAAATTCAGAGCGATAATATTCGCCGGGTGAGTTTACAGGCGTTTATATCCCATGAAATTGCCTGGTATCTCGGCAAATACGCAAAAGCACGCCCTCTTTGTCAGGCAAACCGATATGCCCCATCAGGAGTGAAGAGCGCTGTGCGTTACCCCTTGTAAATGATATGGCTTTGTTATCCATATGGCCGTATTTTGTTAAATGCAAACGTGATAATGAGAATTATTATCGATCAATTTTTTATGATCAAGCTTTTTTTTAACCGCCATTAACACAATAAACAGGGGGTTATGAAACTTATCCTGCGCCCTGGAAACCACTTTGTTTTTATGGTTATTCCCCCATAACCTCATCACTAAACTTTGTCGTTAACAGTGATAATTTTCTCTTCTCTTTGCTCTGCAAGCCGCGATATCTCTGGGTTCTCAGCTTTTTCCCGCGCTGAAATTTAGTCGGTAACAAGAACGTTAGCTGACGAAGCATCTTGATAAAAATCAAAAATAAATACGCTTGTAACGCCGTGCGTATTGAATCGACGGTTGTATTTCATATATAACTCAAATGATAATCATGATCATTCTCAATTTGATAAGAGTTCTCATATTATGCCAAGGATCATCACCAGGCCGTTTCTTTTTTCCCCACTGACGTTATGTATTTCAGCCGTGGCCTCTGCCGCGAAGACCGCGGTAAAACGAAAAAAATTGTTTACGGCAGTACTGGCTCTTAGCTGGGCTTTTAGCGTAACGGCTGCCGAACGTATCGTGGTCGCAGGAGGATCGCTGACGGAGCTAATCTACGCGATGGGCGCTGGCGAACGCGTGGTTGGTGTCGATGAAACGACTTCTTATCCACCAGAAACCGCCAAACTGCCGCATATTGGCTACTGGAAACAACTCAGCAGCGAAGGCATTTTGTCACTTCGCCCGGATAGCGTAATTACCTGGCAGGATGCTGGACCGCAAATTGTGCTCGACCAACTGCGGGCGCAAAAAGTCAACGTCGTCACTCTGCCGCGTGTACCAGCCACCCTTGAGCAGATGTACGCCAACATTCGCCAACTGGCAAAAACGTTACAGGTTCCTGAACAAGGCGAGGCGCTGGTGACACAGATCAACCAACGCCTGGAGCGAGTACAGCAAAACGTGGCGGCCAAAAAAGCCCCGGTTAAAGCCATGTTTATTCTCTCCGCAGGCGGAAGTGCGCCACAGGTTGCCGGTAAAGGCAGCGTCGCGGACGCCATTCTTTCGCTTGCCGGAGCAGAAAACGTCGCTACCCACCAGCAGTACAAAAGCTACAGTGCAGAATCACTGATTGCGGCTAATCCAGAAGTGATTGTCGTCACCTCACAAATGGTCGATGGCGATATTAACCGGCTACGTTCTATTGCCGGAATTACCCACACTGCCGCATGGAAAAACCAGCGCATTATCACCGTTGATCAAAACCTGATTCTGGGAATGGGTCCGCGTATTGCTGATGTCGTTGAGTCTTTACACCAGCAGCTTTGGCCGCAATAAATGGATTTAAATCAGACGAATGAACACAAATAACACCCTGGATCTCACGCCACATTTTGCTTTAGACGGTGATCAGCCCTTTAAAGACAGGCGCGCCATGATGCCGTTTCGTGGGGCCATTCCGGTTGCCAAAGAGCAACTGGCACAGACCTGGCAAGAGATGATCAATCAAACGGTATCACCACGTAAGCGACTGGTTTACCTACACATTCCTTTTTGTGCGACACACTGCACGTTTTGTGGTTTTTATCAGAACCGTTTTAATGACGATGCGTGTGCTCATTATACCGACGCCCTGATTCGTGAAATAGAAATGGAAGCAGACAGCGTATTGCATCAGTCTGCCCCCATCCACGCGGTCTATTTCGGTGGCGGTACGCCTTCCGCGCTTTCAGCACACGATTTGGCCAGAATCATCACCACATTACGAGAAAAGCTGCCACTGGCCCCTGATTGTGAAATCACTATTGAAGGCCGGGTACTGAATTTTGACGCTGAGCGAATCGATGCTTGCCTTGATGCTGGAGCAAACCGCTTCTCAATTGGTATTCAGTCGTTTAACAGCAAAATCCGCAAGAAAATGGCCCGCACCTCGGATGGCCCAACCGCTATTGCGTTTATGGAAAGCCTGGTCAAACGCGACCGTGCCGCGGTGGTCTGTGACCTGCTGTTTGGTCTGCCGGGTCAGGATGCGCAAACCTGGGGAGAAGATCTGGCTATTGCCCGCGATATCGGTCTCGACGGCGTCGATCTCTATGCGCTCAATGTCCTGCCCAATACACCGCTGGGCAAAGCCGTGGAAAATGGGCGTACTACCGTGCCCTCTCCGGCAGAACGTCGCGATCTTTACCTGCAAGGGTGTGATTTTATGGACGATGCCGGTTGGCGCTGCATCAGTAACAGCCACTGGGGCCGTACCACACGCGAACGCAATCTCTATAACCTGCTGATTAAACAAGGTGCCGATTGTCTGGCCTTTGGTTCCGGAGCCGGCGGTTCGATTAATGGTTACTCCTGGATGAACGAACGCAATCTTCAGACCTGGCATGAATCCGTCGCGGCAGGCAAAAAACCGCTGATGATGATCATGCGTAACGCCGAACGTAATGCGCAATGGCGTCATACCTTGCAGTCAGGTGTTGAAACAGCGCGCGTACCGCTGGATGAACTTACACCACATGCCGAAAAACTCGCGCCGTTACTGGCTCAATGGCACCAAAAAGGCTTAAGTCGCGATGCTTCAACTTGCCTGCGGCTGACTAATGAAGGTCGTTTCTGGGCAAGCAATATTTTGCAGTCTCTTAATGAACTAATTCAGGTACTTAATGCGCCAGCGATTGTGCGTGAAAAACCATAACAGGAGTGATTTATGAGCCATGTCTCGTTACAAGAATTTTTGAAAACGGAGCCGGACGGTACGCTGGAGGTGGTAGCCGAACAATACAACACCACACTGCTGGAAGTAGTGAAAAATCTGCCCTCCTCTACCATAGTGTCAGGCGATAAATTCGATACTGTCTGGGATACCGTCTGCGAATGGGGCAACGTCACCACGTTAGTACATACTGCCGATGTAATCCTCGAATTTAGCGGCGAACTGCCTTCGGGTTTCCACCGCCACGGCTATTTCAACCTACGCGGAAAGCACGGCATGTCCGGGCATATCAAAGCAGAAAACTGCACACATATTGCCTTGATCGAACGTAAATTTATGGGCATGGACACCGCCTCTATTCTCTTTTTCAATAAGGAAGGCAGCGCCATGCTGAAAATCTTCCTCGGCAGGGATGACCATCGTCAGCTCCTGAGCGAACAAGTCAGCGCCTTCCATGCTCTGGCAGCATCGTTAAAGGAACACGCCTGATGACGCCGTGGCTACTCTTTGGCGCAGGCGGAAAAGGTGTGGGTGCCAGAACGCTTGAACTGGCGCTGGCAGAGCAACGTCCGGTCGTTGCTGTCGTTCGTCATGCCGATGCCGCCACGAAACTGGCGCAACAAGGCGTACAGGTTTTTACAGGCGACGCCTGTGATGCCAGCGTAGTCGCGGATGCTTGCCGCGCAGCTGGCCCGGATGCGCTTATCATCTCAACAATGGGCGGAGCTCAGGATTATCTGGCGCACAGAACAGTGATTGATGAGGCCGAAAAGGCCGGCATCAGTCGCATGATTCTGGTGACCTCTTTGGGATGCGGCGATAGCTGGCCATTTTTATCGGAGCGAGCAAAGGCTGCGTTTGGTCAGGCGGTACGGGAAAAAACGCTGGCGGAAAGCTGGTTGCAAACCAGCCAGCTTGATTACGCCATTCTCCGCCCTGGCGGTCTGCTAGATGGGGCGGCAACGGGCAAAGCACAACGGATACAAAATCAGGAGTGTCATGGTTTTGTTCACCGTGCCGATGTCGCCGCACATATCCATGAACTGGCAAATGCGCCAGCACTTAACCAGCAGGTCTACAGTCTGATTGAACCGGACCTGAAACCGGCGTGATACCCCGGCGCGGCATGTCCGCGCCGTAATGTCGTAACGGAGTTTTGCGTGCTCAAGGATTCACTCTCTTCCGCCAGGGTCTTTATGGGGCTATCACTATTATTGCTAGCTCTGGTGCTGTTCGGTGCCAGTCAGGGAGCGTTAAAGATCAGTTTTGATGCCCTTTTTGATGAGGAATACCGCGATATCTGGCTCAATATTCGTCTACCACGGGTTTTGCTGGCGGTGCTGGTAGGTGCAGCGTTGGCAACCGCAGGGGTAATTATGCAGGGGCTTTTTCGCAACCCAATGGCTGACCCTGGATTACTTGGCGTCAGTAGCGGTTCTGCATTAATGGTTGGCGTTGCTATTGTGCTGCCCTTCTCCTTCCCAGTGGTGCTGGTGCTCTATGAGCAAATGGTGTTTGCCATTGCCGGAAGTTTAGTGGTCTGCACCATCATTTTTCTCATCACGCAGCGCCATCGCGATGGCAGCATGATGCAATTATTACTCGCCGGTATCGCCATCAATGCCCTGTGCGGCGCAGCGATCGGCATCCTGAGCTATATCGGCGATGAGCAGCAGCTACGACAACTCACATTGTGGATGATGGGCAATCTTGGACAGGCGCAATGGCCGACGTTATTGGTTGCCAGTTCATTCATCCTACCGGCCATTATCGCAACAACTTGTCTCGCCGGAACGCTGAATTTACTGCAGCTCGGTGATGAAGAAGCCCATTACCTCGGCGTGAACGTTAAGCGTAAACGCCAGCAATTACTGTTAGTGAGCTCACTGCTCGTTGGTGCCGCCGTATCGGTAAGCGGCATTATCGGCTTTATTGGCCTGGTGATCCCGCATCTGATTCGCATGACTACCGGAGCAAATCACCGCTGGCTAATCCCTTGCTCCGCCCTCGCCGGAGCCTGTTTATTGCTGATGGCAGACACGCTTGCCCGCACGCTGGTACAGCCAGCAGAAATGCCCGTGGGATTATTAACCAGCCTGCTTGGTGGTCCTTATTTTATGTGGTTGATTCTGCGCAACCGGAGGATCACATGATCAGCGCCCAGAATCTGGTTTATAGCCTTCAGGGGCGGCGTCTGACTGATAATGTCTCGCTGACTTTTCCCGGTGGGGAAATTGTTGCCATTCTCGGCCCTAATGGTGCGGGAAAATCTACGCTGCTTCGCCAGTTAACCGGCTATCTTCAACCTGATAGCGGCGAATGTCGGTTGTTTAATAAGCCATTAAATGAATGGTCGATTACTGAACTGGCGAAACACCGGGCCGTGATGCGTCAAAATAGCCACATGGCGTTTCCATTCAGCGTACAAGAAGTTATCCAGATGGGGCGGCATCCGCATCGCACTGGTAATCAGGATAATGAAACAGCACAAATAATGGCGTTATGTGACTGTCAGGCGTTAGCAAACCGCGACTATCGGCAATTATCCGGTGGTGAACAACAGCGCGTACAATTAGCGCGCCTGCTGGTGCAACTCTGGGAACCAACTCCCTCACCGAAATGGTTATTTCTTGATGAACCAACTTCGGCGCTGGATATTCACCATCAGCAGCACTTGTTCCGTTTATTACGCCAGTTAGTTCACGAACGGCAGTTCAATGTTTGCTGCGTATTGCACGATCTAAATCTTGCCGCGCGTTATGCAGACCGTATTGTATTAATGCAAAAAGGAAAGGTTATCGCAAATGGTAAACCACAGGACGTATTGACACAGCAGGCGCTGACCATGCTTTACGGCGCGGATATTACCGTACTTAAAGATCCTGCCAACCATTCACCACTGATCGTCCTCGATCATTAAAACCAACAGGAGTACCGCACTGGTACTCCTGCGAATAAATAACTATACAGATTAGCTAATTGAAACGCCTTTCACCCCTGCCATACCTTTTAATAATCGCAACAGATCTTCTATCGACGTCGTGGCATGAAGCTGGATATCAATGGCGACCACTTCATGATCTTCATTTTCCTGCAACGAAACTAAATCCGTTTTTATTTTTTGCTGCTTAAACCAGTCGAGCATTGATACCGTATTACCGTTCACTAATGTCAGCTGTAAATGGTAATTTTTGTTCATCAGGCGGAAGGTTAATTGATGGAAGACTTCCAGCACCAGCAAGGTCATCACTGAACCATAAATACCCAGTTCGTACATACCGCTGCCAATAACCATACCAATGGCGGCGGTCACCCAGATATCCGCTGCCGTCGTCAGACCTACAATATTTTGGTTACGAACGAGAATGTTACCTGCACCGATAAACCCGACGCCCGTCACAACCTGAGCAGCAATACGGCTGGGATCCAGTCCGACGTGACCTAAAGACAGCACGTCAGCAAAACCATATTTCGAAACAATCATAAACAGGGCGCTTCCCATGCCAATTAATACATGTGTGCGTAACCCTGCTCCTTTGCCGCGCATTTGCCTTTCCATGCCAATAGCGCCACAGGCAATTGCTGCGAGTATAAGACGTATAATAAATTCTGCTGTCATATAAAAATGCAAAAAGGAGCAGCAAGATGGCTCAACTTGCTACTCCTTTTTACTTGTACCTCATTAATTCGGCAAGTCATTAGATGCTTGATTTTTGAAGGTATACAAATTTTTCTGCGGGTTTTTCTTGCAGTATTCGATCACTTTAGGAATTTGAGTGAGATCGGTTTCATTTAAAGTAACAGTATCGCCACCTTTATATACTGTTTCTTCATGCAGCATCCACCATGCAACCGGTGTCATTGCTTTTGGATTCAGATCAATAAATTCCTGGCAGGTCATATCTTTAGCGGATTCATTGGCTGCCAGCGCAGATTGTGCGTTCACCAGTGACAAAGCCGCTACAGCGCCCATAAAAATAAACGCTTTACGGAGAGATGAAATATTCATTTTGTAACCCATTCAATATAGAGATTATATATGAACAGGAGGAATAGCTGCTTTTAAAGAAGATATTCCGGCCTGTTCAATATGCAAGGAAGTACGATGTAACGCATTCCCGGAATTACATATCTTTCTTAATTTTGTCCCATTCGCCTTTAACTTTATCTTTAAAGTTGGCTTTTTTATCCTGAGTACAAGCCTGAACGATAGCTGGGGTTACGGTTGCAATACCCTGAACATCTAAAACCGCATCTTCTGGTTTATCTTTGTTGTTCAGCGCTTCAGCAAAACCAACTGCAGTTGGCTGGAAGGATTCGTCCACAGCCAGGAAATCTTCACAGGTCCAGGAGTTGACCGGTTTTTTGTTATCAGCTGCTTTTTGCGCATCCGCTGCATTGCTCACAACTGGCAGAAGAAGCAGACCACCAAGAATAACGCCTAATACTTTTTTCATCGTAATATCCTCAACTATAAAGTGAAAGAGCCGTCACGAATCAATTTCGACACTGAGGTTATAACCTGGTTTTCTGTATATGTCATGTTGATGGAAAATATCAAAATCAGATATTTTTATTTCAATACAATGAGTTACAGATGCATCAGATACTGTAATTAGGAAATTTTTATTAAATCGACTGCATTCTTAGACGCGTTTTTGGCATAGATTGATAGCAGGGGATTTTCTTCTTAATTTTATAGGGTGGTTCTATGTTATATATAGATAAGGCAACAATTTTGAAGTTTGATCTGGAGATGCTTAAAAAACATCGCAGAGCAATCCAGTTTATTGCCGTGCTGCTGTTTATCGTCGGGTTGCTGTGTATCAGTTTTCCGTTCGTCTCTGGCGACATTTTAAGCACAGTAGTGGGTGCATTATTAATCTGCTCGGGCATTGCGCTTATTGTCGGGTTATTCAGCAACCGCAGTCATAATTTCTGGCCGGTATTATCCGGTTTCCTCGTCGCAGTCGCCTATTTATTGATCGGCTATTTCTTCATCCGCGCACCGGAGCTGGGCATTTTTGCCATTGCGGCATTTATTGCCGGTTTGTTCTGTGTTGCAGGGGTTATTCGCCTGATGAGTTGGTATCGTCAGCGTTCAATGAAAGGCAGCTGGCTACAGCTCGTTATTGGTGTGCTGGATATCGTCATTGCATGGATATTCCTTGGTGCAACGCCGATGGTGTCGGTAACGCTGGTTTCCACACTGGTGGGAATTGAACTGATATTTAGCGCCGCCAGTCTGTTCAGCTTCGCCAGTTTGTTCGTTAAAAAGCAATAATTATCCCTATTTCCACCTGGATCATAGTCACATTAAGTGACTATGATCCAGTTAATACTCTCTTAGCTATACAGTGTTTCAGTTCAATTACGCACTATCATTGAAACAATTGCCTGCTGATGATTATTTCAACCTACTGAATTTAATCTGATTTTTTTCGTTCCATGGCAAATTAGCCATTTCAAACATTATCATGGCTGATATTTTCCGTGGTCAGGTTTAATGTTTTAAAAGTGCTGTGGGAAAGTGAACAAAGAGTTCCGTAAGCGTTGATGCTATGGGCGGTTAAATAAGTAATCCGGGTTCATTTTTTTGCAACTGGCGTTGATTACATTGCATAAATATCCGTGTCTCCAGACGCTATATAAAAACCTGAAGACATGAATGAGTTATTTAATCAGGTAATTTCAATGCGTTAAAAGAAAGCTGGCAATCCAATTGCCAGCCTAAGTCGAAACAAGGAGACTCGATATTTAAATCGGATTACATTTTAACTTTAGTAATATTCTTCAGAGATCACAAACTGGTTATTGATAACTTATTCTTGGGCAGTAATCCGCAAAAGTTAACCTTTTGTTTACTAGTTACAAACTGATAACAACCAGGAATCTTACTTAGGACCAATATATGGAGTGCGTGATGGATAAATCTGAAGTATTGATTAGTGTTAATAGACGTATTAGTTCACGAAGGGCAAAGTTCTTATAGGCGTTTACTATATTGAACAACGATTCGGACAAGGATGTAAATAATGAAAAGGATGACATGTTCGAAACGATAACGGCTAAGGAGCAAGTTATGATTTTTCTCATGACGAAAGATTCTTTTCTTTTACAGGGCTTTTGGCAGTTGAAAGATAATCACGAAATGATAAAAATCAATTCCCTGTCAGAGATCAAAAAAGTAGGCAATAAACCCTTCAAGGTTATCATTGATACCTATCACAATCATATCCTTGATGAAGAAGCGATTAAATTTCTGGAGAAATTAGATGCCGAGAGAATTATTGTTTTGGCACCTTATCACATCAGTAAACTAAAAGCTAAAGCGCCTATTTATTTTGTCAGCCGCAAAGAAAGTATCAAAAATCTTCTTGAGATTACTTATGGTAAACACTTGCCCCATAAGAATTCACAATTATGTTTTTCACATAATCAGTTCAAAATTATGCAACTGATTCTGAAAAATAAAAATGAAAGCAATATCACGTCGACGCTCAATATTTCGCAACAAACATTAAAGATTCAGAAATTCAACATTATGTACAAACTGAAACTAAGACGTATGAGCGACATCGTCACCCTGGGTATCACATCTTATTTTTAGTCAGGACATAAGCAACTGAAATTGATGGCTGGCATGACGAGGGATGCAGATGCTGATTTCATTACCCCCGGTGATTACTAAAGGAGAGGCGAAAACGACTTTATTCCCCTGGTATATGTATCCACCAGTAGAACCCTTCGTTGCCCGAATGCTGGCAGGAACTGTTGGCAGAACGGCAACATTTTTTTTGTCGTTGACCTCACCATGTCGATCACTGTGCCTGTATCCCACCTTACTGGCTGACAACCCCACTATGCCGCTGGTCTGTAAATCCCTCATATCTCTCCTCGCGCGCAATTTAAAGAACCGTTATTTCTCAAGAATTTTCAGGGACTAAAATGAACAGAAGAAGAAAGCTGTTAATACCGTTGTTATTCTGCGGCGCGATGCTCACCGCCTGCGATGACAAATCGGCGGAAAACGCCGCAGCCATGACGCCTGAGGTCGGTGTCGTCACACTCTCCCCCGGTTCGGTCAATGTGTTGAGCGAATTGCCCGGTAGAACCGTTCCTTATGAAGTTGCCGAGATACGTCCCCAGGTGGGCGGTATTATCATTAAACGCAACTTTATCGAAGGCGATAAAGTGAACCAGGGCGATTCGCTGTATCAGATTGATCCTGCACCTTTACAGGCCGAGCTGAACTCCGCCAAAGGCACGCTGGCGAAAGCGCTCTCTACCGCCAGCAATGCCCGCATCACCTTTAACCGCCAGGCATCGTTGCTGAAGACCAACTACGTTAGCCGTCAGGATTACGACACCGCGCGCACCCAGTTGAATGAAGCAGAAGCCAATGTCACCGTCGCCAAAGCGGCTGTTGAACAGGCGACGATCAACCTGCAATACGCGAATGTCACCTCGCCGATTACGGGCGTCAGCGGGAAATCGTCGGTGACCGTCGGCGCACTCGTTACCGCTAATCAGGCAGATTCGCTGGTTACCGTACAACGTCTGGACCCGATTTATGTCGATCTCACACAGTCGGTGCAGGATTTCTTGCGCATGAAAGAAGAGGTCGCCAGTGGGCAAATCAAACAGGTTCAGGGCAGTACGCCAGTACAGCTCAATCTGGAAAATGGTAAACGTTACAGCCAGACCGGCACGCTGAAATTCTCCGACCCGACGGTGGATGAAACCACGGGCTCCGTGACGTTACGGGCGATTTTCCCCAACCCAAATGGTGACTTGCTGCCTGGCATGTATGTCACGGCATTAGTGGATGAAGGTAGCCGCCAGAATGTATTACTGGTGCCGCAGGAAGGCGTCACCCACAACGCCCAGGGTAAAGCAACGGCGCTCATTCTGGATAAAGACGATGTCGTGCAGCTACGCGAAATCGAAGCCAGCAAAGCCATCGGCGACCAGTGGGTTGTCACCTCTGGCTTGCAGGCTGGCGATCGGGTGATCGTTTCCGGTTTGCAACGCATTCGTCCGGGTATCAAAGCACGAGCAATTTCCTCCAGCCAGGAAAACGCCAGCACCGAATCGAAACAATAACGTTGCAGGCTTAAGGGGACTTTCATGGCTAACTATTTTATTGATCGCCCGGTTTTTGCCTGGGTACTTGCCATTATTATGATGCTTGCAGGCGGTCTGGCGATCATGAACTTACCGGTTGCGCAGTATCCGCAGATTGCGCCACCGACCATTACCGTCAGCGCTACCTATCCAGGTGCCGATGCGCAAACGGTAGAAGACTCGGTCACTCAGGTGATTGAGCAAAATATGAATGGGCTTGATGGCCTGATGTACATGTCTTCAACCAGCGATGCGGCAGGTAATGCCTCCATCACTCTGACCTTCGAGACGGGGACATCGCCTGATATCGCACAGGTTCAGGTGCAAAATAAACTGCAACTCGCTATGCCTTCATTACCTGAAGCGGTGCAGCAGCAGGGGATTAGCGTCGATAAGTCGAGCAGTAATATCCTGATGGTAGCGGCATTTATTTCTGATAACGGCAGCCTCAACCAGTACGATATCGCGGACTATGTAGCGTCTAATATCAAAGACCCGCTAAGCCGTACCGCGGGCGTTGGTAGCGTACAGCTCTTTGGTTCCGAGTACGCCATGCGTATCTGGCTGGACCCGCAAAAACTCAATAAATATAACCTGGTACCTTCCGATGTTATTTCCCAGATTAAGGTGCAAAACAACCAGATTTCCGGTGGTCAACTGGGTGGCATGCCACAGGCGGCAGACCAGCAACTGAACGCCTCGATCATTGTGCAGACGCGTCTGCAAACGCCGGAAGAATTTGGCAAAATCCTGTTGAAAGTTCAGCAAGATGGCTCGCAAGTGCTGCTGCGTGATGTCGCCCGCGTCGAACTTGGGGCGGAAGATTATTCCACCGTGGCGCGCTATAACGGCAAACCTGCTGCCGGGATCGCCATCAAACTGGCTGCCGGAGCAAACGCCCTGGATACCTCGCGGGCAGTCAAAGAGGAACTGAACCGTTTATCGGCTTATTTCCCTGCAAGCCTGAAGACGGTTTATCCTTACGACACCACACCGTTTATCAAAATTTCTATTCAGGAAGTTTTCAAAACGCTGGTTGAGGCTATCATCCTCGTCTTCCTGGTCATGTATCTGTTTTTGCAGAATTTCCGCGCCACAATCATCCCGACGATTGCCGTACCGGTGGTTATTCTCGGGACGTTTGCGATCTTGTCGGCGGTCGGTTTCACCATCAACACGTTAACTATGTTCGGGATGGTGCTGGCGATAGGGTTACTGGTGGATGACGCCATCGTGGTGGTGGAGAACGTCGAGCGTGTCATTGCGGAAGATAAGCTACCGCCGAAGGAAGCGACGCATAAATCGATGGGGCAGATCCAACGTGCGCTGGTCGGGATTGCCGTTGTTCTTTCCGCAGTGTTTATGCCGATGGCCTTTATGAGCGGTGCAACCGGGGAGATCTACCGCCAGTTCTCCATCACGCTGATCTCCTCCATGCTGCTTTCAGTATTTGTGGCAATGAGCCTGACCCCTGCCCTGTGCGCCACCATTCTGAAAGCCGCGCCGGAAGGCGGTCACAAACCTAACGCCCTGTTCGCACGCTTCAACACGCTGTTTGAAAAATCAACTCAGCACTATACCGATAGCACCCGCTCGCTGTTGCGTTGTACCGGTCGCTACATGGTGGTCTACCTGCTGATTTGCGCCGGGATGGCGGTGCTGTTCCTGCGTACGCCGACCTCTTTCTTACCAGAAGAGGATCAGGGGGTATTTATGACCACCGCGCAGTTACCTTCCGGTGCCACCATGGTTAACACCACGAAAGTGCTGCAACAGGTGACGGATTATTATCTGACTAAAGAGAAAGATAATGTTCAGTCGGTGTTTACCGTTGGCGGCTTTGGCTTCAGCGGCCAGGGGCAAAACAACGGCCTGGCGTTTATCAGTCTCAAGCCGTGGTCTGAACGTGTCGGTGAGGAAAACTCGGTTACCGCGATCATTCAGCGGGCAATGATTGCGTTAAGCAGTATCAATAAAGCCGTCGTCTTCCCGTTCAACTTACCCGCGGTGGCTGAACTGGGTACCGCGTCAGGTTTTGATATGGAACTGCTGGACAACGGCAATCTGGGGCACGAAAAACTGACCCAGGCGCGAAACGAGCTGTTATCACTGGCAGCGCAATCACCGAATCAGGTCATCGGGGTACGCCCGAACGGCCTGGAAGATACGCCGATGTTCAAAGTGAACGTCAACGCTGCGAAAGCCGAGGCTATGGGGGTGGCGCTGTCTGATATCAACCAGACAATTTCCACCGCCTTCGGCAGCAGCTACGTGAACGACTTCCTCAACCAGGGGCGGGTGAAAAAAGTGTATGTCCAGGCAGGCACGCCGTTCCGTATGTTGCCGGATAACATCAACCAATGGTATGTACGCAACGCCTCTGGCACGATGGCACCGCTTTCTGCCTATTCGTCTACCGAATGGACCTATGGTTCACCGCGACTGGAACGCTACAACGGCATCCCGTCAATGGAGATTTTAGGTGAAGCGGCGGCCGGGAAAAGTACCGGTGACGCCATGAAATTTATGGCAGACCTGGTCGCTAAACTTCCGGCAGGCGTCGGCTACTCATGGACCGGACTGTCGTATCAGGAAGCGTTATCCTCAAATCAGGCTCCCGCGCTGTATGCCATTTCACTGGTCGTGGTGTTCCTCGCCCTCGCCGCACTTTATGAGAGCTGGTCAATTCCGTTCTCGGTGATGTTGGTTGTACCGTTAGGCGTCGTTGGCGCATTAATGGCCACCGATCTACGCGGCTTAAGTAATGACGTCTACTTCCAGGTTGGTTTGCTGACCACCATCGGGCTTTCCGCCAAAAACGCCATCCTGATTGTCGAATTTGCCGTTGAGATGATGCAGAAAGAAGGGAAAACGCCGATAGAGGCAATCATCGAAGCGGCGCGGATGCGTTTACGCCCAATCCTGATGACCTCTCTGGCCTTTATTCTCGGCGTGCTGCCGCTGGTTATCAGTCATGGTGCCGGTTCTGGCGCGCAAAACGCGGTAGGTACCGGCGTGATGGGCGGGATGTTTGCCGCAACAGTGCTGGCAATTTACTTCGTTCCGGTCTTTTTCGTTGTAGTGGAACATCTCTTTGCCCGCTTTAAAAAAGCGTAACGTGTAAATGAGAGTAAGGTTGAACGTGAGGGTTCAGCCTTACTCTTTCCTGCTAACCATTCACCACTCAACAACCAGCTAACCGTCAGGAATACCAGGCTTAGTACACAGCACTGAAAGTAGAAACCACTCCAGCCATTCGTCATCAATTTAAACAACACAATACTGACCCACATTCCCGTAATCGTATGAATTGTCAGCTTAATAATCCCAAACATGCCGAGTCTTTTCCTCCTGAAAATACCTATACCGCCTGGCAAACTGCGAAAGAGAACTAGCCGGTAGCCCGGCAGAAATCATCAGGGAAGAGTTTCACATGAAGCAGGTGTGAGATCCTGACCAATATTCAAATGCAAAATATGTCAGGAAAAGGTACCTGGCGAATGTTGCGCAAACTGATGTGGCGTTACACCATAATATTGTCGAAATGTGTTTATAAAGTACGACGTACTGCTATAGCCACATTTTTCCGCAATAGTATGCAGAGGAATTTGACGTAACTCGAGTAATCGTCTGGCCATCGACATCCTGGAGGCGAGTAATATTTTACTGAAACAGGTATTTTCATCCTGCAACTTTTTTTTGATGAGACTCTCGCTGGTATACATTCTTTCCGCAATATCGCGCAGATACCAACGTTTGGCGATATCAAAGCTAATAAGGCGTTCAACTTTTCCTGAAACAGTACTGATACTATTGAAAAGTAAGGGGATCAGTTCTTTCTTATGAGAAAACATCGATAAACAGGAAAGATAGAGCATTTTGCTCAATATCGGCGAATTTACCCCGGAGTCATTGAAACTATCAAAAATCGCCGTCACCAGCGGCATGGGGGGTGACTGGTTAATTAACAGACGGTCTTTGCTATGTAACCCTAAATTGCGTGGTATCTGACGAATATTTTGTAAGTAATGGCAAACTGTCAGCTCATCGATATCCAGTCGTCGTGTATCCGGTGAACAAAACGCAAAATCGTCTGCCAAATTTTTATCCAGTAACAGGATACTCTCGTTATGCAACGATATTTTTTGCTGTTCATGATGAATATCGAATGAACGACGAACGAGGATCACCGAGCAGACATGAGTCATGACTATCCCTTATATTTCATTGCTGCGATTATTTCAATTTCAGTATACTAATGAAATGATGCCTGACTGTTTCTTAGCGCAAAAACTGCCAGATTTGGTAGGACCAAAATTTATCCACAAAGTAGTTTTGCATAACAGTTAATTGATAATAAGTAAATGCAACACGAATATATTTTCGCACAGCGTATAGCTTATGTTTATAAAAAAATGGCTGATCTTATTTCCAGTAAAAGTTATATTTAACTTACTGAGAGCACAAAGTTTCCCGTGCCAACAGGGAGTGTTATAACGGTTTATTAGTCTGGAGACGGCAGACTATCCTCTTCCCGGTCCCCTATGCCGGGTTTTTTTTATGTCTGAGTAAAACTCTATAATCTTATTCCTTCCGCAGAACGGTCAGTGCCGTAAAAATTCCCTTGCGCAGCCATACTTGCCGCCGGGCCACAGTTCGGTAATTCCTGCGCCGATCGCTCCTGATACTCTGTGGGCGTCATCCCATAATAATTTCGAAAAACGTAAATGAAATACGACACGCTGTGATATCCACAGGATACTGCAACTCGCTTAATTGAAACCCCATATATAACAATAAGTTGTAAAGCACGCTGCATCCTACACTCAGTAAGCAACTGTGAATATGACGTACCTTCTTCGCGCAATTTTTTCTTTAACAGGCTTGGACTCATCAACAATTCGCTAGCGATTCGGGCTAATGTCCACTCATGGGCGATATTATTATTGATGACCGTACAAACTCGTGTTCGCATATTCGGTTGCAACACGTTCAGAAGTAACGGTATAAACTGCGTATCCTCAAGAAAAACAGATAACAACGCAAAGATTAATGCCCTTTTACGTAGCATTTCTGCATAGCGAAGATTCTTATTCTGCGACAGTTGCGCAACTTCCTGAAAAACAGGAATATCTCTGGTACAGTGATGAACGAGTAATGAAGGAACTTTTTTATGTGCATGAAGTTTTAATGCCTCCTCCTTGAGCATCGGGAGAAATAATGAAAGCGTGTCTCTTGAAACTAATACGAAATTCTCAACACACTTATCCACTTGAATTTGGCTTGCATCCGCAAAAACCAGATCACCGCCATTAAAATAGCGATATTCACCATTAACCATGGTGAGAATATATTTATGTCTTGCGTACGCAATTAGACAATTACCATGTAGTGGTTGCATAGTTGACTTAATATTACATAAACATATTACTGTTTATTAATGTAGCACGCCGCCCTCTTAAGTCAAATTGATTGATAAATAAATTTAAACGAAGCGGGAGAACAGGATGATAATGTGTGATGTTCTACGGGCAGGATGACTGGATTTATAATACAAAAACGTGTTTAAGAACGCAGGGAAATTAATAGTAAGCAAATAATCCCTTTTCGTTACATTAAATATAATCGCTACATTTAATAAACATTCATATAACATATATCTTATCAACACGATGAATAGACAGCCAATATATTATTGCGATTAATAAGCAACCGAATGCCCAGCTGTTTTTTAAAGGTTGGGCATTCGGTTTTTACAACGTTATGTTATCAGGTATGTTTAAAGCTGTTCTGCTGGGCAATACCCTGCAGTTTCGGGTGGTCGCTGAGATATTTCAGGGAGGCTTTGTAGTCTTCCAGCAACAGTTCAGCAAAGTCCATTTCGAAGCCGCGACGACACATAATGCGCATCACCACGATGTCAGTGGCTTCACCGCCGAGAGTGAAGGCCGGAACCTGCCAGCCGCGCAGACGCAGACGTTCAGAGAGGTCGTAGAGGGTGTATCCTGGATCTTCACCATCTTTCAGTTTGAAGCAAACCGCCGGGATGCCTTCGTCCGGGCGACCGGTACAGATGAACTCATACGGCCCCAGTTTGGCGATTTCATCCGCCAGATAAGCGGCAACCTGGTAGGAAGCGTTCTGTACTTTGGTATAGCCTTCACGACCGAGGCGCAGGAATTCATAGTACTGTGCAATCACCTGACCCGCCGGGCGGGAGAAGTTGATGGCG
>NZ_JBJQLL010000007.1:0-254806 GCF_046486405.1 Escherichia sp. WS338 | reverse complement strand
CCTGCGTGCGCTTTACGCCCAGTAATTCCGATTAACGCTTGCACCCTCCGTATTACCGCGGCTGCTGGCACGGAGTTAGCCGGTGCTTCTTCTGCGGGTAACGTCAATGAGCAAAGGTATTAACTTTACTCCCTTCCTCCCCGCTGAAAGTACTTTACAACCCGAAGGCCTTCTTCATACACGCGGCATGGCTGCATCAGGCTTGCGCCCATTGTGCAATATTCCCCACTGCTGCCTCCCGTAGGAGTCTGGACCGTGTCTCAGTTCCAGTGTGGCTGGTCATCCTCTCAGACCAGCTAGGGATCGTCGCCTAGGTGAGCCGTTACCCCACCTACTAGCTAATCCCATCTGGGCACATCCGATGGCAAGAGGCCCGAAGGTCCCCCTCTTTGGTCTTGCGACGTTATGCGGTATTAGCTACCGTTTCCAGTAGTTATCCCCCTCCATCAGGCAGTTTCCCAGACATTACTCACCCGTCCGCCACTCGTCAGCGAAACAGCAAGCTGTTTCCTGTTACCGTTCGACTTGCATGTGTTAGGCCTGCCGCCAGCGTTCAATCTGAGCCATGATCAAACTCTTCAATTTAAAAGTTTGATGCTCAAAGAATTAAACTTCGTAATGAATTACGTGTTCACTCTTGAGACTTGGTATTCATTTTTCGTCTTGCGACGTTAAGAATCCGTATCTTCGAGTGCCCACACAGATTGTCTGATAAATTGTTAAAGAGCAGTTGCGACGCGGCTTTCAGCTCACTGTCGCGAGGTGGCGTATATTACGCTTTCCTCTTTCAGAGTCAACCCTGAATTTCAGGATTTTTCTCTTCAACCGAACCGGCTGTTTGTGTGAAGTGATTCACATCCGCCGTGTCGATGGAGGCGCATTATAGGGTGTCGGCTCAGGAAGACAAGCGGAAAAATGCATTTTTATTTCAACCGCTCATCTTTTAATCATTACGCCGGTTTTTGCTGCTTTTTTATCGCTTGCGGCAGGTCTGCCAGGCTATTTAACACCCAATCCGCCGCGTTTTCTGCTTCAGGCGTAACAGGTTTACCCGTACGCACCAGCACTTTTGTTCCCACGTTCGCCGCAGCTGCTGCCTGCATATCTTCTAATTTATCGCCCACCATATAAGAAGCGGCCATATCAATATGCAAATAATCGCGTGCTGACAAAAGCATCCCCGGATGTGGTTTGCGGCAGTCGCAGACCTGGCGAAACTCTTCAACACTACCCTGCGGATGATGCGGGCAATAATAGATACCATCCAGATCGACATCGCGGTCCGCCAGCGACCAGTCCATCCACTCGGTCAGCGTTTCAAACTGTGCTTCAGTAAATTTACCGCGAGCAATGCCAGACTGGTTGGTTACTACCACCAGCGCAAAGCCCATTTTTTTTAGCTCGCGCATGGCGTCAATAACACCGTCGATAAATTCAAAGTTGTCGATCTCATGGACATAGCCGTGATCGACATTAATGGTGCCATCACGGTCAAGAAAAATTGCGGGTACGCTCTTCGCCACCTTTTATAGCTCCTTAATAAGGCATGTGACGCTAGTATCGCATGTTTCGACCAGCAAGAAAGTGCTCTTCGCATAAACCTGATTGATTTAGACGTCTGGATGCCTTAACATCCATTTCATTGAAGGCGTTGCCCGTTCCAGGCATTCGAAATGCCACGACTAACTTAATGACGATAATAAATAATCAATGATAAAACTTTCGAATATCACCAAAGTGTTCCACCAGGGCACCCGCACCATCCAGGCGTTGAACAACGTCAGCCTGCATGTGCCAGCTGGACAAATTTATGGCGTTATCGGTGCCTCTGGCGCGGGTAAGAGTACGCTTATACGTTGTGTAAACCTGCTGGAGCGCCCAACCGAGGGTAGCGTGCTGGTCGATGGCCAGGAACTGACCACGCTGTCAGAATCCGAGTTGACCAAAACTCGCCGCCAGATTGGTATGATTTTCCAGCATTTTAACCTGCTCTCTTCGCGTACTGTTTTTGGCAACGTGGCTCTGCCGCTGGAGCTGGACAACACACCGAAAGATGAGATCAAACGTCGCGTGACGGAATTGCTGTCATTGGTTGGTCTTGGCGATAAGCATGATAGCTACCCGTCGAATCTTTCCGGTGGGCAGAAACAGCGTGTGGCGATTGCCCGTGCGTTAGCCAGCAATCCCAAAGTATTGCTGTGTGATGAGGCCACCAGCGCGCTGGATCCGGCAACGACACGTTCTATTCTCGAACTGCTGAAAGACATCAACCGCCGTCTGGGTTTGACGATTCTGTTGATCACCCACGAAATGGACGTTGTGAAGCGTATTTGTGATTGCGTGGCGGTCATCAGCAATGGCGAACTGATCGAGCAGGACACGGTAAGTGAAGTGTTCTCGCATCCGAAAACGCCGCTGGCGCAGAAGTTTATTCAGTCGACCCTGCATCTGGATATCCCGGAAGATTACCAGGAACGTCTGCAAGCGGAGCCATTCACTGACTGCGTGCCGATGTTGCGTCTGGAGTTTACCGGTCAATCGGTCGATGCCCCACTGCTTTCTGAAACCGCGCGTCGTTTCAACGTCAACAACAACATTATTAGCGCGCAGATGGATTACGCCGGTGGCGTTAAGTTCGGCATCATGCTGACTGAAATGCACGGCACACAACAAGATACGCAAGCCGCCATTACCTGGCTGCAGGAACACCATGTAAAAGTAGAGGTACTGGGTTATGTCTGAGCCGATGATGTGGCTGCTGGTTCGTGGCGTATGGGAAACGCTGACAATGACCTTCGTATCCGGTTTTTTTGGATTTGTGATTGGTCTGCCGGTTGGCGTCCTGCTTTATGTCACGCGTCCGGGGCAAATTATTGCTAACGCGAAGCTGTATCGTACCGTTTCTGCGATTGTGAACATTTTCCGTTCCATCCCGTTCATTATCTTGCTGGTATGGATGATTCCGTTTACCCGCGTTATTGTTGGTACATCGATTGGTTTGCAGGCAGCGATTGTTCCGTTAACCGTTGGTGCAGCACCGTTTATTGCCCGTATGGTCGAGAATGCTCTGCTGGAGATCCCAACCGGGTTAATTGAAGCTTCCCGCGCAATGGGTGCCACGCCAATGCAGATCGTCCGTAAAGTGCTGTTACCGGAAGCGTTGCCGGGTCTGGTAAATGCGGCAACTATTACCCTGATTACCCTGGTTGGTTATTCCGCGATGGGTGGTGCAGTCGGTGCCGGTGGTTTAGGTCAGATTGGCTATCAGTATGGCTACATCGGCTACAACGCGACGGTGATGAATACGGTACTGGTATTGCTGGTCATTCTGGTTTATTTAATTCAGTTCGCAGGCGACCGCATCGTCCGGGCTGTCACTCGCAAGTAACGTTCAACACAACATAAATAATTGAAGAAGGAATAAGGTATGGCGTTCAAATTCAAAACCTTTGCGGCAGTGGGAGCCCTGATTGGATCACTGGCACTGGTAGGCTGCGGTCAGGATGAAAAAGATCCAAACCACATTAAAGTCGGCGTGATTGTTGGTGCCGAACAGCAGGTTGCAGAAGTCGCGCAGAAAGTTGCGAAAGACAAATATGGCCTGGACGTTGAGCTGGTAACCTTCAACGACTATGTTCTGCCAAACGAAGCATTGAGCAAAGGCGATATCGACGCCAACGCCTTCCAGCATAAACCGTACCTTGATCAGCAACTGAAAGATCGTGGCTACAAACTGGTCGCAGTAGGCAACACATTTGTTTATCCGATTGCTGGTTACTCCAAGAAAATCAAATCACTGGATGAACTGCAGGATGGTTCGCAGGTTGCCGTGCCAAACGACCCAACTAACCTTGGTCGTTCACTGCTGCTGCTGCAAAAAGTGGGCTTGATCAAACTGAAAGATGGCGTTGGCCTGCTGCCGACCGTTCTTGATGTTGTTGAGAACCCAAAAAATCTGAAAATTGTTGAACTGGAAGCACCGCAGCTGCCGCGCTCTCTGGACGACGCGCAAATCGCTCTGGCAGTTATCAATACCACCTATGCCAGCCAGATTGGCCTGACTCCAGCGAAAGACGGTATCTTTGTCGAAGATAAAGAGTCCCCGTACGTAAACCTGATCGTAACGCGTGAAGACAACAAAGACGCCGAAAACGTGAAGAAATTCGTTCAGGCTTATCAGTCTGACGAAGTTTACGAAGCAGCAAACAAAGTGTTTAACGGCGGCGCTGTTAAAGGCTGGTAATATTTAGGCTGTTTCCACAATTTGTAATATCATTCAGGACGGGCGCTTGCCCGTCTTGTCATTTTTACAAGCGCCTGATTCAATATTGACGTTTTGATCATACATTGAGGAAATACTATGCGTGCTTTACCGATCTGTTTAGTAGCACTCATGCTAAGCGGCTGTTCCATGTTAAGCAGATCCCCTGTCGAACCCGTTCAAAGCACTGCACCCCAGCCGAAAGCGGAGCCTGCAAAACCGAAAGCGCCGCGCGCCACGCCGGTCCGAATTTATACCAATGCAGAAGAATTAGTCGGCAAACCGTTCCGCGATCTCGGTGAAGTCAGTGGCGACTCTTGCCAGGCCTCTAATCAGGACTCTCCGCCGAGCATTCCAACCGCACGTAAGCGGATGCAAATCAACGCCTCGAAAATGAAAGCCAATGCGGTATTACTGCATAGCTGCGAAGTCACCAGCGGTACGCCAGGTTGCTATCGTCAGGCTGTATGTATCGGTTCTGCGCTTAACATCACGGCGAAATGAGCAGTTTCCAGTTCGAGCAAATAGGCGTTATTCGCTCGCCCTATAAAGAAAAATTCGCCGTTCCGCGCCAGCCAGGTCTGGTAAAAAGCGCCAACGGCGAACTACATCTCATTGCTCCCTACAACCAGGCCGACGCCGTTCGCGGCCTGGAAGCATTCAGCCATTTATGGATCCTTTTCGTCTTTCATCAAACGATGGAAGGCGGCTGGCGTCCGACTGTGCGTCCGCCTCGTCTCGGCGGTAATGCCAGAATGGGTGTTTTCGCTACGCGCTCCACTTTTCGCCCTAACCCGATTGGTATGTCGCTGGTAGAGCTGAAAGAGGTTGTTTGCCATAAAGACAGCGTGATTCTGAAGCTCGGCAGTCTGGATCTGGTCGATGGTACGCCGGTAGTGGATATCAAACCGTATCTCCCCTTTGCTGAATCGCTTCCCGATGCCAGTGCCAGCTATGCGCAAAGTGCGCCAGCGGCAGAAATGGCGGTGTGTTTTACCGCAGAGGTCGAAAAGCAGCTTTTGACGCTGAAGAAGCGTTATCCGCAGTTAACGCTGTTTATCCGCGAAGTACTGGCGCAGGACCCGCGCCCGGCCTATCGTAAAGGTGAGGAAACGGGCAAAACCTATGCCGTCTGGCTGCATGATTTTAACGTTCGCTGGCGCGTCACCGACGCAGGTTTTGAAGTCTTTGCGCTGGAACCGCGTTAAATTCACGCCCTTCTCTTTTGACATTTCTTTTGCACTGGTAAACTAAATCACTTTTTTTGTCCCAGGCTCGCCTTGAGCCTGTTCTACCTTCCAACTGGAACCGTAACAACATGCGTACTAGCCAATACCTGCTCTCCACTCTCAAGGAGACACCTGCCGACGCCGAGGTGATCAGCCATCAGCTGATGCTGCGCGCCGGGATGATCCGCAAGCTGGCCTCCGGGTTATATACCTGGCTGCCGACCGGCGTGCGCGTTCTGAAAAAAGTCGAAAACATCGTGCGTGAAGAGATGAACAACGCCGGTGCGATCGAGGTGTTAATGCCGGTGGTTCAGCCATCTGAACTGTGGCAAGAGAGTGGTCGTTGGGAACAGTATGGCCCGGAATTGCTGCGTATTGCTGACCGTGGTGACCGTCCGTTCGTACTCGGCCCAACTCATGAAGAAGTGATTACAGACCTGATTCGTAACGAGCTGAGCTCTTACAAACAGCTGCCGCTGAACTTCTATCAGATCCAGACCAAGTTCCGCGACGAAGTGCGTCCGCGTTTCGGCGTCATGCGTTCCCGCGAATTCCTGATGAAAGATGCTTACTCTTTCCATACTTCTCAGGAATCCCTGCAGGAAACCTACGATGCAATGTATGCGGCCTACAGCAAAATCTTCAGCCGCATGGGGCTGGATTTCCGCGCCGTACAGGCCGATACCGGTTCTATCGGCGGTAGCGCCTCTCACGAATTTCAGGTGCTGGCGCAGAGCGGAGAAGACGATGTGGTCTTCTCCGATACTTCTGACTATGCAGCGAACATTGAACTGGCAGAAGCTATCGCGCCGAAAGAACCGCGCGCTGCTGCTACCCAGGAAATGACGCTGGTTGATACGCCGAACGCGAAGACCATCGCGGAACTGGTTGAACAGTTCAATCTGCCGATTGAGAAAACGGTTAAGACTCTGCTGGTTAAAGCCGTTGAAGGCAGTAGCTTCCCGCTGGTTGCGCTGCTGGTGCGCGGTGACCACGAGCTGAACGAAGTTAAAGCAGAAAAACTGCCGCAGGTTGCCAGCCCGCTGACTTTTGCGACCGAAGAAGAAATTCGTGCCGTGGTTAAAGCCGGTCCGGGTTCACTGGGTCCGGTAAACATGCCGATTCCGGTGGTGATTGACCGTACCGTTGCGGCGATGAGTGATTTCGCTGCTGGTGCTAACATCGATGGTAAACACTACTTCGGTATCAACTGGGATCGCGATGTCGCTACCCCGGAAATTGCTGATATCCGCAACGTGGTGGCTGGCGATCCAAGCCCGGATGGTCAGGGTACGCTGCTGATCAAACGTGGTATCGAAGTCGGTCACATCTTCCAGCTGGGTACCAAGTACTCCGAAGCACTGAAAGCCTCCGTACAGGGTGAAGATGGCCGTAACCAAATCCTGACGATGGGTTGCTACGGTATCGGCGTAACGCGTGTGGTAGCTGCGGCGATTGAGCAGAACTACGACGAACGCGGCATCGTATGGCCTGACGCTATCGCGCCGTTCCAGGTGGCGATTCTGCCAATGAACATGCACAAATCCTTCCGCGTACAGGAACTTGCTGAGAAACTGTACAGCGAACTGCGCGCACAAGGTATCGAAGTGCTGCTGGATGACCGCAAAGAGCGTCCGGGCGTGATGTTTGCTGATATGGAACTGATCGGTATTCCGCACACTATTGTGCTGGGCGACCGTAACCTCGACAACGATGATATCGAATATAAATATCGTCGTAACGGCGAGAAACAGTTAATTAAGACTGGTGACATCGTCGATTATCTGGTGAAACAGATTAAAGGCTGATGCCAGAAAGGGTCCTGAATTTCGGGGCCCTTTTTTACATGGATTGTATAAAATGGATAAACCAAAGGCGTACTGCCGCCTGCTTCTCCCCTGCTTTCTTTTACTTTCGGCCTGTACCGTTGATATCAGCCAGCCAGACTCATCAGCCACAGTGGTAAATGCCGAGGCGAAAACATGGGCTGTTAAATTCCAGCATCAAAGCTCTTTCACCGAACAATCAATAAAAGAAATAACGGAACCAGATCTCAAACCCGGCGATTTGCTTTTCTCCTCAAGCCTTGGGGTAACCTCATTTGGTATCCGCGTATTCAGCACTTCCTCTGTGAGTCACGTTGCAATCTATTTGGGAGATAATAACGTTGCCGAAGCGACAGGCGCTGGCGTCCAGATTGTTTCCCTTAAAAAAGCCATAAAGCATAGTGATAAGCTTTTCGTCTTACGAGTCCCGGATCTTACCCCGCAACAAGCCACAGAAATCACCGCGTTCACCAACAAAATTAAAGATAGCGGTTACAACTATCGCGGCATTGTCGAATTTATTCCATTTATGGTGACTCGCCAGATGTGCTCACTAAATCCGTTCTCCGAGGATTTTCGTCAACAGTGCGTCAGCGGCCTGGCGAAAGCGCAGTTAAGCAGTGTGGGCGAAGGAGACAAAAAGTCGTGGTTTTGTTCGGAATTTGTCACTGATGCATTTGCCAAAGCCGGGCATCCGCTTACGCTGGCGCAATCAGGCTGGATTAGCCCTGCCGATCTGATGCATATGCGTAGTGGTGATGTCTCTGCATTTAAACCAGAAACGCAGTTACAGTATATTGGGCACCTGAAGCCAGGGATTTATATTAAAGCAAGTCGCTTTGTTGGACTGACTCAGTGATAAAAGCCAGCCTCGTGCGCAAAATGCCGGATGCGGCGTGAACGCCTTATCCGGCCTACAAAATCGTGCTAATTCAAAATATTGCATTGTATGCTTTAGGCCTGATAAGCGCAGCGCATGAGGCAATATTTCATTTGTTTCTGTCTCAAGACGGGTTACAGCCCCAAACTACTGCAATCCTGGTTTGGGTAAAATTTACCTGCCGTATCGGGCGCTAATACTTTAGTCGGCGCACCGGTATCGGGATTAGCCTCCAGCGTAAAGTGACCTTCAACTGACAGTAACACTGGTTTTTCACTGTTACCGCGCGCAGCCAGGTAGCCACGCTCCAGCTCTGCGTTATTCGCCACCATGAAACGTTTTCCGGTCGCGCAATCAGTGAAGGTCGCCGCATCAGCCATATAAAAATACATGCCCCGCAGGGTCATCGGCGTCATGGGTAAGCTGGATTGTGCCGGTTCCAGCGTGTAGTTGAACTGCGATTCAATCGGATTACCTTCACGATCGAGCATCTCCAGCGCATCTCCTTTCGCGCGATAATATGACTTTTCACCTTTGCTATCGGTTAATACCAGCTTGTCAGCGGTTCGCGCCCATGTACCGTAGGAAGCGAAGGAGGAAGGTTCTTCACGAGCCCCCAGATAACGCTCATTCATCACCCAGGTTCCGTCTTTTTCGAGGAACAGAGAGGTTTCGATTCCTTCGCAATCAGCACACGGCAGCACGCCACGCCAACTTTGCGGCATCGGTTTCAGTTCGGCAGCCTGCGCCGGAGAAAGCGTATCGACTTCGGCCCGATTATTACATCCCATCAGAGTAAAGAGGCTGATTACAGCCATCGCTGTCACTATCGCTTTTTTCACCATCCATTCCTTCTTTTTATTCCCGACCGCTGCGCACTTTGCCGCGCATCGCCTTCACGCTTGATTTTTGTGCTTTCGATGCCAGCCTGCGCTCTTTTGATGCACGGGTGGGCCGCGTAGGTCGTCGGGCTTTTTGTTCTGTTGTTAAATCTTTAATCACTGCCACCAGCCGGGCCAGCGCCGCTTCGCGGTTCAGTTCCTGACTGCGGTATTCCTGTGCCTTAATGACAATCACTCCGTCACTGCTGATCAAATGATGGCTGGCGGCGAGCAGACGCTCTTTGTAATACTCTGGCAGGCTGGACGCCCGAATGTCAAAACGCAGATGAATAGCCGTTGAGGTCTTATTAACATGCTGCCCGCCCGCGCCCTGCGCACGAATGGCGGTGATCTCAAACTCGCCATCAGGGATAGCAACATGTCGGGAAATCACAATCATGAAGGTTGTTGCCAGACGGTTAAGTTCACTTCCAGATTATTCTTATCATCCGATAACCAGATAACACCATCCTGAATCGTTGCCTGCAGCGTCATAGTACGATCGGCAAAGGCGCTCACTTTCGCCAGTTGCTCGTCGTCCAGATACCAGACGGAAAGATTGGCAAACTGCGCACATTTGCTCTGATTTTGCTGCCACCAGATTTGCGCCGCCCGACTATTATAGGCAAACAGCGCCACTTCTGCGGCCTGGGTGCAGGCTTTCTTAATCCGCCGCTCATCCGGCAGCCCCAGCTCAATCCACAAATCAATACCCAAATGATCGTTACGCAGCCACGCTTCCGGCTCATCATCAGCACACAAACCACGGGTAAATTGCAGACGTTCATCGGCATATTTTAGCCACGCCAGCAGGCGCAGCATCATGCGCTCCTGGGTTTCTGAAGGATGGCGCGCCAGCGTCAGAGAGGCATCGAGAAACTGGTTGCGGTCGAGATCGGCCACATTAACCGTCGCTTTATAAATTGTCGCTTTAAGCGCCATAAGAAAACTCCTTTCGAATCAGGAGGCCATTGTAACGGAATACGTGCAGTTGCGGCGCTGATATTGCAGAAATGAGTGTGGTATAGTCACCTTGCGAAACAGAGTTTATCTTCGTAGGCTTAGACTTGCATCCACGGTTAAGTCAGAGTGCTGACAGGAGGGCATGTGGAAAAATATTGTGAGTTAATACGCAAGCGGTACGCGGAAATCGCCAGCGGAGACTTAGGATACGTTCCGGACGCGCTGGGCTGCGTTTTGAAAGTGCTGAATGAAATGGCTGCCGACGACGCCCTTTCTGAGGCTGTCAGGGAAAAAGCAGCATACGCTGCGGCAAACTTACTGGTGAGCGATTATGTCAATGAATGATACGTATCAACCAATCAATTGTGATGATTACGATAATCTTGAGCTCGCCTGCCAGCATCATTTAATGCTGACACTTGAGCTGAAAGATGGCGAAAAATTGCAGGCGAAGGCCAGCGATTTAGTCTCCCGCAAAAATGTGGAGTATCTGGTCGTCGAGGCCGCTGGTGCAACCCGCGAGCTGCGTCTGGATAAAATTACCAGCTTTAGCCACCCGGAAATCGGTACGGTGGTGGTGAGCGAGTCCTGATTGACTTTCGCCGGATGCGACGTTTGATGCGTCTTATCCGGCTTTCACTTGACTAAGCGTTTTCTGCCAGACAAAACTGACGCCATTCTCACCTACAGCCACACCTTCTTGCGTCACAAATACCCCTGCCGCCGCAATCAGCGTTTCGCCATAAAACAGCAGTGGCGTGGTGTCACGTAGCCACGGCGGAACGCCTAACTCTTGCCAGATTTTCTTCAGCTTACGTCCGCCGTTGCGCCCGACAATATGCAGCAATCCTGGCGCTTTGAAACGCACGCTGACCGCTTCGTCTGCACGCGGAGGGCGAATATCGCCTCCCGCAGTAAGCTGTACACTTCCCAGCCCCGCCGGTAATTCCAGCGGTTGTAGCCACGTCTGCCACGGCAGAATGGTTTCGCTTTGCCCAGTGACGGATTTAATCCACCACAGTTGCGACTGATAGCGGCGGATTTCAAACGCACCCAAACGTAAACAGGGGGAAGCATCTTCTCGCGCCAGCGCCACTTCCTGCCAGATCCTCACCAACGCGTCGCGGGAAGGCATCGGTGCATTCTGCCCTGCCAGCCAGCGGCGGATAATCGCCGCGCGACGGGCATCGCTCATTGCCACCATTGGCGCAATCTTTAACGTTCCCTGTTGCGTTTGGCAGTGCGCTAAATCATCCGCCAGCAGTTCATCTAACAGGCTCTCTTGTTCAGCGCAAAGTGCGGCGCTGCGGGCTGTTGCTTCGGCAAAATGCGGCCAACGCTGCTGCAATAATGGCACTACGCGCAGGCGCAGAAAGTTACGATCGTATGAGTCATCCTGATTACTTTCGTCTTCAATCCAGCGTAAACCATGCGCTAACGCCCACTGCTCCAGTTCCCCCCGCGTGCGGGCAAGCAACGGGCGGATAAGCCGTGTTCCGGCAAACTCCGAAACTTCCGCCATAGCCGAAAGCCCGGCAGGGCCGCTACCGCGTTTTAGCGCCAGCAGAAAGGTTTCACATTGATCGTCGAGATGTTGCGCTGTAACCAGCACTTCACCGGGCAACAAGGTGCGGGCAAATGCCTGATAACGTGCCTGCCGCGCCTGGGCCTCAATACCTAGCCCCTCTTGCGCAAGCTGCACACGTTCGACCACCAGCGGCACCTGCCACTGTTGGCAGATGTTTTCACAATGTTTCACCCAGGCATCAGCATTGGCGCTTAAACCGTGATGCACATGGATAGCGCGCAGAGTGACGCCCGGATTTTCCGTCCGCCACTGCACCAGTTGATGCAGTAAGACAGTAGAATCAAGGCCGCCGCTAAAGGCCACCAGAATCTGGCGTGAGGAGAGAAGTTGTCTATTGAGCGTGAGTGTCATGATGGTGCGATTTTACAGTAGCAATGCCGGGCACGTTACCGGGCAAATGCGGCGATGACAAGCCTTACTGCTCATACAGTTCCAACGGCAGCCCGTCCGGATCGTTAAAGAACGTGAAGCGTTTTTGCGTGTAGGGATCGACACGGATGGCTTCACACTTCACGTTATGGCTTTCAAGGTGCGCCACTGCCGCATCGATATCATCAACGCTAAAAGCCAGATGACGCAGGCCGCAAGCTTCCGGTCGGCTGGGGCGCTCCGGCGGGAACGGAAATGAGAAAAGCTCAATCACATATTGCCCATTAAGCGCCAAATCCCCTTTCCACGAGTCGCGCGCTTCGCGATAGACTTCGCTTTGCAGCGTGAAACCAAGAATATCGCAGTAGAAAGCTTTGCTCATCGCATAATCCGTCGCAATAATCGCAATATGGTGAACCTGTTTTAAACCCAGCATAACGTCTCCTTTATTTGTTAACAGCACGTTACTCGCCCGGAAGCCGCTCTGGCAAGTTATCCTGCCATTTTTAGGACTCGTACGCGGTAAACACCGTCTTCGTCCTGTTTCGCGCCGTGAATATCCGTTTCAAAACCGGGGTAATGTTGCCCTACGGAACAAAGCATCAGTAGAAAATCGAGTACCGTGCGGCTCTCTTCGGTAAGCATTTCTCCCGGCATCAGCAGCGGTACGCCGGGTGGATAAGGCAGGATCATATTTGCCGATACTCTACCGACCAGTTGTTCCAGCGCAATGGTTTCTACTTCGCCTTTAATCTGTCTCTGCCATGCCTGATGTGGCGTCATGATCATCTCCGGCAAGGTATCAAATGCCCGCAACATCAAACCGGGAAGATCGTGTTTACGAATCAGCTTATGGATCCCTTGCGCCAGATCCTGAATACGCATATTGCGGTAGAAATCGGGATCTTCTGCATAGAGATCGGGCAGCATATTTTTGATCCGCAGGTTGAGATCGTAAGAGCGCTTAAATTCCGTCAACCCACGCAATAATCCCATTGCTTTGGTTTTATCGATGCCAATACTAAAGAGAAACAGCAGGTTATAAGGGCCGGTTTTCTCTACTACGATCCCACGTTCGTCGAGGAATTTTGCCACCAGCGCCGCCGGGATCCCCTCCTCGCTCATATTGCCCTGCTCGTCCATCCCCGGTGTCAAAATAGTGACTTTAACCGGATCGAGAAACATGTGATTGGCATCCGCATCGCTAAAGCCGTGCCACTGTTCGCCAGGCGCAACGGGCCAGCATTCGGCTTCATCCACCTGCGGCGGTTGCCAGATATCGAAAAACCAGCCGTCAGACTCTTCCCGCAGCCGCTGGACCTCTTTGCGAAAATGCAGAGCTCGTTCTACTGAACGGTTAATCAGCCGTTTGCCCGGATTACCACGCAACATCGCCGCCGCCGTCTCAACAGAAGCAACAATGGGATAACTGGGCGAGGTGGTGGTATGCATCATAAAGGCTTCGTTAAACGCCTCTTCGTCATACTCACCTTTAATGTGGATCAGCGACGCCTGCGATAACGCCGCCAGCATTTTGTGGGTCGACTGCGTTTCGAAGATCACTTTTCCTGCAACACGCTCGCCGCTCATACCACTTTTACCCTGGTAGATTGGATGAAAATGGGTGTACGGCACCCAGGCAGAATCGAAGTGAATCGACGGGACATCCAGCGTCTGTTTGATCCAGTCGGTGTTGTAGAGCAAGCCATCATAGGTGGAGTTGGTGATCACCGCATGAACCGGCCATTGTGCCTGCGTGGTGGCAGCGACTTTCTCTTCGATGCTGTCGCGAGTAAATTCACGGCGCGGGATCCCACCCAGAATCCCCAACGCATTACGCGTCGGTTTCAGCCAGACTGGCACTACATCGTTCATCATCAACAGATGCGCCAGCGATTTATGACAATTGCGGTCGATCAACAGCGTACTGCCGAATGGCGCGGCGTACATACCCACAATTTTGTTCGACGTCGATGTTCCGTTGGTAACGATATAACTCTGTTCCGCGCCAAACGTCCGCGCGATGTACTCTTCCGCTTCCAGGTGTGGCCCGGTGTGGTCGAGCAACGAACCAAGCTCGGTGACCGAAATAGAGACGTCCGCCTTGAGGGTATTCCCGCCGAAAAAATCATAAAACAGACAGCCAACCGGGCTTTTTTGATATGCGGTGCCGCCCATATGCCCCGGCGTACAAAAGGTGTACTTCCGCTCTTTGACGTAGGTAAACAAGGCTTTCGTGAACGGCGGCGTAATGTTATCAAGATATTCGTTGGTGTACTGACGCATACGAATGGCGATATCTTCCGCCTGCCCCAGCGCATATTCAAAAAACCAGAGCGCCATCCGCATATCCTGCACGCTGACATCCATCGTCGAGTGGGTGTTGATGAAGGCATAAAGCGGGAGATATTCATTAAGTTGATTGATATCGCTACATAAATCGAGACTGTACTCATCCCAGTCAAAAATCACGCCGCAAATTCGTGGGTTATGTTCGATAAACTTCAGCAAATCAACGCTGTTTTGTGGCCAGATAATCTGAAAGCCTTGCGCCACCAGCGCCGACTCCAGTTCTTTGATGGGCTCATCTTTATAAAAGACGCCATGCGGTCCCATAATGGCAATGATGTTCATGTGTTCCTCCTGGAAAATCCTTCCTTAATCATAGCCTGCTCAAACCGTGGCGATAAAAAAGGGCCACCGAAGTGACCCTTTTCAGAACATTTGCCGATTACGCGTAGCCGTAGCTCATCAGGCGCTGATAACGACGATTTTTTAAATCTTCAGTGCTTAACACGTCGAGATCGGCCAGATCCGCCAGCAGCTGCGCTTTCAGAGACGCCGCCATCGCTTCCGGGTTACGGTGAGCACCGCCCAGCGGTTCCGGGATGATGGAGTCGATCAGTTTCAGCTCTTTCAGACGCGGAGCGATGATACCCATCGCTTCAGCCGCCAGCGGCGCTTTGTCAGCGCTCTTCCACAGAATGGATGCACAACCTTCCGGCGAGATAACGGAATAGGTGCTGTATTGCAGCATATTCACTTTATCGCCCACGCCAATCGCCAGCGCACCACCAGAACCACCTTCACCGATAACCGTACAAACTACCGGTACGCCGAGGCGAGACATTTCACGCAGGTTGCGTGCAATGGCTTCAGACTGACCACGTTCTTCTGCGCCCACGCCCGGATAAGCCCCCGGGGTGTCGATAAAGGTGATGATAGGCATCTTAAAACGTTCAGCCATTTGCATCAGACGCAGTGCTTTGCGGTAACCTTCTGGCGCTGGCATACCAAAGTTACGGCGAATTTTTTCTTTGGTTTCACGACCTTTTTGATGACCAATGATCATCACCGGACGACCATCGAGACGGGCGATACCACCGACGATAGCTTTATCGTCTGCATACGCGCGGTCGCCAGCCAGTTCGTCAAATTCATCAAATGCCAGGCGAACGTAATCCAGGGTATAAGGACGCTGTGGATGGCGTGCCAGTTGCGCAATCTGCCATGCACCGAGATCGGCGAAGATTTTACGCGTCAGTTCTACGCTTTTTTCACGCAGACGATGCACTTCTTCATCGATGTTAATATCCAGTTTCTCATCCTGACGGCTAACCGCGGTCAGAGAATCGATTTTCGCTTCCAGCTCTGCAATCGGCTGTTCAAAATCAAGGAAATTCAGACTCATAGTATTCCTGTATTAGTCAAACTCCAGTTCCACCTGCTCCGAACCAATGAGGCCACGGAGATCGTTTAATAAACGATCGCTCGGAGAGACACGCCACGTCGCGCCAAAACGCAATCGCGCGCGTGCATCCGCCCTCTGATAGTAGAGATGTACTGGAATTGTCCCAGAGCGGTGGGGTTCCAGAGACTGACGGAGTCGGTTTAAAAGCTGGTCATCAATTTGCCTGTCCGTCAGCGAGATAGCAAGCCCGCGAGCATATTTTTCCCGGGCTTCGTCAATATCCATCACTTCGCGAGCGGTCATTTTAAGCCCACCGCTGAAGTCATCAAAGCTGACCTGTCCGCTGACGATAAGTATGCGGTCTTTTTCCAGCAATTGCTGGTATTTATCCAGGGCGTCAGTAAACAACATCACTTCCAGCCGCCCGGAACGGTCATCCAGCGTGCAGATACCGATACGATTGCCGCGCTTGGTGACCATAACCCGCGCGGCAACAACGAGCCCCGCAGCCGTGATGACTTTACCACGTTCTGTCGGGTGCATGTCTTTCAGCCTTACGCCTCCGACATAACGCTCAATCTCTTTTAAATACTGGTTGATAGGGTGTCCCGTCAGGTACAGACCTAACGTTTCACGTTCCCCATCTAACACCACCTGCTCCGGCCACGGTTGGCAGCTGGCGTAGGATTGTTCAATTTGTTCCGGCTCTTCGGCCAGCACGCCGAACATATCGGCCTGACCGATAGCTTCCGCTTTCGCGTGTTGATCTGCCGCTTTTAACGCATCGCCCAGCGAGTTCATCAGCGCCGCGCGGTGTGGCCCAAGACGGTCAAACGCCCCGGACATGATCAGTTTTTCCAGCACCCGCCGGTTTAACTTTTTGGTGTCGGTACGGGCGCAGAGATCAAACAGTTCGCGGAAGTAGCCGCCTTTATTGCGGGCTTCGATGATCGCCTCAATCGGACCTTCACCGACCCCTTTGATCGCGCCAATACCATACACGATTTCGCCGTCGTCGTTGACGTGGAAATGGTAAAGACCGGAGTTTATATCCGGCGGCAGGATTTTCAGCCCCATCCGCCAGCACTCATCCACCAGGCCCACCACCTTCTCGGTATTGTCCATATCGGCGGTCATTACCGCCGCCATAAACTCCGCCGGATAGTGCGCTTTCAGCCATAACGTTTGATATGACACCAAAGCATAGGCCGCAGAGTGCGATTTGTTAAATCCGTAACCCGCGAATTTCTCCACCAGGTCGAAGATTTTCATCGCCAGTTCAGCGTTGATTCCGTTCTTTTCTGCACCTTCAGCAAATACAGAACGCTGCTTAGCCATCTCTTCCGGCTTTTTCTTACCCATCGCACGACGCAGCATATCCGCGCCACCGAGGGTATAACCAGAAAGCACCTGCGCAATCTGCATGACCTGTTCCTGATACAGGATGATGCCGTAGGTTGGCTCCAGTACCGGTTTCAGGCTTTCATGCTGCCACTGCACGTCCGGATAGGAGATCTCTTCGCGACCATGTTTACGGTCGATAAAGTTATCCACCATCCCTGATTGCAACGGGCCGGGGCGGAACAGTGCCACCAGTGCGATCATATCTTCGAAGCAGTCAGGTTGCAGACGCTTGATCAGGTCCTTCATGCCGCGCGATTCAAGCTGGAATACCGCCGTGGTTTCCGAGCGTTGCAGCATGTCGAAGCTTTTCTTGTCATCCAGCGGGATCGCGGCGATATCCAGCGGCGGCTCGCCATTCTTCGCCCGCCGCTTGTTGATCATCTCCAGCGCCCAGTTGATGATGGTGAGCGTACGCAAACCGAGGAAGTCGAACTTCACCAGCCCGGCGTATTCAACGTCGCTTTTATCAAACTGGGTGACCGGATGTTTGCCCTCTTCATCGCAATAAAGCGGCGCAAAATCAGTAATTTTGGTCGGCGCGATAACCACCCCACCGGCGTGCTTACCGGCGTTACGGGTGACCCCTTCCAGTTTGCGCGCCATGTCGATCAGCGCCTTAACTTCTTCATCCGCTTCGTAGATTTCCGGCAGCTGTGGCTCGGCTTCAAACGCTTTCGCCAGCGTCATACCCGGATCGGGCGGGATCAGTTTCGAGATACGATCGACAAATCCGTACGGATGCCCCAATACACGGCCTACGTCGCGGATCACCGCTTTCGCCGCCATCGTACCGAAGGTGATAATCTGCGATACCGCATCGCGACCGTACATGTCCGCTACGTGCTCGATAACCTGGTCGCGTTTCTCCATACAGAAGTCAACGTCGAAGTCAGGCATGGAGACACGTTCCGGGTTAAGGAAACGTTCGAACAGCAGGTCAAATTCCAGCGGATCGAGATCGGTGATTTTTAACGCGTAGGCCACCAGTGACCCTGCACCAGAACCACGGCCTGGCCCTACCGGTACACCGTTATCTTTCGACCACTGGATAAATTCCATAACGATGAGGAAGTAACCCGGGAAGCCCATCTGGTTGATAACCTGAAGTTCAGTATCCAGACGTTCGTCATACTCCGGACGACGCTTAAGACGTTCTTCCTCGTCAGGGAATAAAAATGCCAGACGCTCTTCCAGGCCCTCTTTTGCACGCTTGACCAGATAATCTTCGGTGCTCATGTCCCCGGTCGGGAACTGCGGCAGGAAGTATTCACCAAGGCGCACGGTCACGTTACAGCGTTTGGCGATCTCAACGGTGTTGGCAAGGGCTTCGGGGATGTCGGCAAACAGCTCACACATCTCCTCTTCGCTACGCATATATTGCTGCGGCGAATAGTTACGCGGGCGTTTAGGATCGTCGAGGGTAAAGCCGTCGTGAATCGCGACGCGGATTTCGTGTGCGTCAAAGTCGCTGCTGTCGATAAAGCGCACGTCGTTGGTCGCCACAACGGGCAAACCGCGTGCTTCCGCCAGTTCCACCGCAGCGTGCAGATAGCTTTCTTCGTCCGGCCTGCCGGTGCGGATCAGCTCGAGAAAATAGCGATCCGGGAAGTGTTCTTCATAAAACGCGACACACTCATCTACCAGCGCGCTGTTACCACGCAAAAGACTGCGTCCAACGTCGCCCATGCGCCCGCCGGAAAGAAGGATCAACCCTTCATTTAATTCGATAAGCCAGTCGCGATCGATGATCGGCCCGGCGGTACCGTACCCGCGCTGATACGCTTTTGAGATCAGCAACGTCAGATTCTGATAGCCGGTATTGTTCGCCGCCAGCACCGTCAGGTGAGTTAACTCATCACCCAGCAGGTCGCACTGGACGTTAAAATCCGCCCCGACGATGGGCTTAATCCCTGCGCCATGTCCCGCTCCGTAGAACTTCACCAGACCGCAAAGGTTGGTGAAATCGGTGATCGCCAGTGCTGGCATACCCAACGCTGCCGCCTTTTTTACCAGCGGTGCGGTTTTGGCCAGGCCATCGATCATCGAGTAGTCGCTGTGCACCCGCAGGTGTACGAAACGTGGTTCAGACATCTTCAGATTCCGGTTTACTTAATCTCGACACAAGAATCAGGACGCAAGTCCCAGTGCGCGTTTGACAGGCCCAAAGCTGCGCCGATGGTGTTCGGTCGCGCCGTGTTCAGCCAGTTTTTCCAGATGAAAAGCGGTTGGATACCCTTTGTGTTGGGCAAAACCATATTGCGGGAAAACAATATCCAGCGCTGCCATTTCGGCGTCACGCGTCACTTTCGCCAGGATAGACGCGGCACTGATTTCCGGTACGCGGCTATCGCCTTTCACCACAGCCATCGAAGGCATCGGTAATTTCGGGCAGCGGTTACCATCAATCAACACATATTCCGGCGCAATATGCAGTCCAGCGACGGCACGCTGCATCGCCAGCATGGTCGCATGTAAAATATTCAGTTCGTCGATTTCGTGAGGTTCCGCGCGGCCCAGACTCCAGCTCAACGCTTTCTCTTTGATCTCTTCACAGAGCGCCAGACGGCGTTTTTCGCTCAGCTTTTTGGAATCATTCAGCCCGGCAATTGGGCGCGCCGGGTCAAGGATCACCGCAGCGGTGACGACCGCGCCAACTAACGGCCCGCGTCCGACTTCATCCACACCCGCAACCAGCTGCGTGTGCGGATAGACAAATTCGATCATTGTGCTAACTCCAGAACGGCTTGTGCCGCCTGCTCATCGGCATTGCAGCGGATCTGCTGATGCAGCTCGCGGAAGGTGTCGTGCATCGCATGGCTGGTTTTCCCGTTCGCCAACAGCGGTAACAGCGCCGCAGCCAATTTTTGCGGCTCACACTCTTCCTGCAATAGCTCTTTGACTAACTCTCTGCCCGCCAGCAGATTTGGCAGCGAGACATAATCAGTTTTCACCAGTCGCTTCGCCAGCCAGAAGGTGAAAGGCTTCATGCGATATCCCACTACCATCGGGCATTTAGCCAGCATACACTCCAGTGCTGCCGTACCCGACGCCAGTAGCGCCGCATCACTGGCGACCATCGCCTCACGGCCCATTCCATCCAGCAAATGAACCGACAGGTCTGGCGCGACTGCAGCTTTGATGCGTTCAAACTGCTCGCGGCGTTTGGCATTCACCAGCGGCACCACGATTTCGAGATCCGGATATGTCTGGCGCAAAAGCTGGGCCGTTTTCAGGAAATCGGCACTAAGCATTTCGACTTCTGCACCACGGCTGCCCGGCAACAATGCCAGACAGTGGGCATCGTAAGGGATCCCCAGCACATCACGGGCACCATTTTTATCTGGATCTAATGGCATGGCATCAGCCATGGTATGACCGATAAAGCGGCACGGTACGTTGTATTTGTCATAAAACGCCTTTTCGAAAGGCAGAAATGCGAGCACCAGATCGGTGGCTCTGCCTATTTTGAAAACGCGTTTCTGTCGCCACGCCCAGACGGACGGACTGACGTAATGAATGGTTTTGATACCCTGCTTTTTGAGGTTACCTTCAAGAGTAATATTGAAGTCAGGCGCATCAATACCAACAAAAACATCTGGCTTCAGTTCGCCAAAACGCTTTGTCAGATCGGCACGAATATGTAGTAAGCGACGCAGACGACCGAGCACTTCAACAATGCCCATCACTGCCAGTTCTTCCATTTCGTACCAGGCTTCGCAGCCTTCAGCCTGCATTCGTGGCCCGGCAACACCAACAAAGCGGGCGTTGGGCACACGTTCTTTCAGAGCGCGGATTAAACCGGCCCCCAGGATATCGCCGGAGGTTTCTCCGGCGACCAGGGCAATCGTTAATGGACGCTGTTCAGTCATTAACGAATCAGACCGCGCGTTGAGCGTGCAAAGAAATCGGTAAAGGCTTTCACTTCCGGATATGTTTCCGCCAGTTCAGCAATTTCCGGTTTCACTTCATCGAGCGTTTTACCGCTACGATAAATCAGCTTATACGCATTGCGGATAGCGGTAATCGCCTCACGGCTGAATCCGCGGCGCTTCAGCCCTTCGATATTGACACCGAACGGCGTTGCGTGGTTACCCTGCGCAATGACATAAGGAGGGACGTCCTGCGCCACACCGGAGCAGCCGCCAACCATCACATGCGCACCAATGATGCAGAACTGATGGACTGCGGTCATGCCGCCGATGATCGCGAAGTCGTCAACCGATACGTGACCCGCCAGCGTTGCGTTGTTGGCGAGGATGCAGCGGTTACCTACCGTACAATCGTGCGCAATGTGCGCATTGATCATCAGTAAGTTGTCGCTGCCCACCTTCGTCAATCCACCGCCCTGGACTGTGCCACGATGAATGGTGACGCTTTCGCGAATGCGGTTACGATCGCCGATTTCCACGCGGGTCGGTTCGCCAGCATATTTCAGATCCTGGTTAACTTCGCCGATGGAGGCGAACTGATAAATCTCATTATCGCGGCCAATTTTAGTATGACCATTCACGACAACGTGAGATTTCAGTACGGTACCCTCACCAATTTCGACATGGGGTCCAACGATACAAAAAGGACCAATGTGAGCGTTCGCGCCAATCGACGCGCCCTCTTCCACAATGGCGGTTGGATGCACAAAGGCGGATTTATCAATCACGTATCAGGCCTCCCGGCTACGAGCACACATCATCGTTGCTTCGCAAACTACTTTACCGTCGACCAGAGCAACCCCTTTAAAACGGGTCAGGCCGCGGCGCGTTTTTTCGAAAGTGACTTCCATGATCATTTGATCGCCAGGCACGACCGGGCGCTTAAAGCGCGCTTCGTCAATACCGGCGAAGTAGTACAGCTCACCCGGTTCCAGTTTTCCTACGCTTTTAAACGCCAGAATACCTGTTGCCTGTGCCATTGCTTCCAGAATCAGCACACCCGGGAAAATCGGTTTTCCAGGGAAATGGCCCTGGAAGAATGGCTCATTGACAGAGACATTTTTTACTGCGCGCAGAAAACGACCTTCTTCAAAATCCAGCACGCGATCCACCAGTAAGAACGGGAAACGGTGCGGCAGAAGTTCTAAAATCTCTTCAATCTGCAGAGTATGAGTGTTAGTAGTCAAGATACTCTTCCTGTCAAAATATAAGAAACGACAATAATAACACGGCCTGCCGCAATCGTAAGAATGAGACAGGCCGTAAAGTTTGGCGAACAAAAGATGGAACGTTAGTCTTGTTGATTAACCTTGCGCTCAAGCGATTTCAGACGCTTGCTCATGTCATCAATGTTCATCACCAGTGCAGCGGTTTTGCGCCAGACTTTGTTGGGTTGCAGCGGAATGCCTGAGGAATAGACGCCTGGTTCAGTGATGGGACGCATCACCATACCCATGCCCGTAACCGTCACTTTGTCGCATATTTCCATATGCCCGTTGATTACGCTGGCTCCGCCGATCATGCAGTAACGACCAATTTTCAGGCTGCCCGCCATAATGACGCCACCGGCAACTGCCGTATTGTCGCCAATCACGACGTTATGTGCAATCTGGCACTGGTTATCAATGATCACACCATTGCCAATAACAGTGTCATCCAGCGCGCCACGATCAATGGTAGTGCAGGCACCGATCTCCACGCGATCGCCAATAATTACGCGACCAATCTGTGGGATCTTCACCCAGTTACCACGATCGTTGGCATAACCAAAGCCGTCTGCGCCTACCACTGTTCCGGACTGGATCAGGCAATTCTGACCGATCTGGATCTCATGGTAAATGGTTACGTTCGCCCAGAGACGCGAACCTGCACCGATTTTGCTGTTTTTACCTACGAAGCAACCGGCACCGATAATCACGTTATCGCCCAGTTCAACGCCGGACTCAATCACCGCGTTAGCGCCAATCGATACGTTGTTACCCAGCTTCGCCGTCGCGTCAATCACCGCACTGGGTGCAATGTTCTGCGCGGGCTGCGGCGTGGTATCTAAAATTTGCGCCATACGCGCGTAAGTCAGGTAGGGATTCTTCACTACCAGCGCGGCACTTTTCGCGAAAGGAAGATCGTCCTGGGTCATGACAACCGCGGACGCCTGGCACAAGCCTAAATGCTCACGGTATTTGGGGTTAACCATGAACGTAATGTGACCTGTTTGTGCAGATTGCATGGACGCAACGCCGGTGATGACGATATCGCCATCACCGTGTAGTTCTGCATCCAACTGCTGCGCTAAATCAGCCAGTCGAATTGAAGGCATTACTTATTTAACCTGTTTCAGTACGTCGGCAGTGATGTCTTTTACATCGCTGCTGTTGTAAGCAACGGCATTTGCATCAACAACCAGATCGATATCCTGGCTGTTGGCAACGGATTTCACAGCAGTCTGGATACGAGTAACCAGTTTGCCGCGTTCTTCGTTGGAACGACGTGCGCGATCCTGCTCAAAAGCCTGCGCTTTCTGAGCAAAAGTCTGGCGCTGAGCCATCACGTCTTTTTCCAGCTTAGTGCGATCGCTGCCCGCTTTCATGGACTGCAGCTTTTTCATTTTAGCCTGCAGATCGGTTTCCATACGCTGCAGTTCGCTGGCACGGCCTTTGAACTCGTTTTCCAGCGTGTTAGAAACACCGGTTTTCTGCGCTACCTGCTGGAACAGGCTGCCCATATTGACGATTGCAATTTTGTCAGCCGCCTGAGCAGAAGTTGCCAGTGCTAAACCGAGACCTGCAGCTAATAACCACTTTTTCACAATAAACTCCTTACCATCCCATTTGCACCGGAGGGTGCAGTTCTTTGCGTGGCCCGGCGATCTTATATTGATCGCCTAAAGTCATCGCTACACTACCACTACATTCCTTTGTGGAGAACACTTACCAGGTTTTACCGATGTTAAACTGGAACTGTTCTGCCTTGTCTCCATCGTACTTTTTGAACGGCTGGGCGTAGGAGAACACCAACGGCCCCAATGGGGACATCCATTGTAATGCGATACCCGCAGACATACGGATATTGCTTGGATCACTATAGTCCGGATATCCAGAATATTGGCTGGAATCCCAGTTTGTATCCCAAACGGTACCCATATCCCAGAAGAAGGAAGTACGAACCGAGTTAGCATACTTATCGCTAATAAACGGCGTCGGGGTGATGAACTCGAGGCTGGCAACCGCCATGGCGTTACCGCCTACAGCATCATCCGATTTACACAGATCTTTCGCGCCGTCCTGAGTCGCACATTCGTAATCATAGTCCGGATCATAATTACTGGCCTGATGCGGGAAGTAAACTGCTTTCGGACCAATGGTATTGGACTGGAAGCCACGCACGGTGCTGGAACCACCGGCATAGAAGTTCTCATAGAACGGCATCTCTTTGCCGCCTAAACCATCACCATAACCCCAGCGGGTACGACCCAGAACAACCCATTTGTGATCATCATCAATCGGCACATAAGTCGCCGTGTCTAACGTCACTTTGTAGTATTCGTTATCCGATCCCGGAATGGTCACTTTACCGGTCAGGTTGACACGTGAACCATCTGTCGGGAAGTAACCACGGTCAAGCTTGTTATAGGTCCAACCATAGTTGAACGTGAAGTCGTCCGTTTTGAAGCTGTTATCCTGATCAGAGGTGCTCGGATGTTCACCCATAGAGTACAGATAACGCCACATCGCAACCTGCGGCTGCATGTTGGACAGGGAGTTATGTACATAACCCAGACCTGCACGCAGCGAGTTATATTCGTTGATCGGGAAGCCCAACGTCACGTCTGTACCATAACTCTTGTTGGTATAGTCGGACAGGTCGGCGTCATCTGCCTGGAAGTCATTATAGAAGAGACGACCACCGAGGCTTACGCCATCTACGGTGAAGTACGGGTTGGTTACCGACAGTTCAGCATAGGTCTGGTAATCGTTTTTGGTCCCGTTGATACCAACAGCATAACCCGTACCTAACCAGTTATCCTGTTGCACACCAGCCTGGAAGCTCACGCCACTTTCAGTACCGTAACCAATCCCGAAGTTGAAGCTACCGGTGTTACGTTCTTTCACCTTGTAAACTACATCAACCTGATCCGGGCTCCCCGGAACACGTTGGGTATCGGTATCGACAGTTTCAAAGAAGCCCAGACGGTTCAGACGCTCCTTACCCTGATCGACCAGATCGCTCCCCAGCCATGCACCTTCCATCTGACGCATTTCGCGACGCAGGACGGCATCTTTCGAGGTATCGTTACCTTCAAAACGGATCTTACGCACATAGAAACGGTTACCCGCATCAACGTTCACGCGTAATTTAACGGTTTTGTCGGCATCGTTAATTTCAGGCATCGACTGTACGCGCGGATAGGCATAACCATAGCGACCAAGAAGCTTTTTAATGTCATCTTCCATTTTGGTCACTTTGGTGCCGTTATACAGCTCGCCCGGCTCGATCTTAGTCAGTTGCTCAATTTCAGCGGAGTGCCCGGCAAGATTGCCGCTAACTTCAACGCCAGAAAGCTTGTACTGATCGCCTTCGGTGATGTTCACCGTGACGTAAATACCTTTTTTATCTGGCGTCAGACTGACCTGGGTAGAATCGATGTTGAAACGGGCATAACCGCGATCCAGATAGTAACTGCGCAGGGTTTCAAGGTCGCCCGCCAGTTTCTGTTTCTGGTATTTACGATCGCCTACCACGTTCCACCACGGCACTTCGTCACGCAGTTGGAAATGAGAGATCAGTTCATCGGTGGTGAAAGCATGGTTACCAACAATGTTAATTTGCTGGATTTCAGCTGACACACCTTCCTGGAACACCAGTTTTAGGTCAACACGGTTGCGCGGCAGCGGGGTCACGACAGCTTTAACGCTGGCGCTATATTTACCGACGCTGTAGTAGAAGTCTTCCAAACCTTTCTCGATATCGGCAATGGTGGTGCGATCGAGGGATTCGCCCACACGCACACCAGAAGCCTCGAGGTTTTGCTTCAGCATGTCATCTTTCACCGATTTGTTACCGGAGAAAGTAATGCTGGCAATGGTCGGACGTTCTTTTACCTGAACCAGAAGGGTATCACCATCACGAAGGACGCGAACATCCTCAAAGTTGCCGGTAGCAAACAGAGCGCGAATGGTATTACTGATATCTTCATCATTAACCGTGTCGCCTGTGCGCACCGGCATACTGAGGAGGGCCGCACCAACGGCGACACGCTGAAGGCCTTCGAAATGAATATCTTTCACTACGAACCCTTCAGCACCGTATACGGTGGCGCTGCTAAACAGCAGCGACGCTATGAGCAACTTTTTCATCGCCATCGTTATTATGCGTTCTTCCTAACTAACTCTCATAACCGAGAGAAATCATTGAAAAGTGCAAGCCCCATTAACAGCACCAGCAGAATCGAGCCAATGCGATAACAAAAGTCTTGAACCCGCTCGGATACCGGTCCGCCCTTGATCTTTTCGATCGCAAGGAACAGCAGATGCCCCCCGTCAAGTACGGGCAACGGAAACAGGTTAATTATCCCTAAGTTCACGCTAATAAGCGCAAGAAACGGCAGGTAATAAACTACCCCGAGTTCCGCTGTCATCCCAGCCCCCTTGGCGATAGAGATCGGCCCACTGAGGTTGTTCAGTTTCACATCACCGGTGATCAATTTTCCCAGCATACTGACCGTCAGCTTCATCAACTGCCACGTTTTGTCCGTGGCTTCGACGATAGCGTTGAACGGCCCATACTGGCGTACAACTTTATACTCATCTGGCAAAGGAATGACTTTCGGCTCAATACCGACAAAACCAATCGCTTTACCCTTACCCGGTTTACTCTCCGGGATTAATGTCAAAGACAAGGGACTCCCCTGCCTTTCGATTTCTAACGCTAAGGATTTACCCGGGTTATCCCGGACAAGCATCACAAAGGTCACCCACTGCGTTAAGGGCTGACCATCGACTTTAACGATCCTGTCGCCTGCTTGCAAACCTGCCTTGCTTGCCGCCGAGTTTGGCTGCACATTTTCCAGTACAGGTTCAATTTGCGGCCCACGAGGACGAATCCCCAACGAAGATACCGGATCTTCTTTATCAGGCTCAAACGCCCAGTGACGTAAATCGAGCTTTACATCCCGCCGTTGGTCGCTGCCAAATGGCGCTACCGTAATGGTGGTGCTTTCATCGCCAATTTTATCGACCAACTGCAAACGCACGGCATCCCAATCAGGCGTTTCGATACCATCTACGGCTTTTAGTTCCGTACCTGGTGCAATTTGTGCTTCCGCAGCTATCGAATTGGCTGCTATTTCACCAACCACCGGACGTACGCCAGGCACACCAATAATAAAAACCAGCCAGTAGGCAAAGATAGCAAAAATGAAGTTTGCAACCGGACCTGCGGCAATAATCGCCGCTCGTTGGCCGACAGATTTATTATTGAAGGCATGGTGGCGGAGTTCCGGAACGACCGGTTCTGCGCGCTCATCCAGCATTTTGACATAACCGCCCAACGGGATCAGGGCGATAACATATTCGGTGCCGAGCTTATCAGTTCGCCGCCAGAGCGCCTTACCAAACCCTATTGAGAAACGCTCAACGCGAACACCACAACGCCGGGCAACCCAGAAATGACCAAATTCATGCACGGTGATAAGTACACCCAGTGCAACGATGAACGAAGCCAAATCCCAGAGAAAACTCAGCATATTACCTTCCGTTAAAGCGTCCTGAATACCAGTAACAACAAGCAAGCAAAGACCGGTACCGCAGCCGTCAGGCTATCAATACGATCTAAAATACCACCGTGTCCTGGAATTAAATGACCGCTGTCCTTAATTCCTGCTTCACGCTTAAACATACTTTCGGTCAGATCGCCGAGCACTGAGGCTAACGCTGCGACAATAGAGCAAATGAGTAAGGTGACGGGAGCGACGTCGAGATTCACCCACATGCCATAACCCCATGAGATTACCGCTGCGGTCACTAGTCCACCGATAAAGCCTTGCCAGGTTTTACCCGGAGAAACCTTCGGTGCCAGCTTATGTTTACCAAACAATTTGCCAAACATATATGCGCCAGAGTCAGCGCCCCATACCAGGATCATGACATAGAGCAGCCATATTGCGCCACTGTAATGATTCTCGTCGTAGTGCCAGGCCCGTAACGCCAGCATGCCCCAGAAGAAGGGAACAATGGTTAGCACGCCAAAAATAAGGCGCAATGTTTTAGAGTTACGCCAGATTGCTGCGGAACCTGGGTAAAACAGCACCAGCAATAGCGCGACAATCCACCAACCCAGCGAAGCCCAAAGTGAGATTTCAACCAGCGGTTGATGAATATTTCGGTGATATTCCGGCAACAGAAAAAGCATCAGCGCCAACAATAACCCGCATAACACCGCCAACCATACTCGCTGCGAACGAGTGGTAAAACCGCTAAGCTGTCCCCATTCCCACGCTGCCAGCATGCAGACCACCAGCGTTACAATGGCGAACCCCACCGGCGGCAACAGAAACAACGCCGCGATGACAACGGGTATTAACACAAAAGCAGATATCAGGCGATACTTCAGCAAAAGCGACCCCCATCAGGCTGTTTCATCACCGGGCTCGGTGCCGCCGAAACGACGCTCTCGATTAGCAAAGGCATTTAACGCCCCTTCAAAGTCTTGTTCATCGAAATCGGGCCAGAGAACATCTGTAAAGTAAAGTTCGGCATAGGCAATTTGCCAAAGCAAAAAGTTACTAATGCGATGCTCCCCCCCAGTCCTAATTACTAAATCTACAGGGGCCAGTTCATGCATACAGACATGCTGGTTTAGCATCTCTTCATCTATCTGATCTGGTTGCAGGTTTCCTTGCTGCACCTTTTCAGCCAGTTGCCTGACTCCCTGGACTATATCCCAACGTCCACCGTAGTTCGCCGCAATATTCAGCGTCAGACCGGTATTCCCGGCTGTTAGCGCTTCAGATTTACGAATACGTTCTTGCAAACGCGAGTTAAAGCGACTGGTATCGCCAATAATACGCAGACGCACGTTATGTCGGTGCAGACTTTTTACTTCGCTATCTAGCGCCCACACAAACAGTTCCATTAACGCACTGACTTCCTGCGCTGGTCGGTTCCAGTTTTCACTACTAAAGGCATACAGCGTTAACGCCTCAATACCGTTGTTGGCCGCAAAAGAGACAGCCCGGCGGACGGATTTTGCCCCGGCTTTATGCCCAAAGGCACGAATCTTCCCTTGCTTTTTTGCCCAGCGACCATTGCCGTCCATAATGATCGCAACATGACGACAGCCATGCGCTGGCAATTTTTCGCTAAGTGGTTGAGTAGCAGACAACATCACGCGTTTCTTATTCCCTGACAGGGTTTACGGTACTCAGGAATACTGAAGCCTATACAAAAAAAAGCCGTGTAAAACCACGGCATACCTGACCTTATAAAGCCAACTACTTACGATCAGATGGCGCAGACTATATCACTGAAGCCCTACGCTAACAAATAGCGCGACTCTCTGTAGCCGGATTATCCTCAGCTTGCGAGACGCATCACCTCTTTTCTGGCGACTTCACGCGCGTTCGCATCAACAGATAACACATCGTCCACACATTGTGGTTCGCGCATATCCATTTTTTCCAGTACGGATAAATTCAACGCGGCGATATCCGTAAAGCGGATTTGTTGCGCAAGAAAAGCAGCTACGGTGATTTCGTTTGCGGCATTCAATGCTGTCGTCGCTGCCTGGCCTTGTTCGAACGCCTCCATCGCCAGTTTCAGGCATGGATAACGATCATAATCCGGTGCGGCAAATGTCAACGCACTTAGTTTGCAAAAATCGAGCGGCTTCACGCCAGAGTTCACGCGATTCGGCCATGCCATGGTGTGGGCAATTGGCGTACGCATATCCGGTTCCCCCAGCTGCGCCAGAACACTGCCGTCCTGATAGCGCACCATTGAGTGAATCACTGACTGCGGGTGAATCAGCACTTCCATCTGGCTGGCGCTGGCGTTAAACAGCCAACGCGCTTCAATGTATTCCAGACCTTTGTTCATCATGGTAGCCGAATCGACAGAAATTTTACGTCCCATCGACCAGTTCGGATGACGGCAGGCTTGATCGGGCGTCATTGTTGCCAAATCGCGCAATGGCGTCTCACGGAAAGGGCCACCAGACCCGGTAAGTAAAATGGACACCACGCCATTTTGCTCAAGGTCAGCGTATCCCAGATTATGCTGGATAGGTTGCGGTAAACTCTGAAAAATGGCGTTATGTTCGCTATCGACCGGTAACAATTGCGCTTTGCTCTGCTTTACGGCGTCCATAAACAGACGTCCGCAGGTAACCAGTGATTCTTTATTGGCCAGCAAAATGGTTTTACCCGCGCGGATCGCAGCAAGCGTAGGTAACAGCCCAGCAGCGCCAACAATGGCTGCCATCACCTGATCAACATCCTCAAGCGCTGCCATATCGCAAGCGGCTTGTTGCCCACTTAAGACTTCGGTGCGGCTACCCTGTTGCTGTAGCATCGTTTTAAGAAGTTTCGCACTCGCTTCATCATCCATTACAGCATAGCGGGGAGAGAATTCCAGGCACTGTTCTACCATGCGAGTGACATTTTTGCCTGCCACCAGCGCAACTACGCGGAAGTGTTCGGGATTATGGCGCACCACGTCCAGCGTGCTGCAACCAATCGAGCCGGTCGAGCCCAGAATGGTGAGTTGCTTCATGAAACATCCAGAGTTGAGACAGAATAAAAAGCAAAACGCCGCCAGCCGATCCGCAAGGATCTACTGAGCGGCGTTTTTGTCGTTCAAGAAATCAGAACTGCATCAGTTCTGCTTCTTTGTCTGCCAGCGCCGCTTCAATTTTCTTGATTGCAGCATCAGTCAGTTTCTGTACATCGTCCTGAGAACGGCGATCGTCGTCTTCGCTGATCTCTTTATCTTTCAACAGTGCTTTCACTTTGTCGTTCGCGTCACGACGCACATTACGTACTGCAACACGCGCTTGTTCTGCTTCACCACGAACGATTTTGGTCAGATCTTTACGACGTTCTTCCGTCAGCGGCGGCAGCGGAACACGGATGTCGCTACCCGCAGAGTTCGGGTTCAGGCCAAGATCGGACGCCATAATCGCTTTTTCAACGGCCGGAGACATTGAACGATCAAACACGTTGATTTTCAGAGTACGGGAATCTTCTACCGTTACGCTTGCCAGCTGACGCAGCGGCGTCGGCGTGCCGTAATATTCCACGACAATGCCATCCAGCAGGCTGGGAGAAGCACGACCCGTGCGTATTTTGCTGATTTGGGTTTTGAACGCTTCTACGCATTTATCCATGCGTACTTCAGCATCTTTTCTGATATCGCTAATCACGTTACGAATCCTTGAAAACTTGTCTCAGTCAGACCAGACAGTCACACACAGTGGAAGTGTGCTAAGTATAGCCCTGATTAAACATATTACGGGTAATCGTCTGGATTATTAGGCTATTTTATTTGCCATTTTGGCCCCGGGCAGTGCTCGCCATCCTCACGTACTTTTGTACGCTCCGGTTGCTGCGCGCTGGCCGTGACCAAACTGCCTGCAACAATAACGCCTTATAACCAGACTTACGCCCCCGCGATACTTACGCGGAATCTTACCCTTATTTATCCATCACGGGAATTATTCCGTGATTAAAGTCCCTTCTTTTTCACCCATTACCACACGGCGCAGCGCACCCGGTTTGTTCATGTTGAAAACACGAATCGGTAATTTATGGTCACGAGCAAGCGTGAAGGCCGCCAGGTCCATGACTTTCAGCTCTTTTTCCAGCACTTCGCTGTAAGTCAGTTGCTCGTACATGGTTGCGGTTGGATCTTTCGCCGGATCAGCAGTAAACACGCCGTCAACTTTGGTTGCTTTCAGCACCACATCGGCTTCAATTTCGATACCACGCAGGCAAGCTGCTGAGTCGGTGGTAAAGAACGGGTTACCTGTACCGGCGGAGAGGATCACCACACGGTTGTTGCGCAACAGGCTGATAGCTTCTGCCCAGCTGTAGCTGTCGCACACGCCATTCAATGGAATAGCGGACATCAGACGAGCGTTCACATAGGCGCGGTGCAGTGCATCACGCATTGCCAGGCCGTTCATTACGGTCGCCAGCATCCCCATGTGGTCGCCCACAACGCGGTTCATACCCGCTTTCGCCAGACCAGCGCCACGGAACAGGTTACCCCCACCAATCACCACACCAACCTGAATACCCAGTTCAACCAGTTCTTTGATTTCCTGAGCCATGCGATCCAGTATGCTTGCATCAATACCGAAGCCTTCAGTGCCCTGCAGAGCTTCGCCACTCAACTTAAGCAGAATGCGTTTATAGACGGGTTTTGCATTGGTAGCCATGTTTCTTTCCTGAGACTGTCAACGATTGAAATGAATTAATACTAGCGACATTGTACGTCGCTTTTCAGCGCAGCCCCACAAGGGTTAGCTGAATTTACAAGATGGGCACAAAAAGAAGCCGCCCTCAGGCGGCTCCTTTTCGATAATTAAGACTGCTTGGACATCGCAGCAACTTCTGCTGCAAAGTCAGTCTCAACTTTCTCGATGCCTTCACCCACTTCGAAGCGGATGAAGCCAGTCACTTCAGCGTTATGCTCTTTCAGCAGCTGACCAACAGTTTTGCTTGGTTCCATAACGAACGGCTGACCGGTCAGAGAAACTTCGCCGGTGAATTTCTTCATGCGGCCTTCAACCATTTTCTCTGCGATTTCTTTCGGCTTACCAGACTGCATCGCGATATCCAGCTGTACCTGGTATTCTTTTTCTACCACTTCAGCGGATACGTCTTCTGGTTTGATGAATTCTGGCTTGCTTGCAGCAACGTGCATAGCGATGTGTTTAACCAGCTCTTCGTCAGCGCCTTTAGCAGCAACCAGAACACCGATACGCGCACCGTGCTGATAAGAACCCAGAACGTCGCCTTCCAGCGCAGCAACGCGGCGAATGTTGATGTTTTCACCAATTTTCGCTACCAGCGCAACACGTTCTTCTTCGAACTGTGCTTTCAGTACTTCAACGTCAGTGATTTTGCCAGCAACAGCTGCGTCCAGAACTTTGTCTGCGAACGCCTGGAAACCAGCGTCTTTTGCAACGAAGTCAGTCTGGCAGTTAACTTCCAGAATGATGCCGTAGTTGCCGTCGATTTTGGTTTTGATCACGCCGTCAGCAGCAACGTTGCCTGCTTTTTTCGCTGCTTTAATAGCACCGGACTTACGCATGTTTTCGATTGCCAGCTCGATGTCGCCGTTAGCTTCAGTCAGTGCTTTTTTGCAATCCATCATGCCTGCGCCAGTACGCTCACGCAGCTCTTTTACCAGGGATGCGGTAATTTCAGCCATTCTAAAATCCTCGGAGATGTGATCTGCCCGGCATTAAACCGCACAGATATAAAAGTGAAAAAGGGGGCCATATGCAGGCCCCCTAACCAAACGTGTACTACCTGGTCTATAAGGGCTCTCCCCCTTCATATTTCGCGCCGCAGATGCGTTATCTTCGCTCGCTCATCCCGGTCACTTACTGATGTAAGCTCCCGGGAATTCTCGAGCTTGCCGCCTTTCTGCAACTCGAACTATTTTGGGGGAGTTATCAAGCCTTATTACTCAGCTTCTACGAAGCTTTCTTCCGCCTGGGAAGCCAGATCCTGAGAACGGCCTTCACGTACGGTTGCAGCAACAGCGCCCAGGTACAGGGTCACAGCACGGATTGCGTCGTCGTTACCCGGGATAACGAAGTCAACACCGTCCGGATCAGAGTTGGTATCAACGATAGCAAATACCGGAATACCCAGGTTGTTTGCTTCTTTGATAGCAATGTGTTCGTGGTCAGCATCGATTACAAACAGAGCGTCCGGCAGACCGCCCATGTCTTTGATACCGCCCAGGCTGTTTTCCAGTTTCTCCAGCTCACGAGTGCGCATCAGCGCTTCTTTCTTGGTCAGCTTGTCGAAAGTACCGTCCTGAGACTGAGTTTCCAGGTCTTTCAGACGTTTGATGGACTGACGAACGGTTTTCCAGTTAGTCAGCATACCGCCCAGCCAGCGATGGTTCACGAAGAACTGGTCGCAGCTCAGAGCAGCGTCTTTCACCGCTTCGCTTGCAGCGCGTTTAGTACCAACGAAAAGGATTTTACCTTTGCGAGAAGCAATCTTGTTCAGTTCAGCCAGAGCTTCGTTGAACATCGGTACAGTTTTCTCAAGGTTGATGATGTGAACTTTGTTACGCGCACCGAAGATGAACGGCTTCATTTTCGGGTTCCAGTAACGGGTCTGGTGACCGAAGTGAACACCAGCCTTGAGCATGTCGCGCATGGAAACAGTTGCCATGATTAAAACCTCTATATAAAAGTTGGGGTTATGCCTCCACGTATCCCATATTACCGACCCCAAAGGGCACCCCGGAATATGTGCCGATACGTGTGTGTTGTTACACAAAGTGAGATTGTCGCTTCCGTCCAGTCTGTGTATACGAAATGGATCGGAAGTCCGGCGCGCTTTATACCACAAATACGTCGTGGACACCAATAATTGTTGGCGCTGTGTACAGCATCAGACGTTGAATTTTCTATTATAGAAAACCTTCAGTGGCACGTTTGGCGAAATTCAGAATGATTCTCAATTTGCCCGGGTGTGATACCATTGACGGCACTTACATATATATTGTCGGTATCACCGACGCTGATGGACAGAATTAATGGCTATCTCAATCAAGACCCCAGAAGATATCGAAAAAATGCGCGTCGCTGGCCGACTGGCTGCCGAAGTGCTGGAGATGATCGAACCGTATGTTAAACCGGGCGTCAGCACCGGCGAGCTGGATCGCATCTGTAATGATTACATTGTTAATGAACAACACGCGGTTTCTGCCTGCCTCGGCTATCACGGCTATCCGAAATCCGTTTGCATTTCTATTAATGAAGTGGTGTGCCACGGTATCCCGGACGACGCCAAGCTGCTGAAAGATGGCGATATCGTTAACATTGATGTCACCGTAATCAAAGATGGTTTCCACGGCGATACCTCGAAAATGTTTATCGTCGGTAAGCCGACCATCATGGGCGAACGTCTGTGCCGCATCACGCAAGAAAGCCTGTACCTGGCGCTACGCATGGTAAAACCTGGCATTAATCTGCGCGAAATCGGTGCGGCAATTCAGAAATTTGTCGAAGCAGAAGGCTTCTCCGTCGTTCGTGAATATTGTGGACACGGTATTGGTCGCGGCTTCCACGAAGAACCGCAGGTGCTGCACTATGACTCCCGTGAAACCAACGTCGTACTGAAACCTGGGATGACGTTCACCATCGAGCCAATGGTCAACGCGGGTAAAAAAGAGATCCGCACCATGAAAGATGGCTGGACGGTAAAAACCAAAGATCGCAGCTTGTCTGCACAATATGAGCATACTATTGTGGTGACTGATAACGGCTGCGAAATTCTGACGCTACGCAAGGATGACACCATCCCGGCGATAATCTCGCACGACGAATAAGATGAAGCCGGCGAATGCCGGCTTTTTTAATGCGATAATTTAATCTTATGGGTGGCGCACAATGAATACCCTTCCAGAACAGTACGCAAACACCGCTCTCCCCACCCTGCCCGGTCAACCGCAAAATCCATGCGCCTGGCCCCGTGATGAATTAACCGTCTGTGGGATAAAAGCCCATATCGATACTTTCCAGCGTTGGCTGGGTGATGCCTTTGACAATGGGATCTCCGCAGAACAGTTGATTGAGGCACGCACCGAGTTTATCGACCAACTCCTGCAACGATTATGGATTGAAGCGGGATTCAGCCAGATTGCCGACCTGGCATTGGTTGCCGTCGGTGGTTATGGTCGTGGCGAGCTGCATCCACTTTCCGACATCGATTTACTGATTTTAAGCCGTAAAAAGCTCCCGGATGATCAGGCGCAAAAAGTGGGCGAGCTGTTAACGCTGCTCTGGGATGTAAAGCTGGAAGTCGGTCATAGCGTGCGCACGCTTGAAGAGTGCATGCTGGAAGGGTTATCGGATTTAACCGTCGCCACCAATTTAATCGAATCCCGCTTATTAATTGGCGATGTAGCGCTCTTCCTCGAACTGCAAAAACATATTTTTAGCGAAGGATTCTGGCCTTCCGACAAGTTCTACGCAGCGAAAGTTGAAGAACAGAACCAGCGCCATCAGCGTTACCACGGCACCAGCTACAACCTTGAACCAGACATCAAAAGTAGTCCTGGCGGCTTGCGCGATATTCACACTCTGCAATGGGTGGCCCGCCGTCATTTTGGCGCAACATCGCTGGATGAAATGGTCGGGTTTGGCTTCTTAACCTCAGCGGAGCGAGCGGAATTAAACGAATGTCTGCATATATTGTGGCGTATTCGCTTTGCCCTGCATCTGGTCGTCAGCCGTTACGATAATCGCCTGCTGTTTGATCGCCAGCTTAGCGTCGCCCAGCGTCTGAATTACAGTGGCGAAGGTAACGAACCGGTCGAGCGGATGATGAAGGATTACTTCCGCGTTACACGCCGCGTCAGTGAACTCAACCAGATGCTGCTGCAACTGTTCGATGAAGCCATCCTCGCCCTTCCCGCCGACGAAAAACCACGTCCAATCGACGATGAGTTTCAGCTACGCGGAACGCTGATCGACCTGCGTGATGAAACACTATTTATGCGCCAGCCGGAAGCCATCTTGCGTATGTTCTACACCATGGTGCGCAACAGTGCGATCACCGGCATTTACTCTACCACGCTGCGCCAGTTACGCCACGCCCGTCGCCATTTGCAACAACCGCTGTGTAATATTCCGGAAGCGCGAAAACTGTTTTTGAGCATTCTGCGTCACCCTGGTGCGGTGCGTCGCGGACTATTACCGATGCATCGTCATAGCGTGCTCGGCGCGTATATGCCCCAATGGTCGCATATCGTCGGGCAGATGCAGTTTGACCTGTTCCACGCCTACACGGTGGATGAACATACTATTCGCGTGATGCTGAAACTGGAGAGTTTTGCCAGTGAAGAAACGCGCCAGCGCCATCCGTTGTGTGTAGACGTCTGGCCGCGCCTGCCGTCAACTGAGCTGATTTTCATCGCCGCGCTGTTTCACGATATCGCCAAAGGGCGTGGCGGCGACCACTCCATTCTCGGTGCACAAGACGTGGTGCATTTTGCCGAACTCCACGGGCTTAACTCGCGCGAAACACAGCTGGTGGCGTGGCTGGTTCGCCAGCACTTGCTGATGTCGGTGACCGCCCAACGCCGCGATATTCAGGACCCGGAAGTGATCAAGCAGTTTGCCGAAGAAGTGCAAACAGAAAACCGACTTCGTTATCTGGTATGCCTGACAGTGGCCGATATATGCGCCACCAACGAAACGCTGTGGAATAGCTGGAAGCAAAGTCTGTTGCGCGAACTCTATTTCGCCACCGAAAAGCAGCTACGACGCGGAATGCAAAACACGCCGGATATGCGCGAACGGGTTCGCCATCACCAACTCCAGGCGCTGGCACTACTGCGCATGGATAACATCGACGAAGAGGCGCTGCACCAAATTTGGTCACGCTGTCGTGCTAACTATTTTGTCCGCCATAGCCCAAATCAACTGGCCTGGCATGCGCGCCATTTATTACAGCATGATTTAAGCAAACCGCTGGTATTGCTTAGTCCGCAGGCTACGCGTGGAGGCACCGAGATTTTTATCTGGAGCCCGGACCGCCCCTATCTGTTTGCCGCCGTCTGTGCCGAATTAGACCGCCGCAATTTAAGTGTTCACGACGCACAAATTTTCACCACTCGCGACGGTATGGCGATGGATACCTTCATCGTGCTGGAACCCGATGGTAGCCCGCTATCCGCAGATCGTCATGAGGTTATTCGGTTTGGTCTGGAGCAGGTGCTGACGCAAAGTAGCTGGCAGCCACCGCAGCCCCGTCGCCAACCCGCCAAATTGCGCCATTTTACTGTTGAAACCGAAGTGACGTTTTTGCCGACCCATACCGACCGCAAATCGTTCCTCGAACTGATCGCCCTCGACCAACCTGGACTGCTGGCGCGAGTCGGGAAAATTTTTGCCGATCTGGGAATTTCGCTTCATGGCGCCCGAATTACAACCATTGGCGAGCGAGTAGAAGATTTATTCATAATTGCCACCGCTGACCGGCGTGCGCTTAATAACGAGTTGCAGCAGGAAGTGCATCAGCGGTTGACAGAGGCCCTCAATCCAAACGATAAAGGGTGATGTGTTTACTGATATGAAAAGAGTTTAACAATGCAGCAGTTACAGAACATTATTGAAACCGCTTTTGAACGCCGTGCCGAGATCACGCCAGCCAATGCAGACACCGTAACCCGCGAAGCGGTAAATCAGGTGATCGCCCTGCTGGATTCCGGCGCACTGCGTGTAGCGGAAAAAATTGACGGTCAGTGGGTGACGCATCAGTGGTTGAAAAAAGCGGTGCTGCTCTCTTTCCGTATTAATGATAATCAGGTGATCGAAGGGGCAGAAAGCCGCTACTTCGATAAAGTGCCGATGAAATTCGCCGACTACGACGAAGCGCGTTTTCAGAAAGAAGGCTTCCGCGTTGTGCCACCAGCGGCGGTACGTCAGGGTGCATTTATTGCCCGTAACACCGTGCTGATGCCGTCTTACGTCAACATCGGCGCATATGTTGATGAAGGCACTATGGTTGATACCTGGGCCACTGTCGGTTCCTGTGCACAAATTGGTAAAAACGTCCATCTGTCTGGCGGTGTAGGCATCGGCGGCGTGCTGGAGCCGCTGCAGGCTAACCCGACCATTATTGAAGATAATTGCTTCATCGGTGCACGCTCTGAAGTGGTTGAAGGGGTGATTGTCGAAGAAGGTTCCGTCATCTCTATGGGCGTATACATTGGTCAGAGCACCCGTATTTACGACCGTGAAACCGGCGAAATCCACTACGGTCGCGTTCCGGCTGGTTCGGTGGTTGTTTCTGGCAACCTGCCGTCGAAAGATGGCAAATACAGCCTTTATTGTGCAGTTATCGTTAAGAAAGTTGACGCGAAAACTCGCGGCAAAGTCGGCATTAACGAACTGCTGCGTACCATCGACTAAAAATCAGTACACGGGCAGCATGACGCTGCCCGATTTTTTGCAGGGATGGATGATGATCACACGCAGGCGTTTTTTACAGGCAGCCGCTGCGACGTTAGCTGCCGGATCAAGCCTCAGCTATATGCATTATTGGGAACCTGGCTGGCTTGAATTAATCCGTCACCGCCTCGCCTTTTTTAAAGACAACGCTGCTCCTTTCAAAATCCTTTTTCTGGCAGATCTCCATTACTCTCGTTTTGTTCCTTTAAGCCTGATTTCTGACGCAATTGCTCTTGGCGTAGCACAAAAGCCCGATTTGATATTGCTGGGCGGCGATTACGTATTATTTGATATGCAGCTGAATTTTTCGGCGTTTAGTGACGTACTCTCCTCCCTTGCCGAATGTGCGCCGACATTTGCCTGTTACGGCAACCACGATCGCCCTGTTGGTACAGAGAAAAATCGCTTAATTGGCGAGGCATTAAAATCGGCGGGGATCACGGTGTTATTTAACGAAGCCATGCTAATCACCACTCAAAAGCAGCAATTTGAACTGGTTGGCACGGGTGATTTATGGACCGGACAATGCAAACCGCCTCCCGCCAGCGAAGCAAATCTGCCACGACTGGTGCTGGCGCATAATCCCGACAGCAAAGAAGTCATGCGTAATGAAAAGTGGGATCTGATGCTCTGTGGTCACACCCACGGCGGGCAGTTACGCATACCGTTGGTTGGTGAGCCTTTTGCGCCCATAGAAGATAAACGCTACGCCGCCGGTTTAAATGCCTTTGGTGAGCGACAAATTTACACGACTCGGGGTGTCGGAAGTTTGTATGGCTTGCGTCTGAATTGCCGCCCGGAAGTGACAATCCTGGAACTGGTGTAGAAAGCGAATTCTCTTATCAGAATAAAGCAGGTAATTTTTTGATTTTTAGGCCATGATAAAAGTCTGGAAGAAAAGGCTTCCTGCGATCTCCGTCGAGCTAAACCGCCAGGCGAAATGCTAAGATAAGCACAATTACTGACTCTTTTGAGGTACAACTATGTACGACAATCTGAAAAGTTTGGGCATTACCAATCCTGAGGAAATTGATCGTTACAGCCTCCGGCAGGAAGCCAATAACGATATTTTGAAAATCTATTTTCAGAAAGATAAAGGCGAGTTTTTCGCCAAGAGTGTGAAGTTTAAATATCCGCGTCAGCGCAAAACGGTGGTCGCCGATGGTATTGGCCAGGGATATAAAGAAGTTCAGGAAATCAGCCCTAATCTTCGTTATATCATTGATGAGCTTGATCAAATCTGCCAGCGTGATCGTAGCGAAGTTGACCTTAAGCGTAAAATTCTCGACGACTTGCGTCACCTGGAGTCAGTGGTGACCAATAAAATCAGCGAGATAGAAGCAGATTTAGAAAAGCTGACACGTAAATAATTTTGCATATTGCCATTCTGCCAGCCGGGTAAAGTATACGCTGAATAATTCGAGTCGCCGTACATGCAACTTGAATTAAGACGAGCATATTTCCCGGCATTTACTATTTTTACCCTATCGCTGTTCATCCAGTTGTAACGCCACATACAACAATAACCTGTCATCAAAATTCCCCAGATCTAAGCCTGTGAGTTCCGATATACGATTAAGCCGATACTCCAGGGTATTACGATGAATAAACAGCGCCTTTGACGTTGCCAGCGGCTGCACGTTATGGCGAAACCACGCCGCCAGCGTACGTCGCAGCAAGCCGTTATTATCCATCGCTTTCAGCCGCGCCAGCGGTCGCGCCAGTTCGTTGGCCTGCCAGTCGCCACGCAAACTGTCGAGTAACACAGGTAACATCAGATCCTGATAAAAATAGCAGCGACTTTCTGGCATCCGCTGTTTCCCCACTACCATCGTCGTTTTCGCCGTACGATAGGATCGGGCAATACTGCCAGGACCGGTAAAATAGTTGCCCAGCGAAACGCGAAAACGCAACTGGCCATACTCTTTCATGCGGGTAATCAGTTGTTCAACTCTCTTACGATGATCTTCTGCGTCCCAGCGCCCAAAAGAGTTCAACGCCGGTTTCAACACCACCATTTCGGTTAGCGAGACAATCGCCACCAGATTATTACGCTCGGGCGTAGTCAGCGCATTTTGCAGTTGCTGTAACTCCGCCATTGCGCTGTCCACGCCAAGCTGACCGCTGTCGACCTCAACAATAGCCACCACTCGCGGTTGATTGAGATCGATCCCCAGCCGTTGCGCCCATTCAGTAAGTGCGGGAGTATTCTCCTCAGCCTGAATGAGGTTCATCACCAGTTCTTCCCGCAAACGGCTATCCTGCGCCAACAGGTGCATCAACCGCGACTGTTCCAGCATCATTTCAGCCGTCATGCAGACCAGTTCGCCATATTTACGCAGATTCTCTGGTTCACCAGTCAGGCCAATTACGCCGACAATTTCACCTTCCAGCCGTAACGGTAGATTAATCCCCTGCCGCACACCGTGCAGATGACGTGCCACCGCGTCATCGATATCGACGACTCGTCCCTGTGAAAGTACCAGCAATGCTCCTTCGTGCAATTCACCAATACGCTCACGATCGCCGCTGCCGATAATTCGCCCGCGGGCATCCATTACGTTGATATTGGTATCGATGATGCGCATGGTACGTGCTACGATATCCTGCGCCATTTTGGTATCAAGATGCCAGCCAGCCATAAGTCCTCCGTTATGCACGGCTTAGCATAAGGAAGTACGTAACGTACGGCATTGTGCAAATGCCCAAAGGATGATGAAGATGTATGGAGTTGTGGCGAAGTTCACAGATTGTAAGGAGAACCCCTTCCCGTATTCAGGAAGGGGTTGAGGGAGATTACTGCATTAACAGGTAGATGGTGCTGTCGCCGCGCTGAATGTTCAGTGCCAGCACAGACGGTTTGCTGTCGAGAACTTTACGCAGTTCAGCGATGTTTTTCACTGCCTGCTGGTTCGCGCCAATAATCACATCACCTTTTTTCAGGCCGATCTGCGCAGCCGGAGTGCCCGTTTTCACGTTGTTCACTACCACGCCCTGATCTTTGCCTTTGTTGCTCATCTCAGCGCCTTCAATGCCGTTGAAGATGGAGCTGGAATCAACCTGATTCTGGCTGCTCTGCTGCAGTTCCAGGTTCACGTTAACCTGCTTACCGTCGCGCAGTAAGCCCAGGGTCAGTTTGCTGCCCACCGGCATAGTACCCACCTGAGCACGCAGGGCGGCAAAGCTGCTGATTGGCTTACCGTTCAGTGAGGTGATCACATCACCCGCTTTAATGCCCGCTTTTGCAGCGGAGGAGTTAGGCAGAACCTGGCTTACGAAAGCACCGCGCTGGGCGTCAACTTTCATCGCTTTCGCCAGTTCGGAGTTCAGCTCAGTCCCCATAATACCCAGCTCACCGCGTTTCACCTGGCCGTATTCCACCATCTGCGAGGTCAGGTTTTTCACCATGTTACTCGGGATAGCAAAACCGATACCGATGTTGCCGCCGTCCGGTGCGAGGATCGCGGTGTTGATACCGATCAGTTCGCCGTTCAGGTTAACCAACGCACCACCGGAGTTACCACGGTTGATCGCTGCATCGGTCTGGATGAAGTTTTCGTAGTTTTCAGCATTCAGGCCGCTACGCCCCAGCGCAGAGACAATCCCGGAAGTTACCGTCTCGCCCAGACCAAACGGGTTACCAATTGCTACGGTGTAATCACCCACGCGCAGTGCATCAGAATCCGCCATCTTAATTGCGGTCAGATTTTTCGGGTTCTGGATCTGGATCAGCGCGATATCAGAGCGCGGATCTTTGCCAACCATCTTCGCGTCGAACTTACGGCCATCGCTCAGCTGGACTTTAATCACCGTCGCGTTATCAACAACGTGGTTGTTGGTGACGACATAGCCTTTATCGGCATCAATGATGACGCCGGAACCCAGCGCCATGAATTTCTGTTGCTGGCCGCCACCATTACCGCCCTGGCCCCCCTGGCAGAACGGAGAGCTCTGGAACGGAGAACCTTCCTGGCAGAACGGAGAATCATCACCGAAGAACTGCTGGAAATTACGCGGCATACGCGGCGTATTAACGGTTGTGCTACCTTCTACGTTAATGCTGACCACTGAAGGCATCACCTTTTCGAGCATCGGTGCAAGGCTTGGCATCTGCTGGGCTGTCGTTGCTGAAGAAGTCTCAGCCGCCGTTGCAGAGAGCGGAGATAACGCCAAACCTAAACTCAGAGCCAGTGCACTCAGTGCTAATGTGGTTTTTTTCATGTATTTCAGTCTCGATTAACAGATAACGCAAAATTGCTGTGTTCTTCAGATTCGTTTTATAGCGCGAAGTTCCGAACTAAAGTTTCTGCAAAAGGTAAAAATTTATTGTTCGTCTTTACAAAAGCCTGGTTATTGTTCTACGGCCATCAGACGTCGGTATTCATCCCACGCATAGAGGTCGGTCATACCGCTGATATAATCCTGCAGCAGGCGGCAACGGTAATAATATTCCCATAGCGGAAACTCAGGAGAATCTGACGGTAATTTACTGACAGCCTCGACATAGGCCAGCCGATGGCGCGTCGAGAGTTTGTTGAATAAGCGCGATTCAATAGGGAAACGTTTCACCCGTTCTTTTTCTACCAGTTCAGTAAAGTCTGATAACGACAGGCTTAATAAAGGGCGATAAATCTCTAATAATCCGCTAATGACCCGATAGCCCTGCAATTCAAGCTGCTCGACATCTGGATGGCTAAATACATGTTTTACAGCGACATTTTTATATAGCTTTAGAAGATCACTGCATTCGCTGGCATCTTCCAATAATGCATGATTAAACGTTCCGGCGAAAATCGCAGGCAGATTATCAATAAATCGTTGTGCCGCGTAGGGTACCAGTTTATTTAGGGTGTTTACCCGTAAATACATAAAAAACTGATCTTCCGTACTGCGGCTTAAACTATTTGAGCGTGATTTTTCCCAGGCATTTTCAACCACCAGCGAATAGAGCGAACCTTTCTCATGCTGGCCCCACGCTTCGTGCAAATGATGATAAAGCTGCTCAACGGTAAATATTCTTTTCTCTACCGCATCTTCAAGGTCTGCCACACAATAGGAGATGTCGTCGGCAGCTTCCATAATCCACGTTAATGGAAAACGACTGTAAAGCGCCAAATTAAGTTCTTTACGCAACCGGGCAATATAGGCTTCCTCAGAAAGATAATAACCCGGCTTTTTCATTAAATAGTGATGTGTCTCAGGCGTTTCACCACGCCACCACGCCGGACGAGTATATTTTAAAATACCGCCAACCTGTGCCCAGGTGAGATTCATCCGCATCAATGTATGCACCAGACGAATGCCTTGTGCATTCCCCTCAAAATGACATAAGTCCTGACGTATTTTGCGCCGCAGCTCGTTAAGCGGTTCTTCCCCGTCCCGTAAACGTAGTGCTGCCACGCTGCAGCGATCGTCAGTCAGAGGCTGGCTTTCGGCATCTTCCGGGTGCAAACGCTGGCGAAACCAGTCATTTATCGCCGCTTCGCCAAAATGACCAAACGGCGGATTGCCGATATCGTGCATAAGGCATGACATCTCAACAATGCTTTCAAAGGGGCCGGTCAGTTCATCCAGGCCGTATGCTTCCAGTAATTTAAGCTCTTTCAGACGGCTTAAAATTTCTTTGGCGATGTAGCGCCCCACCTGCTGGACTTCCATCGAGTGGGTAAGACGCGTGCGCACGGCGGCATTGCGCTCCAGTGGAAAAACCTGGGTTTTTTGTTGCAGACGACGAATTGCCGGAGAGTTGATGATACGCCCGCGATCGCTCTCGAAGATCCGTAGGATCTCATGTTCGGTTTTAACGCCCTGCGGTGAACGGTAACGACGATGCCAGTTTATTTTTTTTCGGAAATCAATCTGTGCCATGTCCTCTCCCGCGTGAGAAATACGCTTCCCCGTAAGCGCATGGTAAACTATGCCTTCAAATCGGGCTTATCGCGAGTAAATCTATGAAAATCGGCATCATTGGTGCAATGGAAGAAGAAGTTACGCTACTGCGTGACAAAATCGAAAACCGTCAAACTATCAGTCTCGGCGGTTGCGAAATCTATACCGGCCAACTGAATGGAACCGAGGTTGCGCTTCTGAAATCGGGCATCGGTAAAGTCGCTGCGGCGCTGGGTGCCACTTTGCTGTTGGAACACTGCAAGCCAGATGTGATTATTAACACCGGTTCTGCCGGTGGCCTGGCACCAACACTGAAAGTGGGCGATATCGTTGTCTCGGACGAAGCGCGTTATCACGACGCGGATGTCACGGCATTTGGTTATGAATACGGCCAGTTACCAGGCTGCCCGGCAGGCTTTAAAGCTGACGATAAACTGATCGCTGCCGCTGAGGCCTGCATTGCCGAACTGAATCTAAACGCTGTACGTGGCCTGATTGTCAGCGGCGACGCTTTCATCAATGGTTCTGTTGGTCTGGCGAAAATCCGCCACAACTTCCCACAGGCCATTGCTGTAGAGATGGAAGCGACGGCAATCGCCCATGTCTGCCACAATTTCAACGTCCCGTTTGTTGTCGTACGCGCCATTTCCGACGTGGCCGATCAACAGTCTCATCTTAGCTTCGATGAGTTCCTGGCTGTTGCCGCTAAACAGTCCAGCCTGATGGTTGAGTCACTGGTGCAGAAACTGGCACATGGCTAAGTCACTGTTCAGGGCGCTGGTCGCCCTGTCTTTTCTCGCGCCGCTGTGGCTCAACGCCGCGCCGCGCGTCATCACGCTTTCTCCCGCCAACACTGAACTTGCCTTTGCCGCCGGGATCACGCCGGTTGGGGTCAGCAGCTATTCCGACTATCCTCCACAAGCGCAAAAAATTGAGCAGGTTTCCACCTGGCAGGGGATGAATCTGGAACGCATTGTGGCGCTGAAACCCGATCTGGTGATTGCCTGGCGTGGAGGTAATGCCGAGCGGCAGGTTGACCAGCTGGCTTCTCTGGGAATAAAAGTGATGTGGGTCGATGCGACAAGCATTGAACAAATTGCCAATGCGTTACGTCAACTGGTCCCCTGGAGTCCGCAACCGGATAAGGCCGAACAAGCCGCGCAATCCCTGCTGGACCAGTACGCGCAATTGAAAGCGCAATATGCTGATAAACCTAAAAAACGTGTTTTTCTGCAATTCGGCATTAATCCGCCATTTACTAGTGGAAAAGAGTCGATTCAAAACCAGGTACTCGAAGTTTGTGGCGGAGAAAACATCTTTAAAGACAGCCGGGTTCCCTGGCCGCAAGTTAGCCGCGAACAGGTGTTAGCACGCGCGCCACAGGCGATTGTCATTACAGGCGGACCGGACCAAATTCCTAAAATCAAACAATACTGGGGTGAACAGCTCAAAATTCCCGTTATTCCTCTCACGAGTGACTGGTTTGAACGTGCAAGCCCACGTATTATCCTCGCTGCACAACAGCTCTGTAATGCGCTTTCACAGGTAGATTAATGCCTGACCTTTTCAGGTGCTCAGTGGGGATTGAACAATGCTCGTCTATTGGCTGGATATAGTCGGCACAGCGGTATTTGCTATCTCTGGCGTTTTGTTAGCCGGAAAATTGCGTATGGACCCTTTTGGTGTTCTGGTATTGGGCGTGGTTACCGCAGTAGGCGGCGGAACAATTCGCGACATGGCGCTGGATCACGGCCCGGTATTTTGGGTGAAAGATCCCACCGATCTGGTCGTTGCAATGGTCACCAGCATGCTGACCATCGTGCTGGTGCGCCAGCCAAGACGCTTACCAAAATGGATGTTGCCGGTGCTGGACGCCGTTGGTCTGGCGGTGTTTGTCGGCATTGGCGTGAATAAAGCCTTTAATGCGGAAGCCGGTCCGTTAATCGCGGTTTGTATGGGCGTCATTACTGGCGTTGGAGGCGGGATCATTCGTGATGTACTTGCCCGCGAGATCCCCATGATTTTACGTACAGAAATCTACGCAACAGCCTGTATTATCGGCGGTATTGTCCACGCTACGGCTTATTACACATTTTACGTACCACTGGAAACAGCCAGTATGATGGGCATGGTCGTGACGCTATTGATTCGGCTGGCGGCTATTCGTTGGCATCTTAAGCTACCGACGTTTGCGCTGGATGAGAATGGGCGTTGAAGAGAGAAGATGTGCCGGATAGTTTATCCGGCACATGAACAACAGATTAGATGCTAAAGGAAGAACCGCAACCGCAGGTGCTTTTCGCGTTCGGGTTGGTCACGATGAAACGAGAACCTTCCAGACCTTCGGTATAGTCAACGGAACCGCCGACCAGATATTGCAGGCTCATCGGATCAACCACCAGGCCAACGCCCTGTTTTTCGATGGTCATATCGCCTTCGTTCACCTGATCATCAAAGGTGAAACCATACTGGAAGCCGCTGCAACCGCCACCGGTGATATACACGCGTAATTTCAGATTCGGGTTATCTTCGTCAGCGATCAGGCTTTTAACTTTGTTGGCTGCTGCGTCGGTAAACTCCAGCGGCAGTGCTACGTCATCACTCATATTTTGCTCCAAACGACATCGGCAATTGGGCAAATTCTAACCCAATAATAATCGCCATTATCTAATACCCTGGTATTTCGTTCAAGTATTCTCGCTGGCTGATGCGGCCTTGCTTCGCGCCAGTTGCTCAGCTTCCTGTTTCGCCAGCGTGCGCGCAAGAATCGCCGAGTATAGCGGTTTCCCGCCGGTAAATTGCGCTAATAGTGTTGCGCCAAGACCGGTAATAATCATTGGCAAAATGAGCTGGTAGTTATCGGTCATTTCCAGAACCAGAATGATCCCCGTTAACGGCGCGCGAATAGATGCCGCCAGTAATGCCCCCATTCCGGCAATAGCAAATGTCCCCGCCTCAAGGTGATATTGCGGAAACAGCTCAACGGCAACCATTCCGAAAGCGGTTCCCAGCACAGTACCCAGCGCCAGCATCGGGGCAAAAATACCGCCCGGCGCGCCGGAAGAGAAGCAGAGTAAGGTGGTAATGACCCGCGCGACGAAGATAAACACCAGCATTCCCATGCTGAAATTCCCCGCGGTAGCGATAGGAATCAGGTTAAAACCGCCGCCCGACGTTGCTGGTGCCACAAACCCCAGCAATCCACACAGACCGCCAATTGCACCGCCCATCAGTACCCATTTGGTAATATTGCCGCCGTGCACACGGTGCAGCAAATCCTGCATCCCCAGCACCCATTTATTAAAAATAGGGCCGAAAATGCCAAAAATAATACCGAGGATCAGATAAAGCCACAGCGTATTAAGCGGCGCGTCAGAAAGTTTACCGACGTCAATCAACGCAACTTCATGATTAAAAATCCGGTACATAATGGTCGACATAATGACGCCAATAAATACCGCTTTAATCGAAATTAACGTATAGCGAAACTGCGGACGCATCTCTTCGATAATAAACAAAATACCCGCCAGCGGGGCGTTAAAGGCCGCAGCCAGCCCCGCCGCAGCACCGGTTGCCAGCAGCGTATGGCGCGCTTCATCACCTTTCAGGCGGAAAATATCAAGCACCATGCGACCGATATTGCCGCCGATCTGTACGGTTGGCCCTTCGCGGCCCAGCACCATGCCTCCGCCGAGTGTTCCCAGCCCGCCAAAGAATTTCACCGGCAACACACGCCACCAGCGAACGGGACGTTGATCTTCCAGCGCCCCTTCAATTTCCGGGATCCCCGAACCACCTGCTTCCGGCGCGTATTTGCGCACCAAAAAGTAGCCGAACATCGCCAGCACCGCCGAACAGAGAAAAGCGACGGTTAACAGTAGCGGATAATTATCAGCAGTATGTACCAGTGCCCCCATACGTTGGTTCTGCAACCAGGCGACACCTTTGTCAAAAGCAACCGCAGCCAGCCCGACAAGCGTGCCGACGACAGCCGCCATAAACAAAATGGCTAACGGGGTTTTATCGCGCTCAAGAAGTTGGCGAATCAGTTGTCTGCGTCGCAGGCGCGCGGCCTGCGGTGTTTCTAAAGAGGGAGTATCAGTTTTCATCCAATGATCACTTATTGGTCATACAAATAAGATGACGGCATTTTACTCGCACGTTCCATGAAAATCCTTTGCAAAGCGTAATGTTTCAAATGCACAAAACTTTTATACTCTAAGAAATCAGGATTGCACCAGTACAAGCAGCCTGATGTTTGACGAGTATTTAACTTGTTATGAATAACATAGAATAGCAGCCATTCACTTTTTCTACGAATCAGGAACCCTCCATGAGTAAGTCTGAAAATCTTTACAGCGCAGCGCGCGAGCTGATCCCTGGCGGTGTGAACTCCCCTGTTCGCGCCTTTACTGGCGTGGGCGGCACTCCACTGTTTATCGAAAAAGCGGACGGCGCTTATCTGTACGATGTTGATGGCAAAGCCTATATCGATTATGTCGGTTCCTGGGGGCCGATGGTGCTGGGCCATAACCATCCGGCGATCCGCAATGCCGTGATTGAAGCCGCCGAGCGTGGTTTAAGCTTTGGTGCACCAACCGAAATGGAAGTGAAAATGGCGCAACTGGTGACCGAACTGGTCCCGACCATGGATATGGTGCGCATGGTGAACTCCGGCACTGAAGCGACGATGAGCGCCATCCGCCTGGCCCGTGGTTTTACCGGTCGCGACAAAATTATTAAATTTGAAGGTTGTTACCACGGTCACGCTGACTGCCTGCTGGTGAAAGCCGGTTCTGGCGCACTCACGTTAGGCCAGCCAAATTCGCCGGGCGTTCCGGCAGATTTCGCCAAACATACCTTAACCTGTACTTATAACGATCTGGCCTCTGTACGCGCCGCGTTTGAGCAATACCCGCAAGAGATTGCCTGTATTATCGTCGAGCCGGTGGCAGGCAATATGAACTGCGTTCCACCGCTGCCAGAGTTCCTGCCAGGTCTGCGCGCGCTGTGCGACGAATTTGGCGCGTTGCTGATCATCGATGAAGTGATGACCGGTTTCCGCGTAGCGCTAGCTGGCGCACAGGATTATTACGGTGTGGAACCGGATCTCACCTGCCTCGGCAAAATCATCGGCGGTGGAATGCCGGTAGGCGCATTCGGTGGTCGTCGTGATGTAATGGATGCGCTGGCCCCGACCGGTCCGGTCTATCAGGCGGGTACGCTTTCCGGTAACCCGATTGCGATGGCTGCTGGTTTCGCCTGTCTGAATGAAGTCGCACAGCCGGGCGTTCACGAGACGCTGGATGAGCTGACAACACGTCTGGCAGAAGGTCTGCGGGAAGCGGCAGAAGAAGCCGGAATTCCGCTGGTGGTAAACCACGTTGGCGGCATGTTCGGTATTTTCTTTACCGACGCCGAGTCCGTGACGTGCTATCAGGATGTGATGGCCTGTGACGTGGAACGTTTTAAGCGTTTCTTCCATATGATGCTGGACGAAGGTGTTTATCTGGCACCGTCAGCGTTTGAAGCGGGCTTTATGTCTGTGGCGCACAGCATGGAAGATATCAATAACACCATCGATGCTGCACGTCGGGTGTTTGCGAAGTTGTGATGATTTTGCCTCGCCCACCGGGCGAGGCATTCTATTAACGGCTCTGCTTTCTCAACAAATAGATAAAATATGGCGCGCCGATAAAGGTTGACAGCAGCCCCGCCGGGATCTGGAATGGAAACAATACCATCCGCCCACACCAGTCAGCGAACACCAGCAGTAAACCACCCACCAGCGCCGAAATTACGATGTGTGGCATCGTCCGTCGAAAACCCATCATCCGCGCAATATGCGGTGCCATTAAACCAACAAAACTCAACGGTCCAATAGTCATCGTCGCGGTCGCCGTCAGGCAAGCCGCTAATAGCAGCAGCGCAATTCGCGTCGGCGTCAGCGCCATTCCCACGGCTCGTGCGGTATCACCTCCCAGCGGTAAAATGGTCAGCCAGCGGCGGCACAGCGGGGTAATCGCCAGCAAAATTACCATCACAATTCCCGTGCGCCAGACCTGCGCATCGGTCGCGTTGTAGGTCGAACCGGAAATCCAGGTCAGAACTTGCGCCATTCGCGGGTCACCACTTGCCTGCAACATCATCAAAAGCATGGTGAACGCGGTACTTAACGCCATCCCCGCCAGTAACATGCGGTGTGGAGAAAATCCACCGCGTCCGGCGGCGATCATAATGATCAACAGCGTCACCGCCGCCCCGAGACTACCCGCGGGTAACAGCCAGCCAAAGGCATTACCCGGCACCAGAAACAGCATTAACACCACGCCAAACGCCGCGCCGGAGCTAATCCCCAGCACTTCCGGGCTTGCCATCGGGTTGCCGGTCAGTCGCTGAATAATACAGCCCGCCACCGCCAGCATGACGCCCGCAAACAGCGCCGCCATAATTCGCGGCCAGCGCCAGGGCATCAAATCCTCGAGCAACGCCCCGCTAGCCCACGTCCAGCCGTGCGCATCACGACCAAACGACAGCGCTACCACCACAGCCATCAACAGCAGCACGCCGCCCGCGAGGGCAAACGCCAGCACATGTTGGCGTTCAGCCGCGACACGATCGTTGACCTTCATATCCGGCGCGCTAATGCTGCGTAAACGCGGCAGCAGCCACAGTAGCAGCGGCGCACCGATCAACGCAGTGACCGAACCGGTGGAAACTTCCATCCACACGCGAGTCAGCCAGAGGATGATTTGATCAGAAAGCCACAGAATTAACGCACCAATCAGCGACGCCAGCATTAACCGTGGCAGCAGACGCCGCGCCCCCAGCATTTTTGCCAGCAGCGGCGCGAACAACCCGATAAAGCCGATAATCCCCACTGCATTCACCAGCAGCGCACTGATGACTATCGCCAGCGACAGCGCCGCCAGACGCGCCAGCGACAAGGCCAGACCGAGATTGCGCGCCACGCCATCATCAAGCCCCATCAGGGTTAACGGGCGAAGTAGCAATAACGTCAGCATCACGCCGCCCAGCAGCTGCGGCCATAAACGCTCAACGCCGCCCCAGTCGGTTTGCGTCAGCGTTCCGGTGCTCCACAGGAACATGCTTTGCAACTGGTCATGATGGAAGATAACCAGTAACTGATTGATTGCCCCACAATAAAGGCTCACTACCAGCCCCGCGAGGATCAGCGTTACCGGCGAAAGCCGTTTCCCCCACGCGACGCCAAAGACAATTAAGCCAACAACGCAAGCCCCTGCCAGCGCAGCAAACTGGCTCGCCATAGCACCTGGGATCGCCCAGAGCGTGGTGACGGTAATCCCCAGTTGCGCGCCTGTTGCAACACCCAACGTCGTCGGTTCCGCCAGCGGGTTACGCAGCACTTGCTGAAACAGCACGCCCACCAGCCCCAGGCCCGCGCCTACCAGTAGAGAAATCGCCAGACGCGGCAACAAGCTGTAGTGAAAAATCATCTGCTCGATGACGTCAATATCCGGCGACCAGGCGGCCTGCGCCCACTGGCTACGCGGCAGCGCCTGCGAGAAGTTCATCCAGGTCAGTGCCGTAGCGACAATCACTAACAGCGCCAGCAATAACGCAGGAAAAAGCGCAATTCGTTTACTCACGCTTTACCTCCGATGGCGTTATCCAGAATACGCACAAAGTGCATTGCAGAAAGCGTCGCACCATAGAACCAGACCGCCGGAACGCGCTGAAAGCGTCCGGCGCGGACAAACGGCATGGCCTGCCACAGCGGGGTTGCCATTAGCGCATCCATGTCTTTGCTGTTGTCGTGATCAAAACAGAGCACATCAACGTCTTTATACGCTGCCAGACGATCGATACTGACGGCGGTACTGCCCCAGAAGTTGGTTTCCCCTTGCCAGGCATTTGGGATGCCGTACTCATCGAGAATTTCCTGGAACAAGCTGTTTGGACCGAAGACCAACATATGGCGCGGATCGATAAGCGTCGTCAGCAATAACGGGCGCGCACCACGCTTCACAAAGCGGGGTTTCATGCTGCGGATAAAGTCTTCATAGTGCGCTAAATGCGTTTCTGCTGCGCTTTGCAGGTTAAGTAAATCTGCCATTTCCGTCAGTGATTTACGCGCCATCGCCAGTGGCTGTTTGCCGTCGCTGAAGTTAAATCCGCGCCCCGGCGCAATACGTGCCAGCATTTCTGGTGAAGGGCCATATCCTGCCGACCAGATCATAAACGACGGTTTCATTTCGGTCAGCAGTTCAAGGTTGGGTTCTGTACGCAAACCAACGTCAATCACTGAGTCCGGCAATGGCGGTTCGCTGACCCACAGGCGATAGTTGATGGTGTCCGCCACGCCGTAAGGCACGATGCCGAGCGCCAGCAGTAATTCCACCGGCAACCACTCCAGCGCCACAATACGATTGGGATCAATAATCGCCGCGTGGGCGGTATTCATCTGCCATAACAACGGAGAAAGCGCCATCGCCGTTAACAGTCGGCGGCGCGAAATAAGAGGTAAGCCGCTCATCAATAAACAAAACTCACAGGTGCAGCACCCGCCGGATGCGGCAGAATACCCATCGGGATGCCATAAATCATTTCGAGGGTTTCGCCGCGCATAATTTCCGCAGGCGTTCCCTGAGCAATCATTTCACCACCGCGCAGGGCGACCAGATAATCACAGTAGCGCGCAGCCATATTAATATCGTGCAGCACGGCAATGACCGTCAGACCACGTTCCTGACTTAAACGATGCACCAGCGCCAGCACATCAACCTGGTGGGCGATATCCAGCGCCGAGGTCGGTTCGTCGAGCAACAGACAACGGCTATCCTGCGCCACCAGCATAGCGATCCACGCCCGCTGACGTTCGCCGCCAGAGAGACTATCGACCAGCCGATGCGCCAGCGGTTTTAAGCCAACCAGCGAAATCGCCTCTTCGACCTTTTCGCGATCTGCCGCACCAAAGCGCCCCAGTGCGCCATGCCACGGGTAACGACCAATCGCCACCAGTTCACGCACGGTCATCCCTTCTGCCGGAGGAAGCTGCTGCGGCAAATAAGCCACTTTGCGGGCGAACGCTTTGCTGCTCCAGCTTTCCAGCGGCTGGGCATCAAGAAGAATTTCGCCTTCCGACGGTGGCTGATGACGGCCAAGCATTTTGAGCAGAGTGGATTTACCAGAACCGTTGTGACCAATCAAACCAGTCACTTTCCCGGCAGGAAAGGTTAACGACAGCGGATGCAAAAGCGTGCGCCCTGGCACACGAAAGGAGATATTACGCAGTGCAAAAGTGGTATCGGAATGATTCGTGTATTCCTGCATAACAGCCAACTTGTGAAGCGGGCACGGAAATCCGTGCCCCAAAGAAAAAATTAGAAACGGAAGGTTGCGGTTGCAACGACCTGACGTTCTGCGCCCCAGAAGCAGCCATAGGTCTGGAAGCAACTGGCAACATACTCACGATCGAGCAAATTGTTGACGTTCACAGCAAGGCTGGATCCCGCCATACCAAAGCGTGCCAGATCATATTTTACAACAGCATCCATTACAGCTGCGCTACCCACTTTAAAAGTGTTCGCCGGATCACCATAGCTGGAACCAATAAAACGACCACCTGTTCCCAATGTTAAACCAGAAAGCGGCCCTTCATTGAAGGTATAATCCCCCCAGAGAGATGCCATATGCTCCGGTACTTGTTCTGGAGTTTTACCTTTGAGATTGGTGTCTTTGGTGTATTCCGCATCTGTGTAGGTATAAGAAGCCGTCAAGTTAATATTGGCATTTAACGCCGCTTTTGCTTCAAGTTCCACACCACGAGCGCGAATCTCACCTGCTGGGACTTGCGCTAACGGGTTTGTTGGGTCTGCTGTCAGGTTATTTGTTTTCGTCAATTGATAGACTGCGCCCGTAACAACGACCGGCATATCATTCGGAACATATTTTACGCCAGCTTCATACTGTTCACCTTTCGATGGCTTATAGGAAACGCGCGGGTTGCTCCACAGATCGAAAGCACTCGGTTCAAAGGACTGGCTATAACTAAAGTAAGGTGAAATACCATTATCGAATAAGTAGTTTACACCACCGCGCCAGGTGAACTGATGATCATTACGCTCAATATAACCTTCAGTCGGCGTATAAGAGTTTTCACGAACAGTGGTCGCTTGCTTAGACCAATCGTAGCGTCCCCCCAGAGTGAATACCCATTTATTCCATTCCGCCTGATCCTGAACATAAATACCTGTTTGTTTGCTTTCATTCATTTGGTATGGCTCTGCGTTACCAAATGCAAAGTATTCAGGATGATATTTGTTATAAAGATCGATGGATGGTGCAGATCCAAAGCTGGCATTGATATCATTGCGCATACGCATGAAGTCTACCCCTGTCAGCAAAGTATGCTCGACTTCACCTGTAGCAAATTTACTTTCAAGTTGGGTATCAACGCTAAAGTTTTGCAGACGCTCATTATCCACCACTGTCCCGCGGTTTAGGGTATGACCATCGCTGGCAATCCCTGTGCCATAAACACTTTTCTGTGAGGTTTTCATTTCACTGAAACGCAGATTCTGACGCACGGTGAAGGTGTCATTAAAACCATGTTCAAAACTATATCCCACCATTTTCTGGTTACGGGAGTATGTATTATTCGATGCACCTTCATTGAAGTCAGTCGGTAGACGCTTACCATTAGGCAATGGCTCAACGGTCCCCTCTTTCGGCAACCAACCGTAATAACCCGTTTCTGGTTCGTTCTGAAAATAGGACAGGAAAGTAAAATTGGTTTTGTCGTCTGGACGCCATGAGAATGATGGAGCAATGGTATAACGCTGAGATTCAGAGTTTTTCTGCTGTTCGTTTGTTGAGCGTGCGAGGCCAGTCAAACGGTAGGAGAACTCACCGTTATCATCCAGCGCATCACTGAAATCGAATCCGGTCTGAAACAGATTATCCGTCCCCATTTTAAACTGAATTTCTTTCAGGGGTTCAGTTGTCGGACGCTTACTCACCATAGAAATAATCCCACCAGGATTACTTTTCCCATAGAGAACAGACGTCGGCCCGCGCATCAGTTCAACCCTCTCGAGCATGTAAGGATCAATCACAGCATCGTTATAAAAGTTGCCCTGAAGTTTTAGTCCATCAAGGTAGTTATTTTGATTCAGACCAACAGATGAGAAACCACGAATGATAACAAAATCATATGTATTAGAAGCACCACGACTGCTAACCGTAACGCCAGGTGTATAACCTAATGCTTCTTTTACAGACTGAAATTGATGCATCTGTATCTCTTCATTTGTCACAACCGAAATAGACTGCGGCGTTTTTTCAATTGGTGTATCCGTTTTAGTCGCAGTAGCAGAGTGCTTCGCCGCAATAGTTGCAGCAGGCCCCCATGCGCTTTCTTGCGGCGCAGGTGCAGCGGTAACGGTGATAGTGTCTTCTTTCGGTTCAACCGCTGCCTGTGCATAAACAGACATGCCGCTAACCGCTGTGGCTACTACAACTGCGATTTTACGCAGTGAGTGTTTTGGCTGAGCAGTTTTGGAACGCGCCATTGGTATATCTCTGATGTAAAGTGAATGATAACGTAAACGAGAATGATTATTATAAAGATGAGATAATATTCGAAACGCTGGCGGGTTCGCAAGCAGTACGCAATATGCGCATTCCTGAAGGGTTAATAAACAACCAGATGAAAAGAAAGGGTTAATACTTTGGGTGGGATGTTATTTTACCGGATGGCTACTCGCCATCCGGTATGTCACGCTTAGACGTTAATTACTACCAAACATATCCTTGATCCAACCGGCTACACCGTCGCTGTCTTTCTGCTCTTGCTGAGCAGGTTGCTGTTGCGGCTGTTGCTGCGGCTGAGAAGACTGATCAAACGGATTGCCTGACGGCTGCTGCTGCATCTCACTCTGCTGGCACAGCGATTGCGGATCGCTGGTCCAGACCGGCAAGACACGCATGCCACCGCTGCAAACAAAGTTGCCGTCGTAGTCCACGCCCATATCTGCAATATCTTCTGGCGGAACAAGATTCAGCGGTGTTGGCGTCTGGTTAGCCAGATAACGCTGATAAATCGACATTGCCCCGCTGGCTCCATACAATTTGGTCGGTTGGTTGTTATCACGGCCTACCCAGGTGATGGTCACCGTACTGCCGTCAATGCCCGCAAACCAGGTATCTACGTTATTGTTGGTAGTCCCTGTTTTCCCTGCCAGATGCAGGTTCGGGTATTTCGCCCCAAGCTGACGCCCCGTACCACGTTGTACCACCTGCTGCATGGTCCATAGTGTCAGATACGCCGCCTGCGCCGGAACAGCGCGTTCCGCCTGCGGGAAGCTCTGATACAGCACTTTGCCATCTTCCGCAATTACCGAACGCAGCGCAGAAAGCGGTGCACGGTTACCGCCGCTGGCGATAGTCTGGAATGCCTGCGCCACTTCGATTGGCGTTAAGTTCAACGCCCCCAGCAGCATCGCCGGAACCGGATGCAGCTGATCTTTCGGTACGCCCAGTTTAATCCAGGTCTCCGTAACCGCAGGCAGCCCCAGCGCCATCCCCAGATTCACCGTCGGCACGTTCATCGAACGGGTCAACGCATCCACCAGCATCACTCTGCCGCTTTCGCTATAACGACGGTCATCGTTCTGCGGTGACCAGACCTGGCCATTCGGCTGACGTAGCGCGATTGGCGCATCCGCAATCCACGTGTTCAGGCGATAGATTTTCGGCTGGCTTAAGGCCGTCAGATAAGTCGCTGGTTTTGCAAGGGAACCAATCGAACGACGCGCCTGCATCGCACGGTTGTAGCCCGCAAACTGCGGCTCAGAACCACCAACCATCGCACGAACTTCACCACTAAAGCGGTCGACGACCACAATCGCGGTTTCAAGATCGCTCAGCTTACGCTGTTTCTTCAGTGCCGGAATGCCTTCCACGGCGGCTTTTTCTGCCGCGTCCTGGGCCACCGAGTCAAAGGTAGTGAAGATCTTCACGCCGGAGAGATCTTTTACCTTATCGCCCAGTTTTGCCTGCAACTCCTGACGCACCAGTTGCATAAAGGCTGGCTGAGGAGAGATCACCCCACCGCGCGGCTGAACACCCAGCGGACGTGCACTCAACATGTCATAGAGTTCTTGATCAATAATCTGTTGCTGTTGCAGCAGACGCAGCACCAGATTACGTCGCTCCAGCGCCAGTTTCGGGTTACGCCACGGGTTGTAGATGGACGCCCCTTTCACCATACCGACTAACAGCGCCTGCTGATCGAGGCTTAGCTCTTCTACCGGGCGACCAAAGTAATACAAGCTCGCCAGCGGGAAGCCGCGGATTTCGTTATCGCCGCTCTGACCGAGATACACCTCGTTCATATACAGCTCAAGAATACGGTCTTTGCTGTAACGCGCGTCCATGATCAGCGCCATGTAAGCTTCGTTCGCTTTACGCCAGTAAGAGCGCTCGCTGGAGAGGAACAGGTTTTTCACCAGCTGTTGCGTCAGCGTACTCGCACCCTGCACCGTGCGTCCGGCGGTCAGGTTTGCCAGCACCGCACGTCCGATGGAGTAGAGACTGATCCCATCATGCTCGTAAAAATGACGGTCTTCTGTCGCCAGCAAAGTATCCACCAGCAAATCAGGGAAACCACTGCGCGGCACAAACAGACGTTGCTCACCGTTTGGCGAGGAGATCATGGTGATCAGGCGCGGATCAAGACGGAAGAAACCAAACTGACGGTTGTTCTCCATATTGACGATCGTCGCCAGATGATCGCCATCAAAGGTCAGACGTGCACGCACCTGCCCTTCTTTACTGTCCGGGAAATCAAACGGACGGCGGATCATCTCAATGCTGTTGGCCTGCACGGTAAATTCGCCAGGACGGGTCATTTTCGACACCTGACGATACTGGGTCGCCTCCAGCAGCTTCACCATCTCGTTCTTGCTGATGGTCATGTCTGGCTCAAGGTTGACCATCCGGCCATAAACTGCCGCGGGCAGTTGCCAGACCTTACCATCAATACGGCTGCGAATTTTTTGATCGAGATAAACGCCGTAAATGGCGATCAGCACGGCAAAAACGATAGCCAGTTTTAGCAGCAGCCATAGCCAGCCGCGTTTGCCACGAGGCTTACGCCCTTTGCCTTTGCCCTTACCTTTGCGCGGCATCGGTTCTTCATCCTCATAGTCATCATAATCGTCGTAATCATCGTCATCTTCGTAACGACGACGGCTTACCTTTTGTTTGACCGGACGCGTCGGTTTCCCTTTGCGTCCAATTGGCTCGCGGTCATTCCCGGCCATGCTTTTTCTCCGCAATATTCAGGCGCAAAAGCCCGATTTTCTGTTCTTCTGTTGCAAGACAGAAGAAGATATCTCTCAAATTTACTTTGATCTTCACGAATACTTTTTCGTTCGTCGCGTTGGTGCTGTGTTTGCCGGGTCGTCCGGCCAGACATGTTTGGGATAACGCCCTTTCATCTCTTTTTGCACCTCACGGTACGCTCCTTTCCAGAAGGCCCCCAAATCACGCGTGATTTGCAGCGGCCTTTGGGCAGGGGAAAGCAACTCCAGCACCAGCGGCACGCGCCCCTGAGCGATCGTCGGATTGGTGGCCTCACCAAACATCTCCTGCATTCTCACCGCCAGCGCGGGCGGATTATCTTCATGATAACGAATGGCGATCCGGCTTCCCGTCGGCACAGTGTAATGCGCAGGCAATTCACTATCCAGACGTTGCTGCATTCCCCAATCAAGTAATCCGCGTAGTGCCTGATAAATGTCGAGTGATTTCAGGCCGCGTAGTGAATGTACGCCAGTCATATGTGGCAGCAGCCACGTTTCCAGCGCCGCCAATAAACTTTCATCATCAACCGCTGGCCAGTCATATTCCGGCAACCACTTTGCGGCGCATAACAAACGCAAGCGTAGCTGTTCCGCTTCCGCCGTCCAGTTGAGCACGCTTAAACCTTTATCGCGGATGCCGTTAAGCATCGCCTGATGCAACTCGTCTTCTGACGGTTTCGCCAGTGGCTGCACTTTCACCGTCAACTGACCGATTTGCAGCCGACGCCAGGCTTTCAGCGTACCTTGCGCGTCATCCCATTCCACGGTGTCAGATTGCTGCACCAGCTGCGGACAGCGTTGTACTAATTCATCAATATCGACCGGTAGCGCCAGTAAAATCCGCGCATCCGGCGAGGCGCTGCCCTGCAATAATAACGGTGCGATCAACCATTCGTGGCGACTTAGCGCGTCGTCGGCATCGAGCATCGCTCCCATGCCGTTTGCCAGTTGATAGCGTCCATCTTGCCCACGGCGGCGAGCAATGCGATCGGCAAACGCCCCGGCAAGTAGCGGCGCGATAAGCGAACTGTCTGCCTCACCGCCGCGTACGTTTAAGCGTTTTAACAGTTGCTGACTACGTTGCTGCCAGGCTGGTTGATTGCGCGAAAACGCCACGCCCAGGTCACTATTGCCCATCCGTGGCGGCTCTTCGAGAATGGCGGCAATTTTTGCCGCGGTAGCAGCTTCGTCGTCGCTCTTCGCGCTCACCAGCATTGCCGCTAAACGCGGATCGTTACCCAGCGCCGCCATTTTTTGCCCTTGCGCGCTTAGCCGTTCGCCATCCAGCCCCCCCAGCATCCGTAACAGGCGTTTCGCGGCCTGTAAATTCACTGCTGGCGGTTGATCCAGCCAGCTCATCTGCGCCGTATCGCTGCATCCCCATTGCAGTAATTCCATCAGCAAACCGGAAAGATCGCTTTGTAATATTTCCGGTTCACTTTGCGCCGCAGCGCGTTCTGCTTGTTCTTTGGCGATTAAATGCAGGCAGATACCCGGCTCCAGACGACCGGCGCGCCCGGCACGCTGCGTCATGGATGCCTGGCTAACGCGTTGAGTAATCAGTCGCGTAAGCCCCGTGCGCGGATCAAAACGCGCCACACGCTCCTGGGCACAATCCACCACCAGACGAATACCTTCAATGGTTAAACTGGTTTCAGCAATATTGGTCGCCAGCACCACTTTGCGCATCCCTTGCGGTGCCGGGAGGATCGCTTTTCGCTGAGCGTTCAGCGACAACGCGCCATACAGCGGGCAGAGCAACACATCACTGCCGATGCGCGAAGCCAGTTGTTCCTGCACACGCTGAATTTCTCCGACGCCAGGTAAAAATAACAGTAATGATCCGCTTTCCTGACGCAGTATTTCGGCGGTGGCTACCGCAACGGCTTCGTCAAAACGCTGATGCGTGGGCAGTGGTAAATAACGGCGTTCAACCGGAAACGAGCGCCCTTCTGAGATGATGACGGGCGCTTCTGGCAGCATTTGCTGCAAGCTGTCGTTGTCCAGCGTAGCCGACATAATCAGCAGTTTAAGGTCATCACGCAGACCTTGTTGCACATCGAGTAACAGCGCCAACGCCAAATCCGCCTGCAAGCTGCGCTCATGAAACTCATCGAGGATCACCAATCCAACACCGCTCAGTTCCGGGTCACGCTGGATCATGCGCGTCAGCACGCCTTCGGTAACCACTTCCAGGCGGGTATTCGGCCCGACGCAGTTTTGCGCACGCATCCGGTAGCCAACGGTATCGCCTGGCTTTTCGTTAAGCAGCTCTGCCAGTCGTTGCGCAACGTTACGCGCCGCCAAACGACGCGGCTCCAGCAGGATAATTTTCCCGTTAATGCCGGGATGCGCCAGCAGTTGCAGCGGCAGCCAGGTTGATTTCCCGGCCCCGGTCGGCGCACTTAATAACACCTGCGATGCACAATCGAGAGCAGCAAGTAACTCAGGTAAGACGGCAGCAACGGGCAACGACGACACAAAACGCTCCAGAGGGTTAACATTCTTCGCGCCACATTGTAGCATCGCGGTAATTCATAACCGAGTGCCTCACATGTCTGAACCGCAACGGCTGTTCTTTGCTATCGACTTACCTGCAGAAATCCGCGAACAGATTATCCACTGGCGCGCCACACACTTCCCACCTGACGCGGGACGTCCGGTCGCCGCCGATAATTTGCATCTGACTCTGGCATTTTTAGGCGAAGTGAGCGCCGAGAAAGAGAAGGCGCTTTCTCTTTTAGCCGGGCGGATTCGTCAACCGGGTTTCACACTCACGCTTGATGACGCCGGTCAATGGCTGCGTTCGCGTGTGGTGTGGTTAGGGATGCGTCAGCCACCACGCGGCTTAATCCAGCTGGCGAATATGCTCCGTTCACAGGCTGCCCGCAGCGGTTGTTTTCAAAGCAATCGTCCGTTTCATCCACATATTACCTTATTGCGCGACGCCAGCGAGGCGGTGACAATCCCGCCGCCAGGTTTTAACTGGTCGTATACGGTGACGGAGTTCACCCTTTACGCCTCCTCGTTTGCCCGTGGACGCACACGCTACACGCCGCTAAAACGCTGGGCGCTAACGCAATAACAAGGATTGTCGTAATGGAATTTTCTCCCCCTCTACAGCGCGCGACGCTAATTCAGCGTTACAAACGTTTTTTAGCCGATGTGATCACACCCGATGGTCGCGAATTAACGCTACACTGCCCGAATACGGGTGCGATGACCGGTTGTGCAACGCCTGGCGATACCGTCTGGTATTCGACTTCAGACAACACCAAACGGAAATACCCACACACCTGGGAATTGACTCAAAGCCAGAGCGGCGCATTTATTTGCGTCAACACGCTTTGGGCTAACAGGTTGACGAAAGAGGCTATCCTTAATGAATCAATTTCAGAGCTGTCAGGCTATAGCTCGCTGAAAAGCGAAGTAAAATACGGCGCCGAACGCAGCCGTATTGACTTTATGTTGCAGGCGGATTCGCGTCCAGACTGCTATATTGAAGTGAAATCGGTTACGTTAGCGGAGAACGAACAGGGATATTTTCCCGATGCGGTCACTGAACGAGGTCAGAAACACCTTCGGGAGTTGATGAGCGTAGCGGCTGAAGGCCAGCGTGCGGTTATCTTTTTCGCCGTGCTGCATTCAGCCATTACACGGTTTTCACCCGCGCGCCACATCGATGAGAAATACGCGCAACTATTGTCAGAAGCTCAACAGAGGGGGGTAGAAATTCTGGCTTACAAAGCGGAACTTTCTGCTGAAGGCATGGCTCTTAAAAAATCACTGCCGGTTACATTGTAGTAAAGTATGTAACTGGTTAATTTACATTCTGGTCGCGTGCGCAAATACGCTTTTCCTCACACAGTTGTCAAGTGTTACGTTTAGATAATTGCTATCCGGAAAAGCATCTGCTATTTATAGCGGCCTCATTTTTCCCCCGAACATGGGGATCGATAGTGCGTGTTAAGGAGAAGCAACATGCAAGAAGGGCAAAACCGTAAAACATCGTCCCTGAGTATTCTCGCCATCGCTGGGGTGGAACCATATCAGGAGAAGCCGGGCGAAGAGTATATGAATGAAGCCCAGCTGGCGCACTTCCGTCGTATTCTGGAAGCATGGCGTAATCAACTCAGGGATGAAGTCGATCGCACCGTTACACATATGCAGGATGAAGCAGCCAACTTCCCGGACCCGGTAGACCGTGCAGCCCAGGAAGAAGAGTTCAGCCTCGAACTGCGTAACCGCGATCGCGAGCGTAAGCTGATCAAAAAGATCGAGAAGACGCTGAAAAAAGTGGAAGACGAAGATTTCGGCTACTGCGAATCCTGCGGTGTTGAAATTGGTATTCGCCGTCTGGAAGCGCGCCCGACAGCCGATCTATGCATCGACTGCAAAACGCTGGCTGAAATTCGCGAAAAACAAATGGCTGGCTAATTACAGCCGTTCCATCACGTTTACCACAGGCGGGAAATGCTCCCGCCTTATTTTTTGTTCAACGAGATGACAGACACACACTATATTGGCCGCTTTGCTCCCTCTCCTTCCGGCGAACTTCATTTTGGCTCTCTGATTGCCGCGCTTGGCAGCTATTTACAGGCTCGCGCCCGGCACGGTCGCTGGCTGGTACGCATAGAAGATATCGACCCGCCTCGTGAAGTTCCCGGTGCCGCAGAGACTATCCTGCGCCAGCTGGAACATTACGGTCTGCACTGGGACGGCGACGTTCTCTGGCAATCGCAACGTCACGACGCCTATCGCGAAGCACTCGCCTGGTTACATGAGCAAGGACTAAGTTATTACTGCACCTGCACGCGCGCGCGTATTCAAAGCATTGGCGGTATTTACGACGGTCATTGCCGGGAATTGCATCATGGACCAGACAACGCCGCAGTGCGTATCCGCCAGCAGCATCCGGTTACTCAATTTACTGACCAGCTGCGCGGCATTATTCACGCCGACGAAAAACTGGCGCGGGAAGATTTTATTATTCATCGCCGTGATGGTTTGTTTGCCTATAACCTGGCGGTGGTGGTGGATGATCACTTCCAGGGCGTGAGCGAAATTGTCCGCGGGGCAGATTTGATCGAACCGACAGTGCGGCAAATCTCGCTGTACCAGCTTTTTGGCTGGCAAGTGCCAGATTACATTCATCTTCCGCTGGCGCTTAATCCACAAGGCGCTAAACTTTCCAAGCAGAATCATGCGCCTGCGTTGCCGAAAGGCGATCCGCGCCCGGTACTAATCGCGGCACTTCAATTTCTGGGTCAGCAGGCAGAAGCACACTGGCAGGATTTCAGCGTCGAGCAAATCCTTCAGTCAGCCGTCAAAAACTGGCGGCTTACCGCCGTGCCTGAGTCGGCAATTGTAAATTCAACATTCTCAAATGCGTCATGCTGAGCTATGATTAGCCGCTATTTTTTTGTCCTGAATGATGTTTGACACTACCGAGGTGTACTATTTTTACCCGAGTCGCTAATTTTTGCCGCAAGGTGCTAAGCCGCGAGGAAAGCGAGGCTGAACAGGCAGTCGCCCGTCCACAGGTGACGGTGATCCCGCGTGAGCAGCATGCTATTTCCCGCAAAGATATCAGTGAAAATGCCCTGAAGGTAATGTACAGGCTCAATAAAGCGGGATACGAAGCCTGGCTGGTTGGCGGTGGCGTGCGCGACCTGTTACTTGGCAAAAAGCCGAAAGATTTTGACGTAACCACTAACGCCACGCCTGAACAGGTACGTAAACTGTTCCGTAACTGCCGCCTGGTGGGTCGCCGTTTCCGTCTGGCTCATGTGATGTTTGGCCCGGAGATTATCGAAGTTGCGACCTTCCGTGGACATCACGAAGGTAACGTCAGCGACCGCACGACCTCCCAACGCGGGCAAAACGGCATGTTGCTGCGCGACAACATTTTCGGCTCCATCGAAGAAGACGCCCAGCGCCGCGATTTCACTATCAACAGCCTGTATTACAGCGTGGCAGATTTTACCGTCCGTGATTACGTTGGCGGCATGAAGGATCTGAAGGACGGCGTTATCCGTCTGATTGGTAACCCGGAAACGCGCTACCGTGAAGATCCGGTACGGATGCTGCGCGCGGTACGTTTTGCCGCCAAATTGGGTATGCGTATCAGTCCTGAAACCGCAGAACCGATCCCTCGCCTGGCTACCCTGCTGAACGATATTCCACCGGCACGTCTGTTTGAAGAATCTTTGAAACTGCTGCAAGCGGGCTACGGTTACGAAACCTATAAGCTGCTGTGTGAATATCACCTGTTCCAGCCGCTGTTCCCGACCATTACCCGCTACTTCACGGAAAATGGCGACAGCCCGATGGAGCGGATCATTGAACAGGTGCTGAAGAATACCGATACGCGTATCCATAACGATATGCGCGTGAACCCGGCGTTCCTGTTTGCCGCCATGTTCTGGTACCCACTGCTGGAGACGGCACAGAAGATCGCCCAGGAAAGCGGCCTGACCTATCACGACGCTTTCGCGCTGGCGATGAACGACGTGCTGGACGAAGCCTGTCGTTCACTGGCGATCCCGAAACGTCTGACGACGTTAACCCGCGATATCTGGCAGTTGCAGTTGCGTATGTCCCGACGTCAGGGTAAACGCGCCTGGAAACTGCTGGAGCATCCTAAGTTCCGTGCGGCATACGACCTGTTGGCCTTACGAGCCGAAGTTGAGCGTAACGCTGAACTGCAACGTCTGGTGAAATGGTGGGGTGAGTTCCAGGTTTCCGCGCCACCAGACCAAAAAGGGATGCTTAACGAACTGGATGAAGAACCGTCACCGCGTCGCCGTACTCGTCGTCCACGCAAACGCGCACCGCGTCGTGAGGGTACCGCATGACAGTGGCGTATATTGCCATCGGCAGCAATCTGGCCTCTCCGCTGGAGCAGGTCAATGCTGCCCTGAAAGCATTAGGCGATATTCCAGAAAGCCGCATTCTTGCTGTTTCTTCGTTTTACCGCACCCCACCGCTGGGGCCGCAAGATCAACCCGATTACTTAAATGCAGCCGTCGCGCTGAAAACCACTCTTGCCCCTGAAGAGCTACTCAATCACACACAGCGTATCGAATTGCAGCAAGGTCGCGTCCGTAAAGCTGAACGCTGGGGACCGCGCACGCTGGATCTCGACATCATGCTGTTTGGTAATGAAGTAATAAATACCGAACGTCTGACCGTTCCGCACTACGATATGAAAAATCGCGGCTTTATGCTGTGGCCACTGTTTGAAATTGCGCCGGAATTGCTATTTCCTGATGGCTTATCATTAGTTGAAGCTCTACAGGCAAAAGGCTTTAATGAATTAGATAAGTGGTAATTATTATTCGTGTGAATATAAATATATTCTGAAAACAACCTCAAGTTATTGCCAAAACAATATCATTAAGATAAATAAAATTTTAGAAAATATAATATACCTTCCCGTAATTCTCACGCCATACACTATCCCTCTTAGCTTTCAAATTTAATTTTACTAACTTTTATTTTTAGTAAAATTAAATTGCATATGCTATCACATTATGCAAAATAGCCATCCCGATGATGAATGAATGTAATAGTTGGTAAACAACAGACAAACATCATTAACACAGTAACGATTTTGTTACGCAGCATTGCAGCAGACTCTTATCGTCATGCGGTGCGGTTATCTCTCTATGGAATATTATTCAAGGATTTTTATGTCTAAAAAATTAGGTTTTGCGCTGTCTGGTATTATGTTGGCAATGGCTGCTGGTACTGCATTTGCTGCTAACGATATGGACGGTGGTCAGTTAAATATTAGCGGCCTGGTCGTTGATAACACCTGTGAAGCTCGTGTTGATGGCGGTAACAAAGATGGTTTGATCCTGCTGCAAACCGCTACTGTTGCTGAAATCACCGATGGTGTACTGGATACCACCGTAGGTGCTAAAGCTAAGCCATTCAGCATTACTATTGACTGCAGCAAAGCTAACCCGGCTCCGGGTACTACTGCAAAAATGACTTTCGGTTCCGTGTTCTTTAGCAATAGCAAAGGTACTCTGAATAACGATATGTCTATCAATAATCCATCTGATGGTGTGAATATTGCCCTGCATAATATTGAAGGTTCCACTATTAAGCAGGTTCAGGTTAATAATCCGGGTGATGTTTACAGCAAAACTCTGGATGCAACGTCTAAAACTGCAACCTACGATTTTAAAGCATCCTATGTTCGTGCTGATGCAAGCAAAGCAGCAACTGCCGGTTATGTAAAAACTAACTCAGCATATACCATTACTTACCAGTAAATATCAGCCACCTAAATTGATTGGGTGAATATATATAGGGAATAACATCAAACATATTTATTTTTGAACGTTATTCCCTGTTTTAATTAACTCTGTGAGGAACGGTTTATGTTTTTTAATACTAAACATACCGCAGCATTGTGCTTAGCGAGCTGTATGGCTTTTAGCTCATCAGCTATTGCAGACATCGTAATTTCAGGTACTCGCGTAGTTTATAAAAGCGAACAAAAAAGCGTCAATGTGCGTCTGGAAAATAAAGGCAATAACCCATTGCTGGTTCAGAGTTGGTTAGATACTGGAGATGACAACGCTGAACCAGGCAGTATTACTGTCCCCTTTACCGCTACGCCACCAGTATCACGTATTGATGCTAAACGTGGCCAAACAATCAAACTGATGTACACCGCCAGTAGTGCTCTGCCAAAAGACAGAGAAAGTGTGTTCTGGTTTAACGTACTGGAAGTTCCACCAAAACCCGATGCAGCAAAAGCAGCAAATCAAAGCCTGCTACAACTGGCATTTCGTACACGTATAAAACTGTTCTATCGCCCGGAAGGATTGAGTGGAATTCCATCTGATGCGCCATTGGCTCTGAAGTGGTCCTGGGCAACATCTGAAGGCAAAGCGGCATTACGCGTTGATAACCCTACGCCCTACTATGTCTCTTTTAGCAGTGGTGATTTAGAAGCCAACGGCAAACGCTATCCCCTGGATGTGAAAATGATTGCGCCGTTCAGTAACGACGTCATCAAGGTAAATGGGATGAGTGGCAGAACAAGCTCTGCAAAAGTGCATTTTTTCGCCATTAATGATTTTGGCGGCTCTATTGAAGGCAACGCCAACCTTTAATCTGGCAAGGATATACCACAGCAGGAAGCAGAACGTGACTATTAAATCCACTAAAAAATATCATAATCACCTTACCCGCATCGCCACGTTTTGCGCGCTGCTGTATAGCAACAGTGCTTTATGCGCTGAACTCGTCGAATATGACCATACATTTCTGATGGGAAAGGATGCTTCAAATATCGACCTTAGTCGGTATACAGAAGGCAACCCGACACTACCAGGCATTTACGATGTCAGTGTGTATGTTAACGATCAACCTATCATGAGCCAAAGCATTGCTTTTACTGTTATTGAAGGTAAAAAGAACGCTCAGGCCTGCATTACGCAGAAAAATTTATTGCAATTTCATATCAGTTCACCAGACAAGAATAGCGAAAAAGCCATTTTGCTTAAGCGAGACGAAGATCTTGGTGATTGCCTCAATCTGGCTGAAATGATCCCTCAATCATCCATTCGTTACGATGTTAACGATCAACGCCTGGATATCGACGTCCCCCAGGCATGGATTATGAAGAATTATCAAAACTATGTTGATCCCTCTTTGTGGGAAAATGGCATTAATGCAGCCATGCTTTCCTACAACCTCAATGGATATCACAGTGAAAGTCCAGGCAGAACAAATGACAGTATCTATGCGGCATTCAACGGTGGGATAAACTTAGGCGCGTGGCGGTTACGTGCCTCAGGTAACTACAACTGGATGACCAATGTCCATAGTGATTATGATTTTCAGAATCGCTATTTACAACGCGATCTTGCGTCACTACGTTCACAACTGGTTATTGGTGAATCTTACACGACCGGCGAGACCTTCGATTCAGTCAGCATTCGCGGTATTCGCTTATACAGTGACAGTCGAATGCTGCCTCCGGTATTAGCCAGTTTTGCGCCAATCATTCATGGCGTAGCGAATACCAATGCCAAAGTAACCGTTATGCAAAATGGTTATAAAATCTATGAAACGACGGTGCCGCCAGGGGCCTTTGCCATTGATGATCTTAGCCCGTCAGGTTATGGCAGTGATCTCATTGTGACTATCGAAGAAGCTGATGGCACAAAACGGACGTTCTCCCAGCCATTTTCATCTGTTGTGCAAATGCTGCGCCCTGGCGTTGGTCGCTGGGATATTAGCGCCGGTCAGGTTTTAAAAGACAGTATCCAGGATGAGCCTAATTTATTTCAAGCCAGCTACTACTATGGTTTGAATAACTACCTGACAGGATATACCGGTATTCAGCTAACTGATAATAACTATACCGCCGGATTGCTGGGGCTTGGTATGAATACCCCCGTGGGGGCTTTTTCTGTCGATGTTACTCACTCAAATGTCAGCATTCCGGACGATAAAACCTATCAAGGACAAAGCTACCGTATTTCCTGGAACAAGTTATTTGAAAATACCAGTACATCATTAAATATCGCGGCCTATCGCTACTCCACCCAGCATTATCTGGGCCTCAATGATGCGCTGACGCTGATTGATGAAGTAGAACATCCTGAGCAAGATCTTGAGCCTAAATCCATGCGCAATTACTCGCGCATGAAAAATCAGGTCACGGTCAGTATCAACCAACCGCTGAAATTTGAGAAAAAGGATTACGGTTCATTTTATCTCTCGGGAAGCTGGTCAGATTACTGGGCCTCCGGACAAAACAGTACTAATTACTCTATTGGTTATAGCAATAGTGCGTCCTGGGGCAGTTACAGTATCAGTGCTCAACGTTCGTTGAATGAAGATGGTCAAACCGACGATAGCATTTATCTCAGCTTCACGATTCCAATAGAAAATTTACTGGGTACGGAACACCGCAGCTCCGGCTTCCAGAGTATTGATACACAATTAAACAGCGACTTTAAGGGTAATAACCAACTCAATATCAGCAGTAGTGGTTACAGCGATACCAATCGCATCAGCTACAGCGTAAACACGGGTTATATGATGAATAAATCCAGTGATGACCTGAGTTATATCGGCGGTTATGCCAGTTATGAATCGCCGTGGGGAACTCTGTCAGGTTCAGCCTCAGCAAGCAGTGATAATAGTCGCCAATTCTCACTCAATACTGATGGTGGATTTGTGTTACATAGCGGCGGGCTGACGTTCAGTAATGACAGTTTTAGTGATTCCGACACTCTGGCTGTCATTCAGGCGCCAGGAGCAAAAGGCGCTCGTATTAACTACGGAAACAGCACCGTAGACCGCTGGGGTTATGGTGTGACCAGCGCCCTTTCGCCATACCATGAAAACCGTATCGCACTGGACATTAACGATCTGGAAAACGATGTTGAATTGAAAAGCACCAGTACTGTCGCCGTCCCGCGCCAGGGAGCCGTCGTCTTTGCTGATTTTGAAACAGTTCAGGGACAATCGGCAATTATGAATATCGTGCGAAGCGATGGTAAAAATATTCCATTTGCAGCGGATATTTATGATGAACAAAACAATATCATCGGCAACGTAGGTCAGGGTGGTCAGGCCTTTGTTCGCGGTATCGGGCAGGAAGGAAATATACGAATTACCTGGATTGAAGAGGGCAAACCAGTCAGTTGTTTTGCTCATTACCAACAAAACACGACATCAGAAAAAATAGCGCAATCTATTATTCTGAACGGACTTCGTTGTCAGATACAGTAACCACAAGGGACTTCCAATGATAAAAACCACACCACATAAAATAGCAATACTCATGGGGCTATTATTATCGCCATCTGTATTTGCAACGGATGTTAATGTCGATTTTACCGCTACCGTGAAAGCGACAACATGTAACATCACCCTGACATCGCTGAATGGTTCAAACGTCGTTGATAATGGCAATGATAGTTATACCCTGATAATCCCCAAGATGGGACTGGATAAGATAGTCAATAAAGCGTCACAATCTGAGGCCAACTTCAAATTAGTCGCCAGTGGGTGTAGCAGTGGAATTAGCTGGATTGATACCACAATGACTGGAAATCAGTCTGGTAGTACATCGCTGATTATTCCACAATCTTCTGACTCCTCCTCAACAACCAGTAATATTGGTATGGGATTTAAAAGATTAGAGACTTCGGGCGATACGTTTCTGAAACCCAATAGCGCGGAATACATCCGCTGGAAAACCACAGAAATTAGCACCAGTGGTCTGGAAATGACTGTCGCACTGCGCGAAACAACCCCAGGACAGGGCATACCCGGGAAATTTCGCGCACAGGCAACGTTCAATTTCATCTATCAATAACAAGGATGACAATGATGATATTAAAAAAATTATGTTATGGATTATCGGGTAGTCTATTTCTGGCTTCATCACTGTTAACCATTTCCTCACATGCGGCCACTGATAGTATTGGCCTGACTGTTACTACAGACATAGAAATGGGTACCTGTACATCAACGTTGACTGATGACGGTACAGCTAAACTGTCCACCATCAATTTCGGTGATGTATATATTTCTGAAATTAATGCCGAAACTAAAATTAAAACCTTCAAATTGCAGTTCAAAGACTGTGCGGGGATTCCCGGGAAAAAGGCCAAAATAAAGTTGACCCCACGAGCCTTATGCGAAGGTAATTCTAATAACGGCCCTGGATTTGCTAACGCATCAACGGCAACAGCAAAAGCAGCGGCAGTCGCCGTTGAGGTCTGGAGTACGTCCACACCAGGTAAAAACGGCGCAAAACAATTCAGTTGCGTCACCCCCGCAACAGAAGAAGTCAGTATTGCTGGTGCGACGGGAGGTGATGTTGTCGATTACCCGATGAGTGCTGTTTTGGTGGTCGCGAAAGATAAAACCGTTACAGATGTCACCGCGGGTGATTTCACCGCTCCGGCAACATTTACTGTGACTTATAACTAACAGGCAGACCGATTCAGGAACTAAATATGCGCCCCACTCAACGTAATCTGATGAAAAAATCAATTCTGCTTCTGTCTTTGCTATTCAGCACCACTTTCCCTGTGGTTGCAGGACAGGATGTTGACATTGTTGCAAATATAAAAAATAACACCTGCCAAAGTGGAATCAGCAACAACGGAAATATTGATTTAGGTGTCGTTGGCGTGGGCGATTTTACCGGAAACATTTCAGCCGAAAATTATCACCCCGGTGGAAAAGAGTTCACTATTACAGTACAGGACTGCACACTTCAGGGCACAGGGAATGTGTTAAATCAGTTACATATTGATTTTCGCGCACTCAGTGGCGTAATGGCGACAGGTTCCAGTCAAATATTCGCCAATGAAGACAACACCGGGGCTAAAAATGTTGGGGTAGTTATATTCTCTATTCAGGACCCGGCAAATACCTTCAACGTTCTTGGCGTAACTGGTAGCTCACGTTCCGTTTATCCGGTCATGTCATCAGCACTAAACAATTCATCCTGGAAATTTAGCACTCGAATGCAAAAAATCGATCCAGCGCTGAATGTCACCTCTGGCCAACTTATAAGCCATGTGTTAGTGGATATTTACTACGAATAACAGACAAAGTGCTGCAAGCATTATCTTGCAGCATGACAATGGAGTAAAAATGAAGATATTCTTCAGATACTTTCTTTTTTTAGCACTATGCTCTTGTTGTTATACAGCAAGTGCCGGCACCGATGATAACGTCAGCTATCTTGTTGGGAATGATTACGGAGTGGGTCCGGGAGACCAAAAGTGGAGAGAAACAGGCCCCAGTGCAGACATTACTGTCAAATTCAGGTATTCAACAAGCACAAATAACTTAGTTTTTTATAAACCAACCCAACTCGGACCAACAGGTGTGTCATTATACTGGTCTCAGTTAAATAGCGCTTCAGGTGGAGGTTACCTTTACTGCAACAGAAGTAACACTGCAAGCGGTGAGCCTATGGCAATTGAAAATCAAATGGTTGATTCGGGTAAACGTTATGGCGGGCATAAACTATTTGAAACATCTGTCCCAGGCCTGTATTATACATTAAAGATATCAAACATTTGGTCATCATACACCACAACCAATATCAGTTCATCAGGTATGTATATCGGCGATTCTCCAACTCAATATTTTCGGTGGATCCCCGAAAGTGAAGCCACTCTATATTGGTCTTGTAACAATGCAAACTCATCTAATAAATACTGGGCCGTAGGTGGAGTTTGGCAGTCGCTCACGGTGGAATTTTATACCGATACCAACTTTGACCCCACAAAGACAAACAAGGTAACATTATCTAAGCCGGGTGGTTATCTCTACTCATTCAAAGGATATGGTCTTGGTGGCGGTATCAACGATCACAGCTATTTCCTTAAAATAGATTTTGACCTGGATAATATGACGTTATCCAACCCAACGTGTTTTACTGCTGCACTTACTGGCCCATCTGTAAGCGGTTCAACAGTTAAAATGGGAGATTATACCCCAGCGCAAATAAAAAATGGCGCAACAGCGGTTCCTTTTGATATCACGCTACAGAACTGTATTCGTGTTCGCAATATAGAAACAAAACTTATGTCAAACAAGGTGGGCAGTGTAAGCAAAGAACTTCTGGCTAACACACTCACAGGAAATAATGCAGCAAAAGGCGTTGGTGTACTGATTGAAGGTTTAAAAAACACTAAAAGTGCACAAATGGTACTGAAACCAAATGATTCAACGTCTGTTTATAAAGATTACGAAACAGAAGATGACACTACCGGAGGAATTTACCCGGATAAAGGAAACGGTACCTCACAACCTCTTCATTTCCAGGCTACATTAAAACAAGACGGTAATATTGCTATAGAACCGGGGGATTTTAAAGCCACCAGCACTTTTCAGGTTACCTACCCCTGATAACACTATCGCACCGCCAGACAACGGCGGTGCGATACGGATAAATCATTGCCCCCACCAATGTGACTGATAAAATGCGAGACAGCACAACATCATTTATCAGGATACGCTATGAAACCAACCACGATTGCTTCATTGCAGAAATGCAAGCAGGACAAAAAACGTTTCGCAACCATCACCGCTTACGACTATAGCTTCGCAAAATTGTTTGCCGAAGAAGGACTTAACGTCATGCTGGTAGGCGATTCACTGGGCATGACGGTTCAGGGGCATGACTCCACGCTACCGGTTACCGTTGCCGATATCGCCTATCACACCGCCGCTGTGCGTCGCGGCGCGCCAAACTGCCTTCTGCTGGCTGACCTGCCATTTATGGCGTATGCCACGCCGGAACAAGCTTTTGAAAACGCCGCAACGGTAATGCGTGCCGGAGCCAACATGGTCAAAATTGAAGGCGGTGAGTGGCTGGTGGAAACCGTACAAATGCTGACCGAACGTGCCGTTCCAGTTTGTGGTCATTTAGGCCTAACCCCACAGTCAGTGAATATTTTCGGTGGCTACAAAGTCCAGGGGCGCGGCGATGAAGCGGGCGATCAACTGCTCAGCGATGCATTGGCATTAGAAGCTGCTGGGGCACAGCTGCTGGTGCTGGAATGCGTGCCGATTGAACTGGCAAAACGTATTACCGAAGCACTGGCGATCCCGGTTATTGGCATTGGCGCAGGCAACGTCACTGACGGGCAGATCCTCGTGATGCACGACGCGTTCGGCATTACCGGCGGCCACATTCCTAAATTCGCTAAAAATTTCCTCGCCGAAACGGGCGACATCCGCGCGGCTGTGCGGCAGTATATGGCTGAAGTGGAGTCCGGCGTTTACCCGGGCGAAGAACACAGTTTCCATTAAGGAGTGACGTTGTGTTAATTATCGAAACCCTGCCGCTGCTGCGTCAGCAAATTCGCCGCCTGCGTATGGAAGGTAAGCGCGTGGCGCTGGTGCCCACCATGGGTAACCTGCACGATGGCCATATGAAGCTGGTCGACGAAGCCAAAGCCCGCGCCGATGTGGTAGTGGTCAGTATTTTCGTTAACCCGATGCAGTTTGACCGCCCGGAAGATCTGGCACGTTATCCACGGACCTTGCAAGAGGACTGCGAAAAGCTGAACAAACGTAAAGTGGATCTAGTTTTCGCGCCTTCGGTAAAAGAGATCTACCCGAACGGTACAGAAACCCACACCTATGTTGATGTTCCCGGTCTTTCCACCATGCTGGAAGGTGCCAGCCGTCCGGGACATTTTCGCGGCGTTTCGACTATTGTCAGCAAGCTGTTCAATCTGGTCCAGCCGGACATCGCCTGCTTCGGTGAAAAAGATTTTCAGCAACTGGCGCTGATCCGCAAAATGGTTGCTGATATGGGCTTTGATATTGAGATTATCGGTGTGCCAATTATGCGCGCCAAAGACGGTCTGGCGCTGAGTTCCCGTAACGGTTATCTGACGGCGGAACAACGCAAAATTGCGCCCGGTCTGTACAAAGTTTTAAGTTCAATTGCCGACAAATTGCAGGCTGGGGAACGGGATCTCGATGAAATTATTGCTATTGCCGGGCAAGAACTGAATGAAAAAGGCTTCCGCGCCGATGATATTCAGATTCGTGATGCCGACACGTTGCAGGAAGTCTCTGAAAACAGCAAACGGGCAGTGATTCTGGTAGCCGCCTGGCTTGGCGATGCTCGCCTGATCGACAACAAAATCGTCGAACTGGCGTAATCCTTATCTGGCGCTACGGCTGATGGCGCCAGTTATTAATTTACCCCACGTCATGGCGATGACGTCTGTAAGCGATTATTCATAACGCAGACAACTTAGTTAGAGTTAATTAGCTTATCAACCTCTGTAAGAGATAAAGTTGCCATCTCTGCAACGTCTTCCCGAGACATTCCTTTACTCAGAAGACGCTGGGCCAGCCTTACCTTCCGGAGTCCCTCTTTATATCCCTTCTGAAATCCCTTCTGAAATCCCTTCTCTTCAAACCACTGCGCCAACGTCTGCCTGGTTTCTCTCCGTGTCTTTATTTCCATATGTTCCCTTAATTATCTGGTCAGTTAACAATAACAATTATCTGGCTATAACTGATAATGCAGATAACTTAGCTAATCAGCTTATCAACCTCAGCAAGAGGTAAATTTGCCATCTCTGCAACGTCTTCCCGAGACATCCCTTTACTCAGAAAACGCAGGGCGAATTCCTGTCTTACTTCCTGTCTAACCTCTTGTATTACCTCCTGTCTTACCTCCTGCCTTTCCTCCTGTCTTCCCCTCTCTTCAAACCACTGCGCCAGCGTCATCATAGACTGCCCTCCCGTTTCCCTGTCTCTCAGCACACCATAAAACAAATCCGCTTGTTCAGTATGACCGCGTTGCAGCATATAGTTTTGCATGGCAACTAACTGACTTCCGCTAGTGTACCCTTCGTCAATCAGCGTGACCAGTTGCTCCAGCAATAACATTAAGTCGCGCTGGCGAATATGTTTTTGCAGTAGTTCGAGAATCACAATCCGCCGATGTTGCATGATTTCGTCATCCGGTGTGATGGTGATATCCACCAGCGGGAAAGGGTTGTTGTAAACGCGTCGCGCCAGCTCCGGCGAGTAAAACATATCAAACCAGCACATTGAGAGCGGATAAGGTGTGGCCTCGCCCTGATAAAACAGAATCGGCACCACCAGCGGCAGCTTATCGTGATCCGCCTCCAGATGCCGGTGCATGGCGGCAATGGCATAGCGCATCATGCGAAAGGTCATTTTCTTATCCGGCTTGCTTTGATGTTCAATCACCACATGCAAATAACCGGGATTACCCTGCATTTGCACGGAATAGAGTACGTCCATGCTGTGCCCTTTCAGGCTTTCTTCAATAAAACTCCCCGACTCAAGATGCAGCGTGTCGAGGTCACACAGTTCGCGTAGTTCCGCTGGCAAATGGATATCCAGAAAGTCACGAGCCGTTTCCGCATGCATTAAAAATTGTTTAAATACCGCGTCATGCGGTGTGGTACTCGGTGCATCCATCTTCCCTGCCTTCCGTGTTGTCTTGCGTGAAGGCAGTATCCAGTCAAGGCGCGCCGTCGTCAGCCGCCTCTTTAGTGTTTACCGAGCAGCGTTCAGAGAAATTTCAATTGGTTACAGGCGTTACATGGCACGCTTCGGCACGGTACGCAAACTGCTGATGCAAATGCCGTCAGATGAGTAGACACTAAACAAAAATCGGGCAATACTGCGTGAGAATTTCCTCAAAGCAGGCATCGCCTGCTTCGTTAACGACAGGGTAGAAAGGTAGAAGTTATGATTCGCACGATGCTGCAGGGCAAACTCCACCGCGTGAAAGTGACTCATGCGGACCTGCACTATGAAGGTTCTTGCGCCATTGACCAGGATTTTCTTGACGCAGCCGGTATTCTCGAAAACGAAGCCATTGATATCTGGAATGTGACCAACGGCAAGCGTTTCTCCACCTATGCCATCGCGGCAGAACGCGGTTCGAGAATTATTTCCGTTAACGGTGCGGCGGCCCACTGCGCCAGCGTCGGCGATATTGTCATCATCGCCAGCTTCGTTACTATGCCAGATGAAGAAGCTCGCACCTGGCGACCCAACGTCGCCTATTTTGAAGGCGACAATGAAATGAAACGTACCGCGAAAGCCATTCCGGTACAGGTTGCTTGATTGTTATCCCTGCGGCTGGTTACTCACCAGCCGCGACATCGTCTCCAGCGAATCCGTTCTTAAGATATAAAGTCGTTTTAGTAACAACGGATTATCTCCCGGTTTTACTTTGCCTTTCATAGTCGTCACCGCCAGGTGAAATCCGGCATCGTTTGCTGCCTTCACGGCTTTGTCATTAAAGCCGCCAAACGGATACGAAAGATACCAGACATGCGGATTAAATTGCGCCAGAGCGCGGCGTGAACGTGAAAAATCAAACAGAATATTATGCTCACTACGGCTCAGTAATATGGGTCGGCGATAACCATCCACACGATGCAAAAAATGGGTATGTGACTGGAAATCAAATACATCGCGAATTTCGTTAAGTTCAGAAACGCTCATAAATTGCAGCGATTTTGGGTCCCACTTCTGCGGGTGACGTTTGATGCGCGAGGTAACAATAAACGCCGTCGCCTTCATGCCATATTGTTTCAACACAGGATACGCATAGCGGCTCACCGATTTGAGGCCATCATCAAAGGTAATCACCACCGCTCGCGCAGGGAGATTGATCTTATTCTTCACGTAACCTTCCAGCTGCACCATACTCAGTGTCGTGTATCCCCTGTCGCGCAGCCAGGCCATCTGGTTATTGAAAGCGCGTACCGAGGTGGTCGTCGAAGTATGGCGAAAACGGGTGTTTTCTTCGTCGCGCAGAATATGGTGATAGGTTAGCACCGGCAGGCCATTATCGGGTTGGGCATCCAGCGCGCTGATATAGGCCAGTCGATCGCCAATACGGATCTGATACCAGGTTTGATTTAACCTGTCTTTCAGTTTATGCAAAATCGGGTAGCGCAAATTGTCCGCCAGTACCCCAAACGGCGCACTGCCCGCACTCGGCGCGTTATAGACCGGCGTATCTTTCCAGGTAACTAAGTTCTGATTACTCAGCGGCTTGTTGAGGTCACCCAAACCGTCTTCAACTTTTTGTCGCCCCTGAACCGGCTCGAGATGACCTTTATCGATAAACCCTTTACCAAAGCCAAAATTAAATGCGTAATAACTTGCGGCAGTGGGCTCCACGGCAATGATTTGTCCGGCCCGAATATTCCCCACCGTCACCATCTTGTCGCCAATTTGCGCCCAGACCGCAGCATTTTCGATGGTTTGCATATAACGGGCAGGTAACGCGGCACTGACACTTGCGGTAAACAGCATCAGCAGGAGAATAACAGCTTGTTTGTACATGAAAAAATAACCGAGGGTGAAACAACGCTTTTATTGTAGCAAAAGCGCCATCAGAATCGCGGGTTAATACTCATACAAATTATGTTTGAGGACGAAAGGCGGATTTTTTTGTTGCTGGTGCCAAAGACTACTCACCTCCGGCGCACCCAGTTCGACAATACGCTCGCGAAACTCTGCGCTGGATAACGTTTCACGGTAGGCCAGCATCTGCTCAATTAACGGTAACGTGACGCCAGAAATCACTTCGCAGCGGGAATGTTTATGGCTTAATAGCGAAGCCACGCGGTACGGCGGCGCTCCGGCTATATCGGTTAAGAAGATGACACCCTCACCAGAGTCCGCTTCATGCAGAGCATCGCACATCATGCGGCTGAGCATATTAGAGCTTAACCCACGCCAGAAATTCACGGCCCGGCACTGAAGAAGTGCCCCATGTTTTTTCTCCAGCGCATCCAGTATCTCTTGCGCCCGGTCATCGTGACAGGTAATTACCCAACCTAACATCGCCTTCCTCCTTAGCCGAAAATCAGTCTACCCTGACCATTGTTGATAAAGGGTGATAGCCGTCAAAACTCCTCTCCCCCAAATCCAGAGGAGAGGAAATAGCCTTAGCTACGCAAACCACGTCCACGTTGGATCAGCGACCAACAGATTAAATAAAACGCCACAATAAAGACCACCAGTACGCCAAAGGTAGTGACCAGCGGAACATCATTGATACCGAGGAAGCCGTAGCGGAAACCACTGATCATATAAACGATTGGGTTCAGGTGCGACAGCCCTTGCCAGAACGGCGGCAACAAAGTCAGTGAGTAAAAGACCCCGCCCAAATACGTAAGTGGCGTTAACACAAAGGTTGGCACCAGGCTGATGTCATCGAACGTTTTGGCAAACACGCCGTTCAGCAAACCCGCAAGGGAGAACAACACCGCCGTGAGCACCAGCGTTAAAGCGACAAATACCCACGAATGCACCTGAAACGGCACAAAAAACAGTGAAATTGCCGTCACCAGAATGCCAACAAACAGACCACGCGCCACGCCACCGCCGACATATCCGGCAATAATGACGTGAGTCGGAACCGGCGCTACCAGCAGCTCTTCAATATTACGCTGGAACTTGGCACCAAAAAATGATGACGCGACGTTAGCGTAGGCGTTGGTGATCACCGACATCATGATCAGCCCCGGTACAATGAACTGCATGTAGCTGAAGCCATGCATATCGCCAATACGCGAACCAATCAGGTTACCGAAGATAATAAAGTAAAGGGTCATGGTGATGACCGGTGGCACCAGCGTCTGCACCCAGATACGCATAAAGCGATGGATCTCTTTCGCCCAGATGCTTTTTAGTGCCACCCAGTAAAGATGCATCATGCGCGATCTCCTTGTTTTTCATTAACCAGTGAAACAAACAGCTCTTCCAGACGGTTAGCTTTGTTACGCATACTTAATACCTGAATGCCCTGCTCACTTAACTGCGTAAATACGCTGTTGATCCCCTGCTCACGCAGAACTTCAACTTCCAGCGTCGCGGTATCGACCAGTCGATACTGATAGCCATCGAGCTTCGGTAACGGGCTTTTCGGTGCGAGATCGAGAATAAAGGTTTCCGATTTCAGCTTCGCCAGCAGCGCCTTCATCGAGGTATTTTCCACCAGCTCACCGTGTTGAATAATGCCGATATTGCGGCACAGCATTTCTGCTTCTTCCAGGTAGTGTGTGGTGAGAATGATAGTGGTGCCTTTGTCGTTTAAATCCTTCAAAAAGCCCCACATTGAGCGGCGAAGTTCGATATCCACGCCTGCGGTCGGTTCGTCGAGAATCAGTAGTTTAGGTTCATGCATTAACGCACGGGCAATCATTAAACGGCGCTTCATCCCGCCAGATAACATACGCGCACGTTCGTTGCGTTTTCCCCATAGATCGAGTTGTTTAAGATACTTTTCGCTGCGAATGTACGCTTCTTTGCGCTCCACACCGTAGTACCCTGCCTGATTCACCACAATTTGCTGCACGGTTTCAAACGGGTTGAAGTTAAATTCCTGTGGCACCAGACCCAACTGACGTTTAGCGTTTACGACATCTTTCTCGAGATCGTAACCAAATACGCTGACCCGCCCGGAGGTTTTATTTACCAGAGAGCTGATAATACCGATAGTGGTCGATTTTCCGGCCCCGTTCGGCCCGAGAAGCGCATAAAAATCACCCGCTTCGACCTGCAAATCGATTCCACGAAGCGCCTGAACGCCGCCTGGATAGGTTTTTTTAAGCTGTTGAAGTTCCAGTGCAATGGTCATAAATTTTTACTTACCTTACGTTCTTACACTTTATCTGTGGTTTAAATCGTCCCGGAGTTGCCCTATATTAGCCAAACGTAATTATTTGGTTACAGGTCGTTAACCTCCATGAAAGACATAGATACACTCATCAGCAACAATGCACTATGGTCAAAAATGCTGGTGGAAGAGGATCCCGGGTTTTTTGAGAAACTGGCACAAGCGCAAAAACCGCGCTTTCTATGGATTGGATGTTCCGACAGTCGCGTTCCTGCAGAACGTTTAACCGGTCTTGAGCCGGGCGAACTCTTTGTTCACCGTAATGTTGCTAACCTGGTCATTCACACCGACCTGAACTGCCTTTCCGTGGTTCAGTATGCAGTGGATGTACTCGAAGTTGAACACATTATTATCTGTGGCCACTACGGTTGCGGCGGCGTACAAGCCGCAGTTGAAAACCCGGAACTGGGGCTTATCAACAACTGGCTGCTGCATATCCGTGATATCTGGTTCAAACATAGCTCATTGCTCGGCGAAATGCCGCAAGAGCGCCGTCTGGATACCTTGTGTGAACTGAACGTCATGGAACAGGTGTATAACCTGGGCCACTCCACCATTATGCAATCAGCGTGGAAACGCGGGCAGAAAGTCACCATACACGGCTGGGCCTACGGCATTCACGACGGCTTGCTACGTGATCTGGATGTCACAGCGACTAACCGCGAAACCCTTGAGCAACGTTACCGTCACGGGATCTCCAACCTCAAGCTGAAACACGCCAACCACAAATAAAAATGCCATGCCGGATGCAACACATCCGGCAACTTCACACTTACTCGTCCAGCAGAATCACTTTGCCGATATACGGCAGATGACGGTAACGCTGTGCGTAATCAATGCCGTAACCCACCACAAACTCATCCGGGATCGAGAAACCGATAAATTCTACCGGGACGTTCACTTCACGACGGGACGGTTTATCCAGCAGCGTACAAATCGCCAACGACTTCGGTTCGCGCAGGCTTAAGATCTCACGCACTTTCGACAGTGTATTCCCCGAGTCGATGATATCTTCAACAATCAGCACGTCCTTGCCACGGATATCTTCATCCAGATCTTTGAGGATTTTCACATCACGGGTGGTGGACATGCCGCTACCGTAGCTGGAGGCGGTCATAAAATCGACTTCATGAGATACCTGAACTTCACGGCACAGGTCCGCCATAAACATAAATGAGCCACGCAGCAGACCAACCAGCACCATATCGCTGCCACTGTCTTTGTAACGCTCAGTAATCTGACGACCCAGTTCGGCGATACGCGCTTTAATCTCCGCTTCGGGGATCATTACTTCTACAGTATGTTTCATATCTCTAACCATATGATTTAAAAACAAATCACTTCGCACGGGCAGGTTTCAGCACCGCAACAAAGCGCAAGACACGCAGTATACCAGTAAAACTATTCATTCGCGGAATCTGTTAATAAAGCTCGAATTGTGATGACGATCACACATGTTAAAACCTATAATTAATTGCTACTAAAATATTAATGAATTGAAATGGTGTCTCTTTATGGCAATTAACAATACCGGCTCGCGGCGATTACTCGTCACGCTAACAGCCCTTTTTGCAGCGCTTTGCGGGCTGTATCTACTCATTGGCGGAGGCTGGCTGGTCGCGATTGGCGGCTCCTGGTACTACCCTATCGCTGGCCTTGTGATGCTCGGCGTCGCCTGGATGCTGTGGCGCAGTAAACGCGCCGCGCTTTGGCTGTACGCAGCCCTGCTGCTCGGCACTATGATTTGGGGCGTCTGGGAAGTTGGTTTCGACTTCTGGGCGCTGACTCCGCGCAGCGACATTCTGGTCTTCTTCGGCATCTGGCTGATCCTGCCGTTTGTCTGGCGTCGCCTGGTCATTCCTGCCAGCGGCGCAGTTGCCGCACTGGTGGTGGCACTGCTGATTAGCGGTGGTATCCTGGCCTGGGCCGGATTTAACGATCCGCAGGAAATCAGCGGCACCTTAAGCGCCGATGCCACACCTGCCGAAGCCATCTCCCCCGTTGCCGATCAGGACTGGCCTGCCTATGGTCGCAATCAGGAAGGTCAACGCTTTTCACCTCTGAAACAAATTAACGCCGATAACGTTCACAACCTGAAAGAAGCCTGGGTGTTCCGTACAGGCGATGTGAAACAGCCGAACGATCCAGGTGAAATCACCAATGAAGTGACGCCAATTAAAGTGGGCGACACCCTTTACCTGTGTACCGCTCACCAGCGCCTGTTTGCGCTCGATGCCGCCAGCGGCAAAGAGAAATGGCATTACGATCCTGAACTGAAAACCAACGAGTCCTTCCAGCATGTAACCTGCCGTGGCGTCTCTTATCATGAAGCCAAAGCAGAAACTGCCTCGCCAGAAGTGATGGCGGATTGCCCGCGTCGTATCATTCTTCCGGTCAATGATGGTCGTCTGATTGCAATTAACGCTGAAAACGGCAAGCTGTGCGAAACCTTCGCCAATAAAGGCGTGCTCAATCTGCAAAGCAATATGCCGGACACCAAACCGGGTCTGTATGAACCGACTTCGCCGCCGATTATCACCGATAAAACCATCGTGATGGCCGGTTCAGTCACCGATAACTTCTCAACCCGTGAAACATCTGGCGTGATCCGTGGTTTTGATGTCAACACCGGGGAGCTGCTGTGGGCTTTTGATCCTGGTGCGAAAGATCCTAACGCAATCCCGTCTGACGAACACACCTTTACCTTTAACTCGCCAAACTCGTGGGCACCAGCGGCCTATGACGCGAAGCTGGATCTGGTGTATCTGCCGATGGGCGTGACCACGCCGGATATCTGGGGCGGTAACCGCACACCGGAACAGGAACGTTATGCCAGCTCGATTCTGGCGCTGAATGCCACAACCGGGAAACTGGCGTGGAGCTACCAGACCGTTCACCACGACCTGTGGGATATGGATCTTCCGGCACAGCCGACGCTGGCGGATATCACCGTTAATGGTCAGAAAGTGCCAGTTATTTATGCTCCGGCGAAAACCGGCAACATTTTTGTGCTCGATCGTCGTAATGGCGAACTGGTGGTTCCGGCACCGGAAAAACCGGTTCCCCAAGGTGCTGCCAAAGGCGATTACGTAACCCCAACTCAACCGTTTTCTGAACTGAGCTTCCGTCCGACGAAAAATTTGAGCGGTGCGGATATGTGGGGAGCCACCATGTTTGACCAGCTGGTGTGCCGCGTGATGTTCCACCAGATGCGCTATGAAGGCATTTTCACCCCGCCATCTGAACAGGGTACGCTGGTCTTCCCTGGTAACCTGGGGATGTTCGAATGGGGCGGGATTTCCGTTGATCCGAATCGTGAAGTGGCAATTGCCAACCCAATGGCACTGCCGTTTGTTTCGAAACTGATCCCACGCGGTCCTGGCAACCCGATGGAGCAGCCGAAAGATGCCAAAGGCACGGGTACGGAATCCGGCATTCAGCCGCAGTACGGTGTACCGTATGGCGTCACGCTCAATCCGTTCCTCTCACCGTTTGGTCTGCCGTGTAAACAGCCAGCATGGGGTTATATCTCGGCGCTGGATCTGAAAACCAATGAAGTGGTGTGGAAGAAACGTATTGGTACGCCGCAGGACAGTATGCCATTCCCGATGCCGGTACCTGTGCCGTTCAATATGGGTATGCCGATGCTGGGCGGGCCAATCTCCACGGCGGGTAACGTGCTGTTTATCGCCGCTACGGCAGATAACTACCTGCGCGCTTATAACATGAGCAACGGTGAAAAACTGTGGCAAGGTCGTTTACCAGCGGGTGGTCAGGCGACGCCAATGACCTATGAAGTGAATGGTAAGCAGTATGTGGTGATCTCCGCAGGCGGTCACGGTTCATTTGGTACGAAGATGGGCGACTATATTGTGGCTTATGCGTTGCCGGATGATGTGAAGTAAGGCTTGCTCAGATTGCTGACAACGTGCGATTTGTTCATGCCGGATGCGGCGTGAACGCCTTATCCGGCCTACAAAACATTTGCAAATTCAATATATTGCGCGTAGGCCTGATAAGCGTAGCGCATCAGGCAGTTTTGCGTTTGTCATCAGTTTCATGCCCGGAGAGATCCGGGCATATTTCCGAATACGGTCTTTTTATACCGTAAACCCTAACATCATCCCCGTATCTTCATGCTCCAGCAAATGGCAGTGCGCCATATAAGCATGTTCTTTCGGTGCATCGTGATTAAACTTCACCAGCACTTCGCTGACATTACCTTCTACCTTAACGGTATCTTTCCAGCCTGCGCGATGCGTCGCTGGCGGTTTGCCATTTTCTTACAAGATACGGAACTGCGTACCGTGGATATGGAACGGATGCAGCATCATGTCGCCCACGCCAGAGATAACCCAACGTTCGTATTGCCCTTTCGCCGCCGCAAACATCGGCTTGTTCATATCAAACGCCTGACCGTTGATTTTATTGGCATGGTGGAAATCGAACTTCCCGCCGTGGTTCATATGATTCATATTGCCATGCCCCATATGGCCCATCATCTGGCTGTGATCCATCCCGGCCATCGCCTGATCGCCATATTTCTCCATCAGCATCTGCATCCCCATCATATCGAGCATCGGGTCCATAGAGAGTTGCAGCTTGCGTACCGTCAGCCCTTCCAGCGAAGGTAACGCAGGCAGGCTACTTAATGTGTCTGGCAAAGCACCAGAGGCACTAATGGCAATCGGCTGAATCCGCATTACCGGATGCGGCTTGTCAAACGGCGCAATCGCCATCCCCATCTGGCTGACCGGCAGCGTCACCAGGTCAAAGGGGTTGTTGTCGTTAACCTCCACCAGCACTTCAAAACGCTCGCCCATCAGCACGGGAAGCTCGTTCACCTTCACCGGTTCAGGTAGCAGACCGCCGTCGCTGGCAATCACATAAAGCGGGCGATTGTCGCTGGTGGCGAAATTGAGCGAGCGGGCATTACAGCCATTGAGCAAACGCAGGCGCAGCCAACCACGCGGGGCAGCGTGTTGTGGGTAGATTGCACCGTTGGTCAACAACGTATCGCCAAACCAGCCCACGGCGGCGGTCATCACATCCAGTTGATAATCAATCTGCCCGTCAGCGCTAAATTTCTTATCCTGAACGATCACCGGAACATCATCGATACCCCACTGTTTTGGCAGCATTAATTTCAGGATCTCGTCATCTTCAATCACCACCAGACCAGCCAGCCCCATCGCCACCTGTCGCCCGGTCTTGCCATGTTGATGTGGATGGAACCAGCAGGTAGCGGCAGGTTGATCAACGTTCAACGTCACCGAGCGCTTGCCACCTGGCGGAATAATTCCCTGCGGGCCGCCGTCCACTTCACCCGGTACTTCCAGCCCGTGCCAGTGCAACGTCGTCTCTTCCGTCAGTTGGTTGTAGATATCAACCGTTACCGCTTTGCCGCGCTGTAATTTCACCGCCGGCCCCAGCAGATTGCCGTTATAGCCCCAGGTAGTTGCGGTTTTCCCGCCAAAGGTGGACTGACCTGCGCCAATAGTTAACTGAATGCGATTACGGGCATCGGTCGTGAGCAAATCAGGGATCGGTAACGTTGGGCGTTCCGCCGCAAATACTGCGCGGCTCCACAGCGGCAAAGCCGAAGCCACGCCCAGCGCGACGGAATATTTTAAGAAATCACGACGTTGCATAGTTATTTCCTTATTCTTAAGCAGGCGAAACAAAATCAAACGTTGAGCATAGTCCTTCCCCTTACGGGAAGGTCAAGCCGCAGACACAATTTAATCGACAATAATGGTCGTCGCCTCGCTCGCAGTGTGCTAACGTTTATCTTCTTTAAGCCCCTGGTAGAAGCAATGAAGACGTTTTTCAGAACAGTGTTATTCGGCAGCCTGATGGCCGTCTGCGCAAACAGTTACGCGCTCAGCGAGTCTGAAGCCGAAGATATGGCCGATTTAACGGCAGTTTTTGTTTTTCTGAAGAACGATTGTGGTTACCAGAACTTACCTAACGGGCAAATTCGTCGCGCACTGGTCTTTTTTGCCCAGCAAAACCAGTGGGATCTCAGTAATTACGACACCTTCGACATGAAAGCCCTCGGTGAAGACAGCTACCGCGATCTCAGCGGCATTGGCATTCCCGTCGCTAAAAAGTGCAAAGCCCTGGCCCGCGATTCCTTAAGCCTGCTTGCCTACGTCAAATAATCCCTGATACCTTTTTGTAGAAATATTGACCGTGCATCCGCGGTCAATGTTAGCTATTATGTTGCGCCCTTTTTTTACGGGTGTTAACAAAGGAGGTATCAACCCATGGCCGAAAAAAAACAGTGGCATGAAACGCTACACGACCAGTTTGGGCAGTACTTTGCGGTAGATAACGTTCTGTATCATGAAAAGACCGATCACCAGGATCTGATCATTTTTGAGAACGCCGCATTTGGTCGCGTAATGGCGCTGGATGGCGTAGTACAAACCACCGAGCGCGACGAGTTTATCTATCATGAGATGATGACCCATGTTCCGCTACTGGCCCACGGTCACGCGAAACATGTGCTGATTATCGGCGGCGGCGACGGTGCCATGCTGCGTGAAGTAACCCGACATAAAAACGTTGAGTCAATCACGATGGTGGAAATCGATGCGGGTGTCGTGTCGTTCTGCCGTCAGTATCTTCCCAACCATAACGCCGGTAGTTACGACGATCCACGCTTTAAACTGGTGATCGACGATGGTGTCAATTTCGTTAATCAAACCAGCCAGACCTTTGATGTCATTATCTCCGACTGCACCGATCCTATCGGTCCCGGCGAAAGTCTGTTTACTTCTGCATTTTATGAAGGCTGCAAACGTTGCCTGAATCCTGGCGGTATCTTCGTCGCACAAAACGGCGTCTGCTTTTTACAGCAGGAAGAGGCCATCGACAGTCATCGCAAACTCAGCCATTACTTCAGCGATGTTGGCTTTTATCAGGCGGCGATCCCGACCTATTACGGCGGCATCATGACCTTTGCATGGGCGACAGATAACGACGCCTTACGCCATCTCTCAACCGAAATTATTCAGGCGCGTTTTCTCGCTTCTGGCCTGAAATGCCGTTATTACAATCCGGCAGTCCATACGGCAGCTTTTGCCTTACCCCAGTATCTGCAAGATGCACTGGCTTCACAGCCGTCCTAAGGAGAAGATAAGAAATTGAAAAAACTGAAACTGCATGGCTTTAATAATCTGACCAAAAGTCTGAGTTTTTGTATTTACGATATCTGCTACGCCAAAACTACCGAAGAGCGCGACGGTTATATTGCTTATATCGATGAACTCTATAATGCCAACCGTCTGACCGAAATCCTGTCAGAAACCTGTTCCATTATCGGGGCCAATATTCTTAACATCGCCCGCCAGGATTACGAACCACAGGGTGCCAGCGTCACTATTCTGGTGAGTGAAGAACCGGTTGACCCGAAACTCATCGACAAAACAGAACACCCCGGCCCACTGCCAGAAACGGTCGTTGCCCATCTCGATAAAAGTCATATTTGCGTACATACCTACCCGGAAAGTCATCCTGAAGGCGGTTTATGTACCTTCCGCGCCGATATTGAAGTCTCTACCTGCGGCGTGATTTCTCCGCTGAAGGCGCTGAATTACCTGATCCACCAGCTTGAGTCCGATATTGTGACTATTGATTATCGCGTGCGCGGTTTTACCCGCGACATTAACGGTATGAAGCACTTTATCGACCATGAGATTAATTCGATTCAGAACTTTATGTCCGAAGATATGAAGGCGCTGTATGACATGGTGGATGTAAACGTCTATCAGGAAAATATCTTCCATACCAAGATGTTGCTTAAAGAGTTCGACCTTAAGCACTACATGTTCCACACCAAACCGGAAGATTTAACCGACAGCGAGCGCCAGGAAATTACCGCTGCGCTGTGGAAAGAAATGCGCGAGATTTATTACGGGCGCAATATGCCCGCTGTTTAACGTCTCAGGCGGAGCACGGAGGCTCCGCCTGATTTACTTACTTCTGCTGCACGAAATTACGGTAAGCCGCCACCACCTGAAGAAAATCCTCAACGCCGCACAGCGACAAGCTCTCTTCATCGTAGTAGTTCATCCCCTCTTCCATTTCATCGCCAGCGAATTCCAGTTGATTGGCGCGAACCATCACCTCTTCACCGTCCATCCACAGAGTGTATTCATGCCCTGCCCACTGCCAGGATCGTTCGCTACCTTTCAATGCGTGCGCCGCTTGTTCCACTTCATCAAGCAAGGCCAGGTTTTCTTTCACCTCTTCATTAAACCAGTGCCCGACCACTTCATGCCCCATGGACATACGCACCTTTACCACTCCGGTAATATCGCGCAGAAATTCGTAATCCATAGTGTGTTCCTCTGCTCCCGGCAATGCGCCGAAATCGCATTGCGCCATTGATGTAATTATCGCAGCCTTACCGGAGAAAAACAGCGGAACGGCGATGGTTTAGAAATAAAAAATGCCCGGGAATCTCATTCACCGGGCATTGTGTCGTTTATGCGCAGCGCGTGCGCTGACTTTTTAAACCGCAGTCTGGAAAATCACCCCATCGGCTTTTTCGGTGTACTGAGAAAGCTGGTTGAAGTTCAGATAACGGTAAGTATCAACGGCAGTTTTATCTACTTGCGCCACGTAGGTCTGGTACTCTTCCGGCGTCGGCAGTTTGCCAATCAGCGCCGCAACAGCAGCCAGTTCCGCAGAAGCCAGGAAGACATTCGCGCCCGTCCCCAAACGGTTCGGGAAGTTACGGGTAGAGGTGGAAACCACCGTCGCACCGTCTGCTACACGCGCCTGGTTACCCATACACAGGGAACAGCCAGGGATCTCGATACGAGCACCACTCTTACCGAAGACGCTGTAGTAGCCTTCTTCGGTCAGCTGTGCAGCGTCCATACGCGTTGGCGGTGCCACCCACAGGCGGGTCGGCAACTGACCTTTGTGCGCATCCAGCAGTTTACCCGCAGCACGGAAGTGACCGATGTTAGTCATGCAAGAACCGATAAACACTTCGTCGATCTTCTCGCCCTGTACCGCAGACAGCGGACGAGCGTCGTCCGGGTCGTTCGGTGCACAGAGGATTGGCTCTTTAATATCCGCCAGATCGATGTCGATCACTGCCGCGTATTCCGCATCTGCATCGGCTTCCAGCAGCTCAGGATTCGCCAGCCATTTTTCCATGCCCTGAATACGACGTTCCAGGGTACGACGATCGCCGTAACCTTCCGCGATCATCCACTTCAGCAGGACGATGTTAGAGTTCAGGTATTCGATGATCGGTTCTTTGTTCAGCTTGATGGTACAACCGGCAGCAGAACGCTCGGCAGACGCATCGGTCAGCTCAAATGCCTGCTCAACTTTCAGATCCGGCAGACCTTCAATTTCCAGAATGCGACCAGAGAAGATGTTTTTCTTGCCTTTCTTCTCAACGGTCAGCAGACCTTGTTTGATTGCATACAGCGGAATGGCGTGAACCAGGTCGCGCAGGGTGATGCCCGGCTGCATTTTGCCTTTGAAGCGCACCAGAACGGATTCCGGCATATCCAGCGGCATTACGCCTGTTGCGGCTGCAAATGCCACCAGACCAGAACCCGCCGGGAAAGAGATACCGATCGGGAAACGGGTATGGGAGTCACCACCGGTACCGACAGTATCCGGCAGCAGCATACGGTTCAGCCAGGAGTGGATTACGCCGTCACCCGGACGCAGCGACACACCGCCACGGTTCATAATGAAGTCCGGCAGCGTGTGGTGCGTGTTAACGTCAACTGGTTTCGGATACGCCGCGGTGTGGCAGAAAGACTGCATCACCAGGTCAGCCGAGAAGCCCAGGCACGCCAGGTCTTTCAGTTCATCACGAGTCATCGGGCCGGTGGTGTCCTGGGAACCTACAGAAGTCATTTTCGGTTCACAGTACGCGCCCGGACGAATGCCTTTCACGCCACAGGCACGGCCTACCATTTTCTGCGCCAGCGAGAAGCCGCGATCGCTCTCAGCGACATCTTTCGCCTGACGGAACACATCGCTGTGCGGCAGGCCAAGTGCTTCACGCGCTTTGGTGGTCAGGCCACGCCCAATAATCAGCGGAATACGGCCGCCAGCACGCACTTCATCAATCAGCACGTCGGTTTTCAGTTCGAAGGTCGCCAGCAGTTCGCCGGTTTCGTGGTTACGCACTTCACCTTTGTACGGGTAAACGTCAATTACGTCGCCCATGTTCAGGTTAGAGACGTCGACTTCGATTGGCAGCGCACCCGCGTCTTCCATCGTGTTAAAGAAGATGGGTGCAATTTTACCGCCGAGGCACAAACCACCGCCGCGTTTGTTCGGCACATGTGGAATATCATCGCCCATAAACCACAGAACGGAGTTAGTGGCGGATTTACGCGATGACCCCGTACCCACAACGTCACCGACGTACGCCAGTGGGAAACCTTTCTGTTGCAGAGCTTCGATTTGCTTAATCGGACCAACAACGCCTGGCTGATCTGGCTCAATACCTTCACGGGCGTTTTTCAGCATCGCCAGCGCGTGCAGTGGGATATCCGGGCGTGACCACGCATCCGGTGCCGGAGAGAGGTCATCGGTGTTGGTTTCGCCTGTGACTTTGAAGACGGTAACGGTCAGTTTTTCAGCCAGCGCCGGGCGATTCAGGAACCATTCGGCATCTGCCCAGGACTGCATTACCTGCTTCGCATATTCGTTGCCTGCTTTCGCTTTCTCTTCTACGTCATAGAAGTTATCGAACATCAGCAGCGTGTGAGAAAGTGCTTTGGCAGCGATCGGTGCCAGTTTGGCATCATCCAGCGCGTCGATCAGCGGATGAATGTTGTAACCACCCTGCATGGTGCCCAGCAGTTCGATGGCTTTTTCCGGAGTCAGCAGAGGGGATTTGGCTTCGCCTTTAGCGATAGCAGCCAGGAAGCCTGCTTTTACATAGGCGGCTTCATCGACGCCTGGGGGAACACGGTTGGTTAACAGATCTAACAGGAATTCTTCTTCGCCCGCGGGCGGGTTTTTCAGCAGCTCTACAAGCGCGGCCATTTGGTTTGCATCCAGGGGTTTGGGCGCAATCCCCTCAGCGGCACGCTCAGCTACGTGCTTACGGTATTCTTCTAGCACGACGGTTCTCCTCGCTCTCATTGTCATAGTGCGGCAGGCGATTCTCTTCACGCTCCTGTGAGACAGCAGTTTGTAGGGTAAATGCCCAGTACCGCAACGGGCAGAATAGCAGGATTTTGACGATGTGTTAATCTGTTTACAAAAAAGCAACATAAAAAAGTGGCTGAATCGTTAAGGATGGTCTAGAGATTGTTTCCCTCCGTAAAAACTTCGTTAATTCGCATGGTGATAATCACCTTTCTCAACGAATCCCAAGATTAGTCAAAATTTAAACTACCGCCTCTTTATACTCGGATTCACAGCACCTGCGGGTGGCAGTTCGCCGACCATTGCGATTTCCTTGAGATCCGAATTATGAAAATGACTTTGCCGTTTAAACCCCATGTGCTGGCGCTAATTTGCAGTGCCGGGCTTTGTGCCGCCTCTACCGGGCTATATATAAAAAGCCGCACAGTGGAAGCGCCTGTGGAACCGCAATCGACACAACTGGCTGCGCCTGACATCTCCGCAGTTACGCTTCCTGCAACGGTTTCCGTGCCTCCTGTAACACCTGCCGTCGTCAAATCCGCATTCAGCACTGCGCAAATAGATCAATGGGTTGCACCTGTCGCGCTATACCCCGACTCTCTGCTTTCACAAGTGTTAATGGCATCAACCTATCCGGCAAACGTTGCTCAAGCAGTGCAATGGTCGCACGATAATCCACTTAAACAAGGCGATGCTGCTATTCAGGCGGTATCTGACCAGCCCTGGGACGCCAGCGTCAAATCACTGGTGGCCTTTCCACAGTTGATGGCATTGATGGGCGAAAACCCGCAATGGGTGCAAAACCTGGGCGATGCTTTTCTGGCGCAGCCGCAGGAGGTGATGGACTCGGTACAGCGATTGCGGCAACTGGCGCAACAAACCGGCTCGCTGAAGTCATCAACTGAACAGAAAGTTATTACCACAACGAAGAAAGCTGTACCGGTAAAACAGACAGTCACGGCTCCCGTCATACCATCCAATACCGTTTCAACTGCCAACCCTGTCATTACAGAGCCTGCAACAACCGTCATTTCCATTGAACCCACCAATCCTGATGTGGTCTATATTCCCAACTACAAGCCAACCGTGGTTTACGGGAACTGGGCCAATACTGCGTATCCGCCGGTTTATCTGCCGCCGCCAGCCGGAGAACCGTTTGTTGACAGCTTTGTGCGCGGATTCGGCTATAGCATGGGCGTTGCTACCACGTACGCGCTATTCAGCAGCATCGACTGGGATGACGACGATCATGACCATCATCATCATGACGATGATGATTATCACCATCACGATGGCGGTCATCGTGATGGTAATGGCTGGCAACACAATGGCGACAACATCAATATCGACGTCAACAATTTCAACCGTATCACCGGTGAGCATCTTACTGATAAGAATATGGCATGGCGGCACAATCCAAACTACCGTAATGGTGTGCCCTATCATGATCAGGATATGGCAAAGCGGTTTCATCAAACCGATGTCAACGGCGGAATGAGCGCCACGCAGCTACCTGCTCCAACACGCGACAGCCAGCGTCAGGCGGCAGCAAGTCAGTTTCAGCAACGAACACACGCCACACCCGTCATTACGCGAGATACCCAACGTCAGGCAGCGGCACAGCGGTTTAATGAAGCTGAAAACTATGGGAGCTATGACGACTTCCGCGACTTCAGCCGTCGCCAACCACTGACCCAGCAACAAAAGGACGCCGCTCGTCAGCGTTATCAGTCGGCCTCTCCTGAGCAGCGCCAGGCAGTCCGCGAGAAAATGCAGACTAACCCGCAGATCCAGCAGCGAAGAGAGGCAGCGCGTGAGCGCATTCAGTCTGCAACTCCCGAACAGCGCCAGGTGTTTAAGGAAAAAGTACAGCAGCGCCCACTGAATCAACAGCAACGTGATAACGCCCGCCAGCGTGTTCAATCAGCATCACCTGAGCAACGTCAGGTTTTTCGGGAGAAAGTTCAGGAGAGCCGCCCGCAACGTCTAAACGACAGTAACCGTACTGCCAGGCTGAATAACGAGCAACGGTCAGCAGTACGCGAACGGCTGTCTGAACGTGGAGCAAGACGGCTGGAAAGGTAAATTACAGGCGTAAAAAAAGCGGCGTGGTTAGCCGCTTTTTTAATTGCCAGATGTCCCGGCAAACGAAAAATTACTTCTTCTTCGCTTTCGGGTTCGGCAGGTCGGTAATGCTACCTTCGAACACTTCTGCCGCCAGGCCCACAGACTCGTGCAGCGTCGGGTGCGCATGGATGGTCAGTGCGATGTCTTCAGCGTCACAACCCATTTCGATTGCCAGGCCGATTTCACCCAGCAGCTCGCCGCCGTTAGTACCGACAATCGCACCACCGATCACACGGTGAGATTCTTTGTCGAAAATCAGCTTGGTCATACCGTCTGCGCAGTCGGAAGCGATAGCACGACCAGAAGCAGCCCACGGGAAGGTGGCGGTTTCATAGCTGATGCCTTTCTCTTTCGCTTCTTTCTCGGTCAGACCAACCCATGCAACTTCTGGTTCGGTATAGGCGATGGACGGGATAACTTTCGGATCGAAGTAATGTTTTTTACCGGCGATAACTTCAGCGGCAACGTGACCTTCGTGAACACCTTTGTGTGCCAGCATCGGCTGACCGACGATATCGCCGATAGCAAAGATGTGCGGTACGTTGGTACGCAGCTGTTTGTCAACGCGGATGAAACCACGGTCGTCAACTTCCACGCCAGCTTTGCCTGCGTCGAGGTTTTTACCGTTCGGCACACGACCAATCGCTACCAGCACGGCGTCGTAACGCTGCGGTTCAGCGGGTGCTTTTTTGCCTTCCATCGTCACATAAATGCCGTCTTCTTTCGCTTCAACGGCGGTAACTTTGGTTTCCAGCATCAGGTTGAATTTCTTGCTGATACGCTTGGTGAAGACTTTAACGATGTCTTTGTCAGCTGCCGGGATAACCTGGTCGAACATTTCAACCACATCAATCTGTGAACCCAGCGCGTGGTATACGGTCCCCATTTCCAGACCGATGATACCGCCACCCATTACCAGCAGGCGTTCTGGTACTTCTTTCAGTTCCAGCGCGTCAGTGGAGTCCCAGATACGCGGATCTTCATGCGGAATAAACGGCAGTTGGATCGGGCGAGAACCCGCTGCAATGATCGCGTTGTCGAAGTTGATCACGGTTTTGCCGTTCTCACCTTCAACTTCCAGGGTGTTAGCCCCGGTGAATTTACCCAGACCGTTGACCACTTTGACTTTGCGGCCTTTTGCCATACCAGCCAGACCACCGGTCAGCTGATTGATCACTTTCTCTTTCCAGGTACGAATCTTGTCGATATCGGTTTTCGGTTCGCCGAAGACGATACCGTGTTCAGCCAGCGCTTTGGCTTCTTCGATAACTTTTGCTACGTGCAGCAGTGCTTTAGAAGGGATACAGCCGACGTTCAGGCAAACACCGCCAAGGGTGGCGTAACGTTCTACGATTACGGTTTCCAGACCTAAATCAGCGCAACGGAAGGCAGCGGAGTAACCTGCGGGGCCTGCCCCAAGTACCACGACCTGAGTTTTGATTTCAGTACTCATCATGACCTCTATATATTTATCTCCGGCGGTCATACCCGTCGTCTTTCAGGCCGCAGCGGCGTTAGCTTCACGCCCTCACCCCAGTCACTTACTTATGTAAGCTCCTGGGGATTCCGGCGCTTGCTACCTTGCTGCACCCAGAAATCCATAGGGTATGTGAAGTAATACCCTAACCACCACCGGGTCGTTCTATCCGTCGGTATTTTACAAAATTGTTAACAATTTTTAAACAACAAACGGCAACCGATTTGTCTATTCGCTAATAACCTCAATACATTCATGAGATTACCAGAAAAAAGCCGGCCGTTGGGCCGGCTCTTTTACTTACATCACCAGACGGCGAATGTCAGACAGCGTGTTGTTAATGATGGTAATGAAACGGGCACCATCAGCACCGTCGATCACGCGGTGGTCGAAGGAGAGAGAAATCGGCAGCATCAGACGCGGCACGAACTCTTTACCATTCCACACCGGCTCCATCGCGGACTTGGAAACGCCGAGGATAGCCACTTCCGGCGCGTTCACAATCGGCGCGAAGTGGGTAGTCCCCAGGCCGCCGATGCTGGAGATGGTGAAGCAACCGCCCTGCATTTCGCCCGCAGTCAGCTTACCGTCACGCGCTTTCTTAGAAATAGTCATCAGCTCGCGAGACAGCTCGATGATGCCTTTCTTGTTGACGTCTTTGAATACCGGAACAACCAGACCGTTCGGGGTATCCACCGCCACACCGATGTTGATGTATTTCTTCAGGGTCAGACGCTGACCGTCTTCCGACAACGAACTGTTGAAGCGAGGCATCTGCTCAAGAGCTGCAGCAACGGCTTTCATGATGAAGACAACTGGGGTTATCTTCACATCCAGCTTACGTTTCGCCGCTTCTTCGTTCTGCTGTTTACGGAACGCTTCCAGCTCGGTGATATCGGTTTTGTCGAAGTGGGTAACATGCGGGATCATCACCCAGTTACGGCTCAGGTTCGCACCAGAGATTTTCTGGATGCGGCCCAGTTCCACTTCTTCGATTTCACCAAACTTGCTGAAGTCTACCTTCGGCCACGGCAACATGCCCGGGATACCGCCGCCAGTCGCCGCCGGAGCCGCTTCTGCACGTTTGATAGCTTCTTTCACGTAAGCCTGAACGTCTTCGCGCAGGATACGACCTTTACGGCCAGTGCCCTTCACTTTCGCCAGGTTAACGCCAAATTCGCGTGCCAGACGGCGGATCAGCGGAGTCGCGTGAACGTAAGCGTCGTTTTCAGCAAATTCAGATTTGCCTTCGGCTTTCGCAGCCGGAGCTGCTGCTGGAGCTTCAGCTTTTGCTGCCGGAGCCGGCGCTGCCGCTTCCTGTTTCACAGGAGCTGCCGCAGGCGCTGCGCCTTCAACTTCGAAGATCATAATCAGCGAGCCAGTTTTCACTTTATCGCCAACGTTGACTTTCAGTTCCTTCACGACGCCTGCAAACGGAGCCGGAACTTCCATAGACGCTTTATCGCCTTCTACGGTGATCAGTGACTGTTCAGCGGCAACTTTGTCGCCCACTTTCACCATCACTTCGGTCACTTCAACTTCGTCACCGCCGATATCCGGAACGTTAACTTCTTTCACGCCAGCCGCTGGTGCAGGGGCCGCTGCCGGAGCCGCTTCCTGTTTAGCCGCCGGAGCTGCCGCGCCTGCTTCACCCGCGACTTCGAAGACCATAATCAGCGAGCCGGTAGACACTTTGTCACCCACGTTCACTTTGATCTCTTTCACGGTGCCAGCAAACGGAGCCGGAACTTCCATAGAAGCCTTGTCGCCTTCTACGGTGATCAGCGACTGTTCAGCTTCAACTTTATCGCCAACTTTCACCAGGATTTCGGTCACTTCAACTTCGTCGCTGCCGATATCCGGAACATTAACGTCTTTTGCCGCGGCAGCCGCTGGTGCTGCTGCCGGAGCGGCTTCTTTCTTCTCTTCTGCCTGAGCAGGTGCAGCGTCTGCTGCACCGTCGGCGGAATCGAAAATCATAATCAGTGCGCCGGTCTGGGTTTTATCGCCAACAGAGACTTTGATCTCTTTAACGATACCCGCCTGCGGAGACGGAACTTCCATAGAGGCTTTGTCGCCTTCTACGGTGATCAGCGACTGTTCGGCTTCAACTTTGTCGCCCACTTTGACCAGGATCTCGGTGATTTCAACTTCATCAGCCCCGATGTCCGGTACTTTGATTTCGATAGCCATTATTCTTTTACCTCTTACGCCAGACGCGGGTTAACTTTATCTGCATCGATGTTGAATTTGGCGATTGCGTCAGCAACCACTTTCTTATCGATTTCGCCACGTTTAGCCAGTTCGCCCAGCGCCGCAACCACGACATAAGAAGCATCAACTTCAAAGTGGTGACGCAGGTTCTCACGGCTGTCGGAACGACCGAAGCCATCAGTACCCAGTACGCGGTAGTCGTCAGCCGGTACGTAAGTACGGACCTGCTCAGCGAACAGTTTCATATAGTCGGTAGATGCCACTGCCGGAGCGTCGTTCATCACCTGAGCGATATACGGAACGCGCGGAGTTTCCAGCGGGTGCAGCATGTTCCAGCGTTCACAATCCTGACCATCACGCGCCAGTTCGGTGAAGGAAGTCACGCTATAAACGTCAGAACCTACGCCGTAATCTTTCGCCAGGATCTCTGCTGCTTCACGGACGTGACGCAGGATAGAACCGGAGCCCAGCAGCTGAACTTTACCTTTGCTACCTTCAATGGTTTCGAGTTTGTAGATACCTTTACGGATACCTTCCTCAGCACCTTCCGGCATTGCTGGCATGTGGTAGTTTTCGTTCAGCGTAGTGATGTAGTAGTAAACGTTCTCTTGTTTCTCACCGTACATACGCTCCAGACCGTCATGCATAATGACAGCAACTTCGTAAGCGTAAGCCGGGTCGTAAGAGATACAGTTCGGGATAGTCAGCGACTGAATGTGGCTGTGACCATCTTCGTGCTGCAGACCTTCGCCGTTCAGGGTGGTACGACCGGAAGTACCGCCGATCAGGAAGCCACGCGCTTGCTGGTCACCAGCCGCCCAGCACAGATCGCCGATACGCTGGAAGCCGAACATCGAGTAATAGATGTAGAACGGAATCATCGGCAGATTGTTGGTGCTGTAAGAGGTCGCCGCTGCCAGCCAGGAACACCCAGCGCCCAGCTCGTTGATCCCTTCCTGCAGAATCTGACCTTTCTCGTCTTCTTTATAGTAAGCAACCTGCTCGCGGTCCTGCGGGGTGTACTGCTGACCGTTCGGGCTGTAAATACCAATCTGACGGAACAGACCTTCCATACCGAAAGTACGCGCTTCGTCGGCGATGATCGGTACCAGACGATCTTTGATCGACTTGTTCTTCAGCATTACGTTCAGGGCACGAACGAAAGCGATAGTGGTAGAGATCTCTTTGCTCTGCTCTTCCAGCAGCGCGCCGAAGTCTTGCAGGCTCGGCAGCTCAAGCTTCTCGGTGAAGTTCGGCTGACGGCTTGGCAGATAACCGTGCAGTTTCTGACGCTGAGCGTGCAGATAGGTATGCTCTTCAGAACCTTCCGGGAAGGTGATGTACGGCAATTTTTCGATATCGGCATCAGACACCGGCACATTGAAACGGTCGCGGATGTGACGCACGCCGTCCATGTTCATTTTCTTAACCTGGTGCGCGATGTTTTTACCTTCAGCCGCGTCGCCCATGCCGTAACCTTTAATGGTATGAGCAAGGATTACCGTCGCTTTGCCTTTGGTTTCCTGCGCTTTCTTAAATGCAGCGTAGATTTTCTTCGGATCGTGACCACCACGGTTCAGTGCCCAGATCTGTTCGTCAGTCCAGTCTGCAACCAGTGCTGCGGTTTCAGGATATTTACCGAAGAAGTGTTCACGAACGTACGCACCATCTTTCGATTTGAAGGTCTGGTAGTCGCCGTCAACGGTTTCGTTCATCAGCTGGATCAGTTTACCGCTGGTATCTTTACGCAGCAGTTCATCCCAACGGCTACCCCACATCACTTTGATCACGTTCCAGCCAGCACCTTCGAAGATGCCTTCCAGTTCGTTGATGATCTTGCCGTTACCGGTGACCGGGCCGTCAAGACGCTGCAGGTTACAGTTGATAACGAAAACCAGGTTATCCAGTTTTTCACGGGTAGCGATGGTGATCGCACCTTTGGATTCCGGTTCGTCCATTTCACCGTCGCCGAGGAACGCGTAAACGGTTTGTTTAGAGGTATCTTTCAGGCCACGGTGTTCCAGATATTTCAGGAATTTAGCCTGGTAAATAGCACCAATCGGCCCCAGACCCATAGATACGGTCGGGAACTGCCAGAATTCCGGCATCAGTTTCGGGTGCGGATAGGAAGAGAGGCCATTGCCGTGAACTTCCTGACGGAAGTTATCCAGCTGCTCCTGAGTCAGACGACCTTCCAGGAAAGCACGAGCGTAAACACCCGGGGAGATGTGGCCCTGGAAGTAAACCAGGTCGCCGCCATCCTGCTCGTTGCGTGCACGGAAGAAGTGGTTAAAGCACACATCATAAATGGTTGCGGAAGACTGGAAGGACGCCATGTGGCCGCCCAGTTCGAGGTCTTTTTTCGACGCACGCAGCACCGTCATGATGGCGTTCCAGCGGATAGCTGAACGAATACGGCGTTCCAGTTCCAGATTACCCGGATACTCCGGTTGTTCTTCAACGGGGATGGTGTTGATGTAGTTGCTGATACCGGTGCCTGCGGCTACGTTGACACCGCCTTTGCGGGCTTCAGCAAGCAGTTGGTCGATCAGATACTGAGCACGCTCAACACCTTCTTCACGGATGACCGATTCGATCGCCTGGAGCCAGTCGCGAGTTTCGATCGGATCCACGTCATTTGGGAAACGTTCTGACATGGGTTATTCCTTATCTATCTAATAACGTTGAGTTTTCTGGAACCTGTCCCATTGAACTCTCGCCGGAAAGCTCAATAAGACAGGTTCTACGTTTAGTTGCCGCGCTTTTATATGCGCTTGATTTACAACATCTTCTGGATAATTTTTACCAGAAAAATCACTAATTCTTTCGTTGCTCCAGACGACGTAGAGAACGCTCACGGCGGCTCTCTTCACGGCTTCTGTCGAGCAAAATTTCTTCGATAAAGGCCAGATGGCGATGCGATGCTTCGCGCGCTTCTTCCGGCTTACCGGCCATAATCGCTTCAAATATGCGGGTGCGGTGACTACTCACCAGCGGCAGCATCTCGCGACGCGAATAGAGCAATTCGAAGTTCTGGCGGACATTCTGGGCCAACATCGGCTCCATACACCTTAGCAGATGAAGCAGAACCACATTGTGGGCCGCTTCGGTGACGGCAATCTGATACTGGAGTACGGCATTTGATTCCGCGTCCAGATCGCCAGACTGCTGCGCCAGCTCTATGGCGTGGTGGAGTTCACGGATGCGTTCCTTGTCTTCATCGGTACTACGCAGCGCGGCGTAATAAGCGGCGATACCTTCCAGGGCGTGTCGTGTTTCGAGCAAGTCATACTGTGATTCAGGATGGTCGGAGAGCAGCTCCACCAGCGGATCGCTGAAGCTTTGCCATAGGCTGCTCTGGACAAAAGTGCCGCCACCCTGGCGACGAAGCAACAAGCCCTTCGCTTCGAGACGTTGAATCGCCTCACGCAATGAGGGACGGGAGACGTCAAACTGTTTTGCCAGTTCGCGTTCCGGTGGGAGTTTTTCGCCCGGGCGGAGAGTGCCTTCGAGGATCAAAAACTCCAGTTGCTGCTCAATCACATCGGAGAGTTTTGGTTGGCGGATTTTGCTGTAGGCCATGAGTTCCTGTCTTAAGCCACTTGCCGAAGTCAATTGGTCTTACCAATTTCATGTCTGTGACGCTAAAGTAACAAAGTATTCACCTTATGTCCATACAGGTTTTGATTGAAATCATGAAACTGTGCACATTTTAACAACTTGACATATATAACGTTTCAAAGTTGTAACTATGCACAAATGTAGACTTTACGTAAGAAAGGGATTTTTTAACGATTATTAAACTATAAAAATCCGAATTGAACCGATTCACTTACCAATTTATCGATTTTTAATTCAAAAATAATGAATTTATATTCATTTTGTATGTTGAGGGGATTTGAGGCTGACCTTTACAAACGGTTCCTTTTTAAGCAACTCATCTTCAACCATGCATAAAGCGGGTGCATTCGCTGCCGTATACCATTATTCTTTATCTGACGGAAGTCCTTTTGTAACAATTCAAACGTCTTTGATGTAAACAAATTAATACAAAAAACGGAATTGCAAACTTACACACGCATCACTGCGTAGATCAAAAAAACAATCACCGCACGAGGTTTCATAATGGAAGGTCAACAGCACGGCGAGCAGCTAAAGCGCGGCCTTAAAAACCGCCATATTCAGCTTATCGCGCTGGGTGGCGCGATAGGGACAGGGCTATTCCTGGGTAGCGCCTCCGTAATACAGTCCGCAGGGCCAGGGATTATCCTGGGTTACGCCATTGCTGGTTTTATCGCCTTTCTGATCATGCGTCAGCTAGGTGAAATGGTGGTCGAAGAACCTGTCGCAGGCTCCTTTAGCCACTTTGCTTATAAATACTGGGGCAGTTTTGCCGGTTTCGCCTCTGGCTGGAACTACTGGGTACTGTACGTTTTAGTTGCCATGGCAGAGCTGACTGCCGTGGGTAAATACATTCAGTTCTGGTATCCGGAAATCCCAACCTGGGTTTCTGCCGCCGTGTTCTTTGTGGTGATCAACGCCATCAACCTGACAAACGTAAAAGTGTTTGGCGAGATGGAGTTCTGGTTTGCCATTATCAAAGTTATCGCGGTGGTAGCGATGATCATCTTCGGTGCCTGGCTGCTATTCAGCGGCAACGGCGGCCCGCAGGCGAGCGTTAGCAACCTGTGGGATCAGGGTGGTTTCCTGCCACACGGCTTCACCGGTCTGGTGATGATGATGGCGATTATCATGTTCTCTTTCGGTGGTCTGGAACTGGTGGGGATCACCGCAGCAGAAGCTGATAACCCGGAGCAAAGTATCCCGAAAGCAACTAACCAGGTTATCTACCGCATCCTGATTTTCTATATTGGTTCGTTAGCCGTTCTGCTCTCACTAATGCCGTGGACCCGCGTTACCGCCGATACCAGTCCGTTTGTGCTGATCTTCCACGAGTTAGGCGATACCTTTGTAGCGAATGCGCTGAATATCGTGGTACTGACTGCTGCGCTCTCCGTGTACAACAGCTGCGTATATTGCAACAGCCGTATGCTGTTCGGTCTGGCACAACAAGGGAACGCGCCAAAAGCGCTGGCGTCTGTCGATAAACGCGGCGTACCGGTTAACACTATTCTGGTGTCTGCGCTGGTTACGGCATTGTGCGTACTGATTAACTACCTTGCCCCAGAGTCCGCTTTCGGACTGTTAATGGCGCTGGTGGTATCTGCACTGGTCATCAACTGGGCGATGATCAGTCTGGCGCATATGAAATTCCGTCGTGCCAAGCAGGAACAAGGCGTGGTAACTCGCTTCCCTGCTCTGCTTTATCCGCTGGGTAACTGGATCTGCCTGCTGTTTATGGCGGCGGTACTGGTGATTATGCTGATGACCCCAGGAATGGCGATTTCGGTATACCTGATCCCGGTATGGCTGATCGTGTTAGGTATCGGCTATCTGTTTAAAGAGAAAACCGCCAAAGCCGTAAAAGCGCATTAATCTCTCTACGCCCTCACCCGTGCAGGGTGAGGGCAATAATCTTTACACCAACGCCCCGTAAATCGTCAGTAGCGCAATTACCACCACGACCACGAACGAGGTTTTCTTCGCCATTGAAACCGCTGCCTTTGGCGTCTCCACCTTATCGACATGCGGTTCACGCGCCAGAGAGAACTGTGCCAGACGCGTTAATACCTGATATTGCGAAGTATGGAAATCACCCAGCGAAGCAAACCAGGCCGGTAACGCTTTCTCACCATGACCGATCAAGGCATATACCACACCCGCAAGACGAACCGGCACCCAATCCAGTACATGAAGCACGGCATCAATGCCGGACTGTAAACGATGATGCGGCGTCTGGTATCGCGCCAGCCAGTATTGCCATGCACGCAAAAACGCATACCCCATCAGCGTAACGGGTCCCCAGGTTCCCCCCACAATCAGCCAGAACAGCGGAGCAAGATAAAAACGAAAGTTAATCCACAGCAATGCATTTTGCAGCTCACGCAAATACTCACGTTCATCGCAGCCTGCCGGGACGCCGTGAATCATGGTGAGTTCGCCAGCCATCGTGGCACGGGCATGGCTATCATTACGTGAAGCAGCTGTCAGATAAGCATGATAATGAAGACGAACTTTACCTGCGCCAATACACAGCAAACCAATCAGCAGCCACACCAGCAGCGTGGGAACGTTGAACAATACTCCCTGCAATGCGCGTAACAGTAAAAAAGTCACGCCCATCGCAATAATGGTCATGCCTAATGTGCGCCCGAGAGAAAAATGTTTCACCCGCCGAAAGAACGCTTCAAGACGATGATCAATCTGCCAGTGCTCGCCCAACTTAAACAGGCGCTCGAAAATTAACACCAGTAAGGTTGTAAATAGCGTCATGTTGTCTCCTTGCTGACCAGTGCACGAAACCGTGCCCAATCAAATGCAGGACCGGGATCGGTTTTCCGATCCGGCGCAATATCACAATGGCCCGTCATGTTATTAGCGATATCTGGATAGCGATCAATCAGTGCCCGCGTAACCGCCACAAGCTGTTGATACTGCGCATCGGTATACGCCAGCGTATCGGTGCCTTCCAGCTCAATCCCAATAGAAAAATCATTGCAGCGTTCGCGCCCCTGATACTGAGAGACTCCGGCATGCCAGGCACGTTTATCGAAAGGAACATACTGGACTATTTCACCATCGCGGCGAATCAAACAGTGAGCGGAGACGCGCAAATGGGCGATCTCAGCAAAGAAAGGATGCGCCTGCGGATCAATAGTTCCAGTGAATAATGCGTCGATCCACGGACCTCCAAACTCGCCTGGCGGCAGGCTAATATTGTGCACCACCAGCAGGGTGGGTGTTTCGTCATCCGGGCGGCAATCGTAATGTGGTGAGGGAACGCGGCGCGCGCCAACCAGCCACCCCTGTTCTAACAACATGCAGGATCTCCTTATATGTGGTGCTAATACCCGGTTCAGAGTAGCATGTTTCTACCTTATGATTCGTTAGCTATCTGGAGTTTTAACATGCCGCCTCGCCGCTATAACCCTGACACCCGACGTGACGAGCTGCTGGAACGCATTAATCTCGATATCCCCGGCGCGGTGGCCCAGGCGCTGCGGGAAGATTTAGGCGGAACAGTCGATGCCAACAATGACATTACGGCAAAACTTTTACCGGAAAACTCTCGCTCTCATGCCACAGTGATCACACGCGAGAATGGCGTATTTTGCGGCAAACGCTGGGTTGAAGAGGTGTTTATTCAACTGGCAGGCGACGATGTCACCATAATCTGGCATGTGGATGACGGCGATGTCATCAACGCCAATGAACCCTTGTTCGAACTTGAAGGCCCATCCCGCGTGCTGTTAACGGGCGAACGCACTGCACTTAATTTTGTGCAAACCCTTTCAGGGGTTGCCAGTAAGGTACGCCACTATGTCGAATTACTGGAGGGCACCAACACGCAGTTGTTGGATACGCGCAAAACCTTACCCGGCCTGCGTTCAGCTCTGAAATACGCGGTACTTTGCGGCGGCGGAGCGAATCACCGCCTGGGGCTTTCTGATGCCTTCCTGATCAAAGAAAACCATATTATTGCCTCCGGCTCAGTGCGCCAGGCGGTCGAAAAAGCGTCCTGGCTGCACCCAGATGCGCCAGTAGAAGTCGAAGTAGAGAATCTGGAAGAACTTGATGAAGCCCTGAAAGCAGGTGCCGATATCATCATGCTGGATAACTTCGAAACAGAACAGATGCGCGAAGCCGTCAAACGCACCAACGGCAAGGCGCTACTGGAAGTGTCTGGCAACGTCACTGACAAAACACTGCGCGAATTTGCCGAAACGGGCGTGGACTTTATCTCCGTCGGTGCGCTAACTAAACACGTACAGGCACTCGACCTTTCAATGCGTTTTCGCTGATTGCTGACAGATTTATCCGCTCCATCGCGGGCGGATAATCTCCCCTTTCCCAACTTTCTTCGTAACGCCTCGCAAATTTCTTGTCTTTCGCTGCAACGTAATAAAAAACTCCGGAAGCTGCTTTCCCGTTTCGTTTTTTGCCCCTCGCTTGTGCTGATGGCGTTTGCCAAAGTAGCGCCAACCAAATCAAGGAGCGAAACAAATGGACAAGCAACGCGGTTTTACACTTATCGAACTGATGGTGGTTATTGGCATCATTGCCATTTTAAGCGCCATTGGTATTCCCGCTTATCAAAACTACCTGCGCAAAGCCGCACTCACCGACATGCTACAAACCTTTGTGCCTTACCGTACCGCCGTAGAGTTGTGCGCGCTGGAACATGGTGGATTAGATACCTGCGACGGTGGCAGCAATGGCATTCCCTCGCCTACCACCACCCGCTATGTTTCAGCCATGAGTGTGGCAAAGGGCGTGGTGTCGCTGACCGGGCAAGAAAGTCTCAATGGGCTAAGCGTCGTCATGACACCGGGTTGGGATAACGCAAACGGCGTCACCGGCTGGACGCGCAACTGCAATATTCAAAGTGACAGCGCATTGCAGCAAGCCTGCGAAGATGTCTTTCGCTTTGATGACGCCAACTAAGGAGCGGCAATGAATATTCCACAGCTCACCGCCCTGTGTCTGCGTTATCAGGGAGTCTTGCTGGATGCCAGCGAAGAGGTGGTTCATGTTGCGGTGGTCGATGCCCCTTCGCATGAGCTACTGGACGCATTGCATTTCGCTACCACCAAACGTATTGAGATCACCTGCTGGACGCGCCAACAAATGGAAGGTCACGCCAGTCGCACCCAACAGACATTGCCCGTAGCTATTCATGAGAAGCATCAGCCCAAAGCAGAGTTGCTGACTCGAACGTTACAATCTGCGCTGGAACAACGCGCGTCTGATATTCATATCGAACCAGCGGACAATGCCTACCGCATCCGCTTGCGTATCGACGGTGTATTGCATCCTTTACCGGATGTTTTACCGGATGCCGGAGTCGCATTAACCGCCAGATTAAAAGTGCTGGGCAACCTGGATATTGCGGAACATCGCCTGCCGCAGGACGGGCAATTCACTGTCGAACTGGCAGGAAACGCCGTCTCATTTCGTATTGCGACCTTACCATGCCGGGGTGGTGAAAAGGTGGTATTAAGGTTGTTACAGCAGGTGAGCCAGGCACTGGATGTCAACACGCTAGGGATGCAGCCGTTACAACTGGCGGACTTTGCTCATGCCTTGCAACAACCACAGGGACTGGTGCTGGTAACTGGCCCTACAGGCAGCGGCAAAACGGTCACGCTTTATAGTGCCCTGCAAACGCTGAATACCGCTGACATTAATATTTGTAGCGTCGAAGATCCGGTTGAGATCCCCATAGCCGGACTAAACCAGACGCAAATCCATCCGCGTGCCGGTCTTACCTTTCAGGGCGTTTTGCGTGCGTTATTGCGCCAGGACCCTGACGTCATCATGATCGGAGAGATCCGCGATGGCGAAACAGCAGAGATCGCTATTAAAGCGGCGCAAACCGGTCACCTGGTGTTGTCTACCCTACACACCAATTCCACCACTGAAACACTGGTACGTTTACAGCAAATGGGAGTCGCCCGCTGGATGCTCTCATCGGCGCTTACGCTGGTAATAGCCCAGCGTCTGGTACGCAAACTTTGCCCACATTGCCGCCTGCAGCAAGGGGAGCCCATCCATATTCCAGACAATGTATGGCCGTCGCCGCTGCCCCGCTGGCAAGCACCCGGTTGTGTACATTGCTACCACGGTTTTTATGGTCGCACGGCCTTATTTGAAGTTCTGCCCATAACACCGTTCATACGTCAGCTTATTTCCGCTAATACCGACGTTGAATCGCTGGAAACGCACGCCCGACAGGCGGGTATGCGAACGCTTTTTGAAAACGGCTGCCTGGCCGTGGAGCAAGGCTTAACCACCTTTGAAGAGTTAATCCGCGTATTGGGAATGCCGCATGGCGAGTAAGCAACTCTGGCGCTGGCGTGGCATAACCGGCGGCGGCAATGCGCAAGATGGGATGCTATGGGCAGAGAGCCGTGCTTTGCTGCTCATAGCACTACAGCAACAGATGGTTACCCCACTTAGCCTGAAGCGAATCGCCATCAATTCTGCGCAGTGGCGAGGAGATAAAAGCGCGGAAGTCATTCATCAACTGGCGACGCTACTCAAAGCCGGGTTAACGCTTTCTGAAGGGCTGGCACTGCTGGCGGAACAGCATCCCAGTAAGCAATGGCAAGCGTTGCTGCAATCGCTGGCGCACGATCTCGAACAGGGCATTGCTTTTTCCAATGTCTTATTACCCTGGTCAGAGGTATTTCCGCCGCTCTATCAGGCAATGATCCGCACGGGGGAATTGACTGGTAAGTTAGATGAATGTTGCTTTGAACTTGCTCGACAGCAAAAAGCCCAACGTCAGTTAGCCGATAAAGTGAAATCAGCGTTGCGTTATCCCATCATCATTTTAGCGATGGCAATCATGGTGGTTGTGGCAATGCTGCATTTTGTGCTGCCGGAGTTTGCTGCTATTTATAAGACCTTCAACACCCCACTACCGGTACTAACGCAGGGGATCATGACGCTGGCAGACTTTAGTGGCGAATGGGGCTGGCTGCTGGTGTTGTTCGGCTTTCTGCTGGCGATAGCCAATAAGTTGCTGATGCGCCGCCCGACCTGGCTCATCGTGAGGCAAAAATTACTGTTACGCATCCCAATTATGGGTTCACTGATGCGAGGACAAAAACTCACGCAGATCTTTACGATTCTGGCGCTGACACAAAGTGCAGGCATTACTTTTTTACAGGGCGTAGAGAGCGTCAGAGCAACAATGCGCTGTCCGTATTGGGAGCAACTTCTGACACAAATCCAGCACGATATCAGTAACGGTCATCCCATCTGGCTGGCGCTAAAAAATGCCGGTGAGTTTAGCCCGCTCTGTTTGCAATTAGTGAGAACAGGAGAGGCATCCGGTTCGCTGGATCTCATGTTAGACAACCTCGCCCGTCATCATCGGGATAACACCATGGCGCTGGCGGATAACCTTGCAGCCTTGCTCGAACCGGTGTTGCTGGTCATAACGGGAGGAATTATCGGTACGCTAGTGGTGGCAATGTATTTGCCAATTTTCCATTTAGGCGATGCGATGAGTGGGATGGGATAACGCTGGCGTGTTACTCCACGCCAGCATTGGGAGATTACAGATTGTTGAAGATGCGGTTTTCTTGTTCCTGTACACGGATAAACGTAGTGCGCTTGGTCAGCTCTTTCAGGCGTGAAGCCCCAACGTATGTACAAGCTGAACGCAGGCCGCCCAAAATATCACGCGCGGTATTTTCAACCGGGCCTCGCAGCGGCAGCTTAACGGTTTTACCTTCTGCTGCGCGATATTCCGCAACGCCGCCAACGTGACGTTTCATCGCAGACTCGGAGCTCATGCCGTAGAACAGCATAAATTTCTCGCCGTTCTCCTCAACGATGCGACCGCCGCTCTCTTCGTGGCCCGCCAGCATGCCGCCAAGCATGACGAAATCGGCACCGCCGCCAAAGGCTTTCGCGACATCGCCCGGCGTGGTGCAGCCACCGTCGCTGACGATCATTCCGCCCAGACCATGCGCAGCATCGGCACATTCGATCACCGCAGAAAGTTGCGGATAACCGACGCCTGTTTTGACGCGAGTTGTACAAACAGAACCTGGGCCAATGCCAACTTTAACGATATCAGCACCGGAGAGGATAAGCTCCTCACACATTTCACCAGTCACTACGTTGCCAGCACAAATGGTTTTGGTCGGCCACGCTTCACGCGCTTTCGCAACGAACTGCACGAAGTGTTCAGAATAACCATTCGCCACGTCAATACAAACGAAGTTTAATGCCGGGTTCAGGTCGAGAATCTGTTTAGTTTTTTCGAAATCCGCATCAGACGTACCGGTAGAAACCATCACATGTTTCAGCACATCAGCGGAAGAATTGTTGATAAACGCTTGCCACTCTTCGACAGAATAGTGTTTATGCACAGCAGTCAGAATATCAAAAGAAGCCAGCGCAGAGGCCATAGAAAATGTGCCTACGGTGTCCATATTTGCGGCAATAATCGGCACGCCGGACCAGCTCTGACCTGAATGTTTAAAGGTGAATTGACGTTCCAGTTCAACATCGGAACGGCTTTTAAGAGTGGAGCGTTTAGGGCGGATGAGAACGTCTTTAAAACCTAACTTCAGATCTTCTTCAATACGCATGTGCGGATTCCTGGGGTTAATGGCTATAAGGGTAAGAGCGCAACTCCAGTGACGCTATCATACGCACTAATCAATGCGGCGCAAGACTGCGAAATTGTCTTTTTTTACGCTACAATCCCATAAATTTACCTGGTAAATAGTGAGCGAACGTTTCATCAATTTCGCTTTCGTGCGCTCATTTTTAACGTTTTGATAATCATGATGAATTCCCGGGAATATAAATTATGAGGTATATAGTTGCCTTAACGGGAGGCATTGGCAGTGGCAAGAGTACCGTTGCCAATGCGTTTGCTGATCTCGGAATTAACGTCATTGATGCCGATATTATTGCGCGTCAGGTGGTTGAACCAGGTGCACCTGCGCTACATGCCATTGCTGATCACTTTGGCGCTAACATGATTGCTGCTGATGGAACATTGCAGCGCCGGGCCTTGCGCGAGCGGATTTTCGCCAACCCGGAAGAGAAAAACTGGCTTAACGCCCTGCTGCATCCGCTGATTCAGCAAGAGACGCAACACCAGATCCAGCAAGCATCTTCCCCCTATGTACTTTGGGTTGTGCCATTGCTGGTAGAAAACTCATTGTATAAAAAAGCGAATCGAGTGCTGGTGGTGGATGTCAGCCCAGAAACGCAACTTAAACGCACCATGCAGCGCGATGATGTCACTCGCGAGCATGTTGAACAAATTCTTGCTGCTCAGGCAACGCGCGAAGCCCGCCTTGCCGTGGCAGATGACGTCATTGATAATAACGGCGCACCGGATGCTATCGCATCGGATGTTGCCCGCCTGCACGCACACTATTTGCAGCTTGCGTCGCAGTTTGTCTCACAGGAAAAACCGTAATGCAGACCCAGGTCCTTTTTGAACATCCACTAAATGAAAAAATGCGTACATGGCTGCGCATTGAGTTTTTAATTCAACAACTCACCGTAAATTTGCCCGTCGTTGACTACGCTGGCGCTCTGCATTTCTTCCGCAATGTCAGTGAATTGCTGGATGTTTTCGAGCGCGGCGAAGTCCGCACTGAGTTGTTGAAAGAACTTGACCGGCAGCAACGTAAACTCCAGACCTGGATTGGCGTGCCTGGCGTGGACCAGAGCCGTATTGAAGCATTAATTCAGCAGTTAAAAGCGGCGGGGAGCGTATTAATTTCCGCGCCCCGTATCGGGCAATTTCTGCGTGAAGATCGTTTGATTGCCCTGGTGCGTCAGCGACTGAGCATCCCCGGCGGCTGTTGTAGCTTTGATTTACCTACATTGCACATTTGGCTGCATCTACCCCAGGCGCAGCGCGACAGCCAGGTAGAAACCTGGATTGCCAGCCTGAACCCGCTCACCCAGGCACTTACCATGGTGCTGGATTTAATTCGCCAGTCGGCCCCCTTCCGTAAACAAACCAGCCTGAATGGTTTTTATCAGGATAACGGTGGCGATGCCGACTTGCTGCGCCTGAATCTGTCACTCGATTCACAGCTTTATCCGCAAATTTCCGGTCATAAGAGCCGTTTTGCCATTCGTTTTATGCCGCTGGACAGTGAAAACGGACAGGTACCGGAACGTCTGGATTTCGAACTGGCCTGTTGCTAAGGAGTAAAAATGTCAGAAACTATTACGGTGAATTGCCCAACCTGCGGGAAAACGGTGGTGTGGGGTGAAATCAGCCCGTTTCGGCCATTTTGCTCCAAACGTTGTCAGCTGATCGACCTCGGAGAATGGGCTGCTGAAGAAAAACGAATCCCCAGCAGTGGCGATCTTTCCGAAAGCGATGACTGGAGCGAAGAGCCAAAGCAGTGACATTTTATCTGATGCGACGCTGGCCTGATAAGACGCGGGCAGCGTCGCATCAGGCATCGTGTGCAAATGTCGGATGCGGCGGGAACGCCTTATCCGACCTACAAGACCTTACATATCAACATGTTAAAATTGTAGATACTGATAAGACGCGCCAGCGTCGCATCGGGCATCTTGTGCAAATGTTGGATGCGGCATAAACGCCTATCCGACATACACACGCTTAAGCTTCGCAAGTACCGGTTCATTGGCTGGCGGAAAATCATCGGCATTCAGACCGACCAGCGACATCCACTCACCGGGTTGCCCTTCTTTACCCCACGGCTCCCCTTCCCAGCTTTCGACCAGCCAGAACCACAGTGTTATATGCCTGTCCGGGAATTCATATTCCAGTATTTCAAATAGCGAAAAATGTTGTGGGGTAATCCCGACTTCTTCCTGAAGTTCACGCACCACCGCCTGTTCCGGCGTTTCACCCATTTCAATTTTACCGCCGGGAAACTCCAGTTTATTCGCCATGTGCGCATCTGCGGCGCGACGCGTTATAAAGATTTTATTGTTCTCGTTGCGAATAATACCTACCGCAATTTGCAGCTTTTTCATTGTCTTAAACCTATAAAAAAGGCGCAGAATCCTGCGCCTTTTACTTCAATTGTTAGCTTTTATTGCAGGCGACCATGGCACTGCTTGTATTTTTTACCAGAACCGCACGGGCAAGGATCATTACGTCCAACTTTGCGTTCACCGGTTTGTGCCGCCAGTGCAGCTGCGGCTGCAGAGTCGTCATCCTGATGGCTAAGCTGCTGCATTTGCGCTAAACGCTCGGCTTCCATACGACGCTGTTGTTCCAGCTCTTCAACCTCTTCAGGCATACGTACCTGGACTTTGCTCAGCGTGCTGATGACTTCATATTTCAGCGACTCCAGCATCGCTGCAAACATGGAGAACGATTCACGTTTGTATTCCTGCTTCGGATCTTTCTGTGCATAGCCACGCAGGTGGATACCTTGACGCAGATAATCCATCGCCGCCAGGTGCTCTTTCCACAGGGAGTCAAGCGTTTGCAGCATGACGCCTTTCTCGAAGTGACGCATCATCTCAGCGCCAACCACTTCTTCTTTACGCTGATACACTTCGATGGACTGCGCCAGAATACGCTCACGCAGCGTCTCTTCATGCAGTTCTGGCTCTTTGTCCAGCCACTCGGCAATCGGCAAATCGAGGTCGAAATCGTTCTTCAGACGTTCCTGCAGCCCCGGAATATCCCACATTTCTTCCAGCGACTGTGGCGGAATGTAGGCATCAATGGTCGCTTTGAACACATCTTCACGAATGCTGTTGATGGTTTCACTCACATCGCTGACATCCAGCAGTTCGTTACGCTGGGAGTAAATGGCGCGACGCTGATCGTTAGCCACGTCATCATATTCCAGCAGTTGCTTACGAATGTCGAAGTTACGGCTTTCAACTTTACGCTGGGCGTTGGCAATCGCTTTGGTCACCCACGGGTGCTCGATGGCTTCGCCTGGTTTCATACCCAGTTTACGCATCATGCCGGAAACACGGTCAGAAGCAAAAATACGCATCAGCGCATCTTCCATCGACAGGTAGAAACGTGAAGAACCGGCATCCCCCTGGCGCCCAGAACGACCGCGTAGCTGGTTATCGATACGACGAGATTCGTGACGTTCTGTACCGATGATATGCAGACCACCTGCAGCCAGTACCGCATCGTGACGCACCTGCCAGTCGGCTTTGATTTTTTCAATTTGCTCTGCGGTCGGATTTTCCAGCGCGGCAACTTCTGCCTGCCAGCTACCACCGAGCACAATATCTGTACCACGACCCGCCATGTTAGTCGCGATAGTCACCGCCGCCGGATAACCCGCTTGTGCAACAATCGCTGCTTCGTTAGCGTGGAATTTGGCGTTCAGAACGTTGTGTTTGATACCGGCTTTGGTCAGCTCGTTTGACACCAATTCCGATTTTTCGATGGAGATAGTACCCACCAGCACTGGCTGGCCCTTCGCAGTACGCTCTTTGATATCTTCGATGATCGCCTGGATTTTTTCTGCTTCAGTCATATAGACCAGATCTGGCAGATCTTTACGAATCATCGGACGGTTGGTTGGAACAACAACGGTATCCAGTTTGTAGATTGAGCTAAATTCGAAAGCTTCGGTATCAGCAGTACCGGTCATGCCCGCCAGTTTTTCATACAAACGGAAGTAGTTCTGGAAGGTGATCGACGCCAGCGTCTGGTTTTCGTTCTGGATCTGTACTCCTTCTTTCGCTTCCACTGCCTGATGCAGGCCATCGGACCAACGACGTCCCTGCATGGTACGACCGGTGTGTTCGTCAACGATGATAACTTCACCATCTTTAACGATGTAGTCGACGTCTCGGGTAAACAGCGCATGAGCGCGCAGCGCCGCCGTTACGTGGTGCATCAGCATGATGTTGGCCGGAGAGTACAGAGACTCCCCTTCATCCATGATGCCTTCTTTCACCAGCAGTTCTTCAATCAGCACCAGACCACGTTCGGTCAGGTTCACCTGGCGAGATTTTTCGTCCACCGAGAAGTGGCCTTCGCCCTGGAAGGTTTCGGAGTCTTCTTTTTCCTGACGGATCAGGTGCGGAATAATTTTATTCACGCGTTTATACATTTCCGAGCTGTCTTCTGCCGGGCCGGAAATGATCAGCGGTGTACGCGCTTCATCGATCAGGATGGAGTCCACTTCGTCCACCAGCGCATAGTGCAGTTTACGCTGTACACGTTCTTCAGGGCTGAACGCCATGTTATCGCGCAGGTAGTCAAAGCCGTATTCGTTGTTCGTACCGTAAGTGATGTCAGCTGCGTAAGCTTCGCGCTTTGCCGGTGCTGGCATGCCCGGCAGGTTGATGCCGACTGTCAGGCCGAGGAATTCAAACAACGGACGGTTGTTTTCGGCGTCACGTTGCGCCAGGTAATCGTTGACGGTAACAACGTGTACCCCCTTACCGGTTAATGCGTTCAGGTAAGCAGGCAGCGTTGCGGTCAGGGTTTTACCTTCACCGGTACGCATTTCCGCGATGCAGCGTTCGTTAAGAACCATACCGCCGAGTAACTGAACGTCGAAGTGACGCATACCAAAGACGCGCTTACTTGCCTCACGCACCACAGCGAAAGCTTCTGGGATCAGATTTTCCAGCACTTCGCCTTTTTCCAGACGTGCACGAAACTCTGCGGTTTTCCCTTTCAGTTCTTCGTCGGAGAGTTTTTCCATCTCCGGTTCCATGGCATTGATGATGTTGACGACTTTGCGCATCCGGCGCAGGGTGCGATCGTTACGACTACCGAAAACTTTAGTTAATAATTTGATTAGCATAATAAAATCTCAAACGCCCCGCGTTGCGGAGTCAATAAAATGAAGTAAAGGTTTATTGTTGTTAGCTGAGGCGTTGAGGGCCAGCACGGATGCCTTGCGCCTGGCTTATCCAGACGGGCGTGCTGAATTTTGCTTGCGGGGTAAAATGCGCATAATCAATGCGATAACCCTTTTCAGACGGCGTGCCTTCCTGGGTCAACAGCGCGCTGAGCGTATCCAGTAATGCAAGATGTTGCGCCTGAAGAGGCAAAGATTCTTCAGCAACGGGCAGCGTTTGCGGTGCCATTGCGAAGGAAAGATGACGGATTACCGTGCGAATGGCATGTTGATGCCAGTAATCAACGGAATAGTTCGAATTCGGGCGGCGCGTGTTCGCTTCCAGCAAGGCCAATTGACCAAAGTTAACTTTGGCTGAAGGCTCGTGGTTGCGGGTTGTCGCTTTTGCGGGCGCGTTTGGTTCGGCGGCGTTGCTGAGCGCAGGCAAACCTAAACTCGCCGCGACCATCCCTAATAAGAGATGCGGCCAGAAGTAGCGTTTACCAAACTGTCGCCAGCGCGTCAGTATTCCACTCACGTTATTGCCATCCCGATCGTATTCAAACGTATTTAGCGCACAAATCTTATCATTAAAGCCTGAAGTCCACAGCACGAATGAAGATAAGTTGTGCGTAAAAATGCTTAAGAAAACAGCGTTCGCACCGTTTTTTATCGTTCTTATAAAATTCAAAAAAAAACGACTGGTTCATCTGGCCGGAGAGAGTGCCAGATTTGCCAGTCGAATTTTATACGACAGTATAAATGTCGTTATGCCAGTACGGCTGAAGGCGCTTTGAAGGCCAACGGCAGTTCTGCGTCGTCCTGGAAGGTCACATATTCCCAGGCTTCCTGTTTTGCAAGGACAGCCTGCAGCAGTTTGTTATTCAGTGCATGACCAGATTTATAAGCGGTAAATGCACCAATAATATTGTGACCACACATGAACAAGTCACCGATCGCATCGAGCATTTTGTGACGCACAAATTCGTCTTCAAAACGCAGGCCGTCTTCGTTCAGTACGCGATAATCGTCAACAACGATGGCACAATCGAAGCTGCCGCCCAGGCACAAACCACGGGACTGCAGATATTCGATATCACGCATGAAACCGAACGTACGCGCACGGCTGATCTGGCGCATAAACGCATCAGCGGAGAAGTTCATCGCATAGCGCTGGTTGCTGGAATCAATAGCCGGATGGTTAAAATCGATGGTGAAATCCAGCGAAAAACCATTGTACGGCTTAAATTCAGCCCACTTATCGCCATCTTCGACACGAACAGTCTCTTTGATGCGAACAAATTTCTTGGCGCAGTTCAACTCGTCGATACCGGCGTCAAGCAGCAGGTATACAAACGGAGCGGCGCTGCCGTCCATGATCGGGATTTCCGGCGCGTTAACTTCGATAACAATGTTATCGATGCCCAGGCCCGCGAGAGCAGCATTGAGGTGCTCTACGGTTGAAATCCGTACATCATGCTCGTTGACCAGACACGTACAGAGCATGGTATCACGCACAGATTTGGCATCGGCCGGGAAATCTACCGGTGGATTCAAGTCGGTGCGACGATAGATGACCCCGGTGTTGGCCGGCGCAGGGCGTAACGTCAGGGTGACTTTCTTGCCGGTATGTAAACCGACACCCGTCGCCTGAACGATACGTTTAAGTGTCCTTTGTTTGATCATCGTATTATCTCGCCAAATTACCTATCCAACCGAAGTGTACTATACATTCGGCGGGCCAGTTTAGCACAAAGAGCCTCGAAACCCAAATTCCAGTCAATTCTTAATCAGCTTGCTTACGCAGGAATGCTGGGATATCCAGATAATCCGGCTCTTTCGCAGTTTGCGGTGCGTTGTCATTCACGACTTTAGCAACCGGTTTCTGCTCCTGAGTCAGCGGTGCCATCCCGTGCTGCTGGTAGCGATCCATCACTGGCTGCTGAACCTGCTTATTGGTCACCAGGGTGATTTCAGGACGTTTGTCCATACCGATACCTGTCGCAACAACGGTTACGCGCAGCTCGTCATTCATATCCGGGTCAAGAGAAGTACCGATAACGACAGTTGCGTTGTCGGATGCAAATGCACGGATGGTGTTACCTACCGTTTCGAACTCATCCAGACGCAGGTCGAAGCCCGCCGTGATGTTAACCAGCACGCCGCGCGCGCCAGACAGATCGATATCTTCCAGCAGCGGAGAGGAGATAGCCATTTCAGCAGCTTCTTCCGCACGGTCTTCGCCGCTCGCCACACCAGAACCCATCATTGCGTAGCCCATTTCAGACATTACGGTACGTACGTCTGCAAAGTCCACGTTCATCAGGCCTGGACGAGTAATCAGTTCAGCGATACCTTGCACAGCACCTTTCAGTACATCGTTCGCTGCGCCAAATGCATCCAGCAGGGAGATACCGCGGCCCAAGACTTTCAGCAGTTTGTCGTTAGGGATAGTGATCAGAGAGTCCACATGCTTGGACAGTTCAGTGATCCCCTGCTCAGCGAATGCCATACGCTTCTTGCCTTCAAAGTTGAAAGGCTTAGTCACGACAGCAACGGTCAGGATCCCCAAATCTTTTGCCACTTCAGCGACAACTGGTGCTGCACCAGTACCGGTACCACCACCCATACCCGCAGCAATAAAGACCATGTCTGCACCTTCCAGCGCCGCACGCAGTGCATCGCGATCCTCATCAGCCGCATTACGGCCAACTTCTGGATTTGCGCCAGCTCCCAGTCCTTTGGTGATACCGCTACCGATTTGAATCGTCTGTCCAACCGCTGTTTTACGCAGCGCTTGTGCATCGGTATTTACCGCGAAGAATTCAACACCTTCAATGCGCTCGCGCACCATGTGTTCAACAGCATTACCGCCGCCGCCGCCGACGCCGATGACTTTAATCACCGCGTCATTGGTAAGTTCCATTGGTTCAAACATAGTTTCTCTCCGATTTGTGCCTGTCGCCTGAGGCCGTAATCATCGTCGGCCTCATAAAAATTAAAACTCTTTTCGCAGCCAACTATTGAGTCGCTTGATCCACGAGCCAACTGATGCTGTAACACGTTTTTCTACTTCAGCTTCACCGTTAAGATGTGACTCTTTCCCATAGTGAAGCAATCCCACCGCCGTCGAATAATACGGCTCCTGAGCATAATCCGTTAAACCGGTAATGTTCAGCGGCGCGCCGATACGCACTTGCGTATGAAACACGCGCTGAGCACAGGCTGCAAGACCTTCGATCTGCGCTGCGCCACCAGTTAAAACAATGCCTGCCGCCAGGTGATGTTTAACCCCTTGTTGGCGAAGCTTTTCCTGCAACTGCAATATCTCTTCGTTGACCAGGTTGAGCAGCTCGGTATAGCGCGGCTCGATCACCTCTGCCAGGGTCTGACGTTGCAGACTCCGCGGTGGACGACCGCCTACGCTCGGCACTTCCACGCTCTCATCTTTTCCAACGATGGAACCCAGCGCACAACCGTGGCGAACTTTAATCGCTTCGGCGTCGCTTGGCGGCGTGCCAAAGGCGTAAGCGATATCACTGGTCACGACATTGCCAGCATAAGGAATTACCTTAGTGTGGCGCAATGCCCCACCGGTATAAACGGCGATATCCATTGTACCACCACCGATATCGACGACGCAGACACCCAGTTCACGTTCATCTTCCGTCAATACCGAATAACTTGATGCCAGTCCGGCAAATATCAGTTGGTCAACTTTCAACCCACAACGTTCAACCGCTTTGACGATGTTTTTCGCCATATCGTTGTGACATGTGATCAGGTGCACTTTTGCCTGCATCCGCACGCCCGAAAGTCCTACCGGATTCTTGATCCCTTCCTGATAGTCAATCGCATACTCTTGCGGGATCACATGCAGCACACGATGCTCATCGCGCACACGCACCGATTTCGCGGTATGGACGACGTTTTCCACATCTTCTTGCGTCACTTCTTCTTCAGAAATAGGCACCATACCAATTTCATTCTGGCAGCTGATGTGCTTACCAGAAAGCGCCAGATATACCGAAGAGATCTGACAATCTGCCATCAATTCTGCCTGGTCAATGGCGCGTTGTACGCACTTGACCACGGATTCGAGGTCGTTCACCCCGCCTTTATCCATACCACGCGACGGGCAGCTGCCCACGCCAATGATATTGACCATACCGTCGGGCAGAACTTCCCCTACTAAAGCGGCAACCTTCGCGGTACCAATCTCCAGTCCTACTACCAGTTTTCTGTCCGTCGCCTTGATCATTGTTGTTCTGCCTGTGCCTGATTTTGTTGCTGAGTAGATTCCTCTGGCGGCAAGGGCGCCCAGCCTACTGCCGCTCCAGAGTCATAACGCAAATCAACGTAGCTAATCCGTTTGCCATCGGTTTGCGCCTGCTGCTGTAAAACCGGATAAAGTTCTACAAAGCGAGCCAAACGTTTCATCGTATCGCCCCGGCCAAGATTGAGCTTAATATCGTTATTCAGCGTCAACTGCCAGGAACGCCGCGCGGTCATCGCCGCTTCCTTCAGAGTAAATCTGTCCTTTGCCAGCATCTGCCCCATTTCGCGATAGCCCTGCAACACTTCATTGGCGCTGCCTTCCGGGCCATACAGCATTGGAAGCACCTGCTTGCTGGTGCGATCTGGCGGCACGCTGAAAGTGTTTCCTTCCGCGTCTACCATATGTTGATCATTCCACCGCGCAATCGGCACATATTCAACCAGATGAATCTTCAATTCATCAGGCCACTGCTTTCTGACGCTCACCTGCTTAATCCACGGCAGGCGTTGTTCTATTTGCGTCTGGATGATGTTGACATCCTGGGTCATAAAGGTACCTGGCTCACCCAATGCCAGGATCGACTGCCGGATATCGTCATTACGCGTGTAATGGCGTTCACCGGTCAACACCAGCTTTGAGAGCGGCAGGCGTTGCGCATCTTCCATCCAGCCCAACACGACCCAGCCGCTCACCAACACTGTCGTTAAAACGGTCAGCAGGAAAAGGATCCCCGCCAGACGCGTTCCATTATTGCGGCGAGAAGAAACCTCTTCTTCGCTGTTTCGCGTGTTCAGAGCAGCCTGCGACATATTAGTCCGCCAGTTCCAGAATTCGTACTACCAACTGCGAGAAGCTCATACCTGCCTGACGTGCCGCCATCGGCACCAAGCTGTGGCTGGTCATACCCGGTGAGGTATTGGCTTCCAGCAGATAAAACTGTCCATCGCTGTCCAGCATAACGTCAATACGTCCCCATCCTTTGCAACCTAACGTCGTCCATGCTTTCAGCACTAATGCCTGCAAATTGGCCTCTTGTGACGCTTCCAGACCTGCGGGGCAGAAATACTGTGTCTCATCAGAGAGATACTTCGCCTCATAATCATAGAAGGTTCCGGACGGTTGAATACGTATTGACGGTAAAATTTCTTCACCGAGTATCGCAACCGTGAACTCCGGCCCACTTAGCCATTTTTCAATCAATACTTCTTCATCGTGCTGAAATGCCAATCTTAATGCATCTTGTAGAGCATTTTCTGCTACTACTTTTGACATTCCCACACTGGAACCTTCGCGGCTCGGCTTAACGATAACCGGCAAACCTAAGGCAGAAATTTCTGCTAACTGCTTATCGCTCAGGCCTTTTTCAAACTCTGCGCGGGTTAATGCTACCCACGGCGCTACCGGTAAACCAGCGCCCTGCCAAAGCAATTTGCTGCGTAGTTTATCCATTGAAAGCGCAGATGCCATCACTCCGCTGCCGGTATAAGGCAAGCCCATCAGCTCGAGCATACCCTGCAGCGTGCCATCTTCACCGCCGCGACCATGTAGCGCGATAAACACTTTCTGAAAGCCCATCGACTTCAGTTGCGTCACGTCGACTTCTTTCGGGTCGACAGGATACGCGTCAATACCGCCTTCACGCAGCCCGGCTAACACCGCTGCACCAGAATTCAGAGAAACTTCCCGCTCAGCGGAGGTCCCGCCCAACAGGACCGCGATTTTATCAGTCATGTTGTTCTTCCTCCGGAGTTTGCGGCTTCAGTTTGATTTCAGCTAAAGAACGGGCAATTTTTCCGATATTACCAGCCCCCTGAACGAGAATCAGGTCGTTACCGGTTAATACCGGTGCCAGCATCTCGGCTACCTGCGCCGGGTCCGGCACCAGAATGGGATCAATTTTCCCGCGTCCACGAATTGTGCGACACAGCGAACGGCTGTCCGCTCCCGGAATTGGCGCTTCGCCAGCCGGATACACTTCCAGCATCAACAGGGTATCAACCTGCGTCAGCACATTGGCGAAATCATCATACAGGTCGCGCGTACGGGTAAAACGGTGCGGCTGAAACAGCATTACCAGGTTTTTATCCGGCCAGCCTGCACGCGCCGCTTTAATGGTGGCGTCCACTTCCGTCGGGTGGTGGCCGTAGTCATCGACCAGCATTGCCGTACCGCTCTTACCATTCACTGGCTCCAGCGGGAATTCACCGAGGAAATCAAAACGGCGACCAGTCCCCTGGAAGCTCTCCAGCGCACGCAAAATAGCCTTGTCGTCAATTCCCTCTTCCGTAGCAACCGCAACCGCAGCTGCGGCGTTCAGCGCGTTATGACGGCCTGGCGCATTCAGGGTGACGCGCATCGGCTCTTTGTCCTGGCGCAGCAGCGTAAAGTGCCCCTGCGGGCCAATCTGCTGATAATCTTCTACACGCACGTCGGCATCTTCGCTGAAGCCGTAAGTCGTAGTCTGACGCCCCACACGCGGTAACAATTCGCGGATCACCGGATCATCAACACACATCACCGCACGACCGTAAAACGGCAGGTTGTGCAGAAAATTAATAAAGGTCTGTTTTAAATTCTCAAAGTCGCCCTGGTAGGTATCCATGTGGTCGGCTTCGATATTGGTGACAATCGCCACCATCGGTTGCAAATGGAGGAACGATGCATCGCTCTCATCCGCTTCGGCAATCAGGTATCGACCATGCCCCAAACGCGCATGAACACCCGCCGCTTTTACCAGCCCGCCGTTAACGAAGGTTGGGTCGAGCCCCGCTTCTGCGTAGATGCTGGAAACCATCGCAGTGGTTGTCGTTTTGCCGTGCGTTCCGGCAATGGCGATGCCATGACGAAAACGCATTAACTCAGCCAGCATTTCCGCGCGACGAATCACCGGAATACGCGCTTCATGAGCTGCGACAATTTCCGGGTTATCGGCAGAAATCGCGCTGGAAACAACGACCACGCTGGCATCACGTACGTTTTCTGGGCGATGGTTGAAATAAATCGTCGCCCCAAGATTCATTAACTGCTGCGTGACCGGATTTGGCGCTAAATCGGAACCACTGATCTGATAACCTTCATTGGCCAGAACTTCGGCAATACCGCCCATACCGGCACCACCGATGCCGACAAAATGTATGTGCCGAACGCGACGCATTTCGGGCACGATGGAACGCAGTTTTGCCAATTGTTGTGTATTCATTCTTTACGCCATTAACTTCTTAAATTCATACGATGCAAAAGGCATCGCTACAATTACGCCCGGGCAGCCCGGCTCACTTCATTTGCCACTCGCTCGGTGGCATCCGGAATGGATGCGGCGCGGGCGCGTTCTGCCATGGTTAATAAGGTTTCTCGCGACCACCCGGCCAGGGTGTTGGCGACAGCATCCACGCTAAGCTGTGGCTGCTCGATAATTTTGGCTGCGCCCGCTTTTTCCAGCGGTAGCGCATTCCAGTATTGCTGGCGGTCTTTATGTTGAAACGGCACAAACAACGCCGGTAGTCCTGCCGCGGCGATTTCACTCACCGTTAACGCACCGGAGCGGCAAACGACGACATCCGCCCACGCATACGCCGCCGCCATATCATCAATAAATTCCGTCACTTTATGCTGCGGTTGCCCCGCTTCGGCATACGCCTGTTCAACGGATTGTTGCGAACCTTTACCGCTCTGATGCCAGATAGTGACTGAATCACCCAGTTTCGCAGCAACCTGCGGCATTGTCTGGTTAAGAATGCGTGCGCCCTGGGAACCACCCACTACCAACACACGAACCGGACCTTCACGTCCAGCCAAACGTTGCTGCGGCAACGGCAGCGCCAGCACATCGGTACGCACCGGGTTACCCACCACTTCCGCATTAGGGAAAGCGCCTGGAAACGCCTGCATCACTTTGGTGGCAATCTTCGCCAGCCATTTATTGGTTAATCCCGCAATACCGTTTTGTTCATGAAGCACAACCGGAATACCTAACGACCACGCGGCCAGACCACCTGGACCTGATACGTAGCCGCCCATACCGAGCACCACGTCAGGTTTGTACGCTTTCATAATCGCCCGCGCCTGACGCCAGGCGTTGAAGATACGCAGCGGGGCAGCTATCAGTGCTTTTATACCTTTTCCACGCAGACCAGAGATACGAATGAAATCAATTTCGATGCCATGTTTTGGCACTAAGTCCGCTTCCATACGGTCGGCAGTCCCCAGCCAGCGAACTTGCCAACCCTGAGCCATTAGATGGTGCGCAACCGCCAGTCCCGGGAATACATGTCCACCGGTTCCGCCTGCCATCACCATTAATCGCTTTCCTTGACCACTCATCGTGAACCTCGTACAAACGCCTGCGCTTTCTCCAGACGCGTTTCATAATCAATACGCAACAGCATCATGATGGCTGTCGACATAATCAATAAGCTCGAACCACCGTAACTGATCAGCGGCAATGTCAGACCTTTGGTCGGTAACATCCCCGCCGCCGCGCCTACGTTAACCAGCGCCTGGAAACTAAACCAGATACCAATAGAACAGGCGAGAAAACCGGAAAAACGGTGGTCAATTTCTAATGCTTTGCGGCCAATCGACATCGCGCGAAAAGCGACGAAGAATACCATTAAAAGTGCCAGCACCACACCGACATACCCCAGTTCTTCGCCGATAATGGCGAAAATAAAGTCAGTGTGCGCTTCCGGCAGATACTCCAGTTTTTGTACCGAGTTACCTAAACCTTGTCCCCACAGTTCACCGCGACCAAACGCCATCAACGATTGCGTTAACTGATAGCCGCTGCCAAAGGGATCTTCCCACGGATTCCAGAATGCGGTAACACGGCGGATACGGTACGGTTCGGCGAGGATCAGCAACACAACCGCTGAAATGCCCATACCGATAATGGCAATGAACTGCCACAATTTCGCTCCCGCCAGGAACAACATCGCCAGCGTAGTCACAAACAACACCACCACCGTACCAAGGTCTGGCTGTGCCAGCAGTAACACTGCCAACACCAGAATTACGCCCATCGGTTTCAGAAAGCCGCGCAGGTTATTACGTACTTCGTCGCCTTTACGCACCAGATAGTTGGCGATATAGCAAAACAGCGACAGTTTTGTCAGCTCCGCAGGCTGAATACGCAGCAAACCGAGATCGATCCAACGCGATGCCCCTTTAACCGAGCTACCCACTACCAGAACGATCATCAGCAGGATGATAGATCCGAGCAGCATCGTGGCACTGTAGCGTTGCCAGAACTCCATCGGCAGACGCAGCGTAATGATCGCCAGAATGAATGCCAGGATCAGATAGACGCCATCACGCTTCGCGAAGAAGAACGGATCGTTGGTTAAGCGTTGCCCTATGGGCATTGACGCCGAGGTCACCATGATAAAGCCAATCGCCGCGAGGCCGAAGGTCAGCCACAGTAAGGTGCGATCGTACATGATCAGGCTGTCGGTATCTTTTTCCCGCGAGCCCATCACCCAGCCCTTTAGCGCCGTGGAGATCCAGACCAGAATACTGAATCCTGGCAGGCGCGGCATTTTCAGGCGAGGGAGAGATAAACGCATCAACCTAACTCCTTCGCCAGACGGGCAAACTCATTGCCTCGTTGTTCAAAGTTCTTGAACTGATCAAGGCTGGCACAGGCCGGGGAGAGCAGAACCATATCGCCCGGCTGAACACGCGGAGCCAGCAAGCGCATCGCCTGTTCCATGGTTTCGGTTTGTTCTGCCACTTCCGGGCGTAGCGCCGCCAGCTGCGCGCCGTCCCGACCGAAACAATACAGACGTACGTTATCGCCATTCAGGTAACGCGCCAGTGGGCTAAAATCTGCCGATTTACCATCGCCGCCCAGCAACAAATGCAGCGTGCCGTCTACGTGCAGGCCATTCAGTGCCGCTTCCGTACTGCCGACGTTGGTCGCTTTTGAATCGTTAATCCAGCGCACACCGTTATGCTCCAGCACAACTTCAAAGCGATGCGGCAGACCAGTGAATGTGGTTAATGCTTTCAGGCTGCTGGCTCGCGGCAAACCAGCGGCATCTGCCAGTGCCAGAGCTGCCAGTGCATTGGTGTAGTTATGCTGCCCGGAAAGTTTCATTTCTTTCACGTTCAGCACTTTCTCGCCTTTCACCCGCAGCCAGGTTTCACCCTGCTGATGATTCAGGTGATAGTCACCCATGTTGACGCCAAAGCTGACGCAGCGTTCATCCGCACCGCGAATCGGCATTGTTAAGGCATCATCAGCATTAACCACGCAAATTTTTGCGTTTTCGTAAATGCGCAGTTTTGCTGCACGATACTGTTGTAAACCAAACGGATAGCGATCCATATGATCTTCAGTCACGTTCAGAATGGTCGCTGCTACCGCCTGTAAACTGGAGGTGGTTTCAAGCTGGAAGCTCGACAGCTCCAGCACGTACAGTTCGCACTCATCATCCAGCAGCATCAACGCAGGCAGGCCAATATTGCCACCCACACCAACGTTAACCCCCGCCGCTTTCGCCATTTCACCCACTAGCGTGGTGACCGTGCTTTTGCCGTTAGAACCGGTGATCGCCACAATCGGTGCTTGTGCTTCACGACAGAACAGCTCGATATCGCCAACGATTTCGATTCCGGCATCAGCGGCAGCGCTTAAGGATGGATGCGCCAGTGCAATACCGGGACTGGCGACAATCAGATCGGCCGCCATCAGCCATTCATCATTCAGACCGCCCGTGTGGCGTTCTACAGCTTCGGGTAATTTATCCAGGCCAGGCGGTGTCATACGCGTATCCATAACGCGCGGCGTCACACCGCGAGCGAGGAAAAAGTCCACGCAAGAAAGCCCGGTGAGGCCCAGGCCGATAATGACGACATTTTTACCCTGGTAATCAGCCATGATTAACGTACCTTCAGCGTTGCCAGACCAATCAGGACCAGCATCAGCGAAATAATCCAGAAACGTACAATGACGCGCGGTTCCGGCCAGCCTTTCAGTTCATAGTGGTGATGAATCGGTGCCATGCGGAAAATACGTTGTCCGCGCAGTTTAAAGGAGCCGACCTGCAGGATGACAGAAAGCGTTTCTACCACGAACACGCCCCCCATAATCACCAGCAGGAATTCCTGACGTAGCAGTACGGCGATAATGCCTAACGCACCACCTAACGCCAGCGAACCGACATCGCCCATAAAGACCTGCGCCGGATAGGTGTTAAACCACAGGAAGCCCAGTCCTGCCCCGACTATCGCGGTACAGACAATAACCAGTTCCCCGGCGTGTCGCAGATACGGTATGTGTAAATAGCTGGCAAAGTTCATGTTGCCGGTCGCCCACGCCACCAGCGCAAAACCACCGGCGACAAATACGGTCGGCATAATTGCCAGACCGTCAAGACCATCGGTCAGGTTTACCGCGTTGCCAGTACCCACAATGACGAAGTAAGCCAGCAGAATGTAGAACAGCCCCAGTTGCGGCATCACATCTTTAAAAAATGGGACCACCAGCTGCGTTGCGGGCGTGTCTTTGCCAACAAGGTACAGCGCGAAGGCGACACCCAGCGCAATGACCGACATCCAGAAATACTTCCAACGAGCGATCAACCCTTTGGTGTCTTTACGCACTACTTTGCGATAATCATCAACAAAGCCAATAACACCGTAACCTACCAGCACTACCAACACGCACCAGACGTACGGATTGGACGGGTAAGCCCACAGCAGTACGGAGATCACAATCGCTGTCAGGATCATAATCCCGCCCATGGTCGGCGTACCGCGCTTGCTGAAGTGTGATTCAGGACCGTCGTTACGCACCACCTGACCAAAGGAAAGTTTTTGCAAATGAGCAATCATGCGCGGGCCCATCCACAATGAGATGAACAGCGCAGTCAGCAGGCTGACGATGGCGCGAAACGTCAGATAGGAAAAGACGTTAAAGCCGGAATAATATTTGACCAAATGTTCGGCCAGCCAAACTAACATGTCCCATTCTCCTGTAAAGCGCGTACTACCTCTTCCATGGCAGCACTACGTGAACCCTTAACTAAAATCGTAATTACCTGTTGCTCAGCAATCAGTGATTTAAGACGCGCGATAAGCGCAGTTTTATCGGAAAAATGTTCGCCAACACCGCTGGCAGTGCTGATAGCATGGCTTTGTTTGCCCACGCTTAACACGCGGTCAATACCAGCTGCTTTTGCCGCTTCGCCCACCTGTATATGGCAGGCTTCGCTTTCAGCGCCCAGTTCCGCCATATCGCCCACCACCAGCACGCGGTAGCCCGGCATTTCAGCCAGTACCTGGACTGCTGCGGTCATTGAACCGACATTGGCGTTGTAGGAGTCGTCGAGCAGCAACTGGTTTTCCGCCAGTTGGATGGGGAACAGACGGCCTGGAACAGCTTTCAGATTTGCCAGCCCCGCTTTGATAGCATCAAGCGTTGCGCCCACGGACATGGAGAGCGCAGCGGCTGCCAGCGCATTCGCAATATTGTGACGCCCCGGCAACGGCAGCAGAACATCCACGCTACCGGTTGGGGTTTGCAGGGTAAATTCCGTACCGTGCGAAGTCACATGGATGTTGGTGGCGGTGAAATCGCTGTTGGCGGCATTAGGTGAGAAACGCCACACTTTGCGTGAGCCAATTACGCTTTGCCAGTTCAGCCAGTCGTTGTTGTCGGCGTTCATAATGGCGATACCGTTTTCCGGCAGGCCGCTAAAGATTTCACCTTTCGCTTTCGCGACACCCGCAAGCGAGCCAAAACCTTCCAGATGCGCTGCCGCCAGGTTATTGACCAGCGCCGCTTCCGGGCGAGTCAGACTCACAGTCCAGGCAATTTCGCCCTGATGGTTCGCGCCAAGTTCAATTACTGCGTAATCGTACTCTGGCGTTAAGCGCAACAGCGTCATCGGTACACCGATGTCGTTGTTGAGATTGCCTGCCGTATAAAGCGTGTTGCCACACTGGCTTAAAATCGCTGCCGTCATCTCTTTAACGGAGGTTTTGCCGGAGGAACCCGTCAGAGCAACCACGCGCGCCGGAACTTGCTGGCGAACCCATGCAGCCAGTTCACCAAACGCCAGACGAGTATCCTTGACGATTACCTGCGGCAGATCGATATCCAGCGGACGGTTAACCAGTAGTGCACCCGCACCGCCAGCTTTCGCCTGGTCAGCAAAATCATGGGCATCGAAACGTTCGCCTTTCAGGGCAACAAACAGGCAACCCGGCGTCAGTTTTCGTGTGTCTGTGGTTACAGCATCAAGGGTGATATCTGCCCCTTTTAGTTCACCGTTGAGAATATCGGTAAGTTGGCTAAGGGTTACGCTAATCATGCAATCACCCCCAGCAGACGCGCCACCGTGACGCGATCGGAGTAGTCCAGACGCTGATTGCCAACAATCTGGTAATCCTCATGACCTTTGCCCGCGACCAGTACCACATCATTCTCTTTAGCCTGCATAACGGCGCAAGTCACCGCTTCAGCACGGCCTTCCATCACTTTGGCATGTCCGGCATCTAACATTCCCGCCAGAATATCGTTGATGATGGCACGCGGTTCTTCGGTACGCGGGTTATCGTCCGTCACCACCGCCACGTCAGCAAACTCTTCAGCAATTGCGCCCATCAGTGGACGTTTGCCTTTATCACGATCGCCACCACAGCCAAAGACGCACCACAGCTTGCCCGCACAGTGCAAACGCGCCGCCTGTAAGGCTTTTTCCAGTGCATCTGGCGTATGCGCGTAATCCACCACTACCGTCGGTTTGCCTGGCGCAGTGAACACTTCCATACGTCCACAAACCGGTTGCAGACGCGCGGCGGTTTTTAACAGATCAGCCAGCGGGTAGCCCAGCGCCAGCAGCGTCGCCAGCGCCAGCAGCAAGTTGCTGACGTTAAAAGCGCCCATCAGATGGCTTTCAATTTCGCCATCGCCCCAGCTTGAGCTAAAGCGAATCGTCGCACCGCTGTCGTGATAGTTCACTTCTGTCGCTTTCAACCAGCGTCCGTGACAGTTCGGATTGATATGATCTTCCATTGATACCGCAACCGCGTCCGGCAGTTTTGCCAGCCAGCGGCGGCCCACTTCATCGTCGGCGTTAATAATCGCCTGACCGCAATGATGCTCAGAATAAAGCAGCCATTTCGCGGCTTCGTAGTGTTCCATATCACCATGATAATCAAGGTGATCGCGGCTTAAGTTGGTAAAGACCGACGCCGCAAATTTCAATGCCGCCACACGGTGCTGTACCAGTCCGTGGGAGGAAACTTCCATTGCGCAAAAAGTCGCGCCCTGATCCACCAGCCCCGCCAGCTCATGCTGAACATCGACTGCCGAACCGGTTGTATTTTCTGTCGGGATCACTTTCCCCAGCAGGCCGTTACCAACGGTGCCCATTACCGCGCTGGTTTCGCCAAGCAGTTGGCTCCACTGCGCCAGCAGCTGGGTCGTCGTGGTTTTGCCGTTGGTGCCCGTTACGCCCACGAGACGTAAATTGTCAGAGGGTTCATGGTAAAAGCGGCCCGCCAGTGCAGATAAACGCTCGTTGAGCTGGCTGAGATAGATGACCGGTACGCCGTGCATTTCACGGATTTCACCGTCGGTCGCCTCATCTTTCGCCTCTGCAATAATGGCAGCCACACCTTGCGCTATCGCCTGCGGGATATATCGACGCCCGTCCGCCTGATGACCTACTACAGCTACAAAGAGATCGCCCGCCGCAGCCACACGGCTGTCGAGTGTCATCTCTCGCAGTGCTCGCGAAGGTGCGTCTGGCACCCACGGAGCAAGAAGGTCGCGCAAATTACGATCTGCCACCTGTCCCCTCGCCTTGATTAATCACAAATTCATTTTTATCGCCCGTTGTCAGCGCATCCGGTTCGATGTTCATGGTACGCAATACGCCGCCCATGATGGCACCAAAGACCGGCGCGGAAACGGCGCCGCCGTAGTATTTACCCGCCTGCGGATCGTTGATAACAACAACCAGCGCGAAGCGCGGCTGACTCGCAGGCGCAACGCCTGCGGTATAAGCAATATATTTATTGATGTAGCGACCGTCCGGCCCGACCTTTTTCGCGGTACCGGTTTTAATGGCGATACGATAGCCTTTAATCGCCGCCTTCACGCCGCCGCCGCCCGGTAGCGCCACGCTTTCCATCATATGCACCACGGTGCGAACAATGGATTCCGGGAAGACTCGTTCACCGGGAACCGGGGGGTCAACTTTGGTAATCGACAGTGGGCGATAAATGCCGTAGCTGCCGATAGTTGCGTAGACTCGCGCTAACTGTAACGGTGTTACCATTAGCCCGTAGCCGAAAGAGAAGGTGGCCCTCTCTATGTCAGACCACCGTTGTTTTTGAGGATATAAGCCACTGCGTTCTCCGACCAACCCCAAATTGGTCGCTTTTCCCAGTCCAAAACGTGAGTAAGTATCTACTAACGCTGAGGACGGCATCGCTAACGCCAGCTTGGAAACACCGACGTTACTCGACTTCTGTAATACCCCGGTCAGGGTTAATTCGCTGTAGCGTGCCACGTCTTTGATTTCGTGGCCGTTAATTCGATAAGGAACGGTATTCAGTACCGAGTTTTCCCGCACTACGCCACGTTGCAACGCGGTCATCACCACCATCGGTTTAACCGTTGAACCCGGTTCAAACACGTCAGTGATGGTACGGTTACGCATCGCCTCTTTCGGCGTGCCACTCAGATTGTTTGGGTTGTATGACGGGCTGTTAGCCATCGCCAGCACTTCACCGGTGTTGACATCCACCAGCACGGCGCTACCAGATTCAGCTTTGTTAAAGGCCACCGCGTTGTTCAGTTCGCGATAAACCAGCGCCTGCAGGCGTTCATCAATACTCAGCGCCAGGTTGTGCGCCGCCTGACTGTCGGTGGAAGAGATATCTTCAATTACGCGACCATAGCGGTCTTTACGCACAATGCGCTCACCCGGCTGCCCGGTAAGCCATTTATCGAAACTCTTCTCGACGCCCTCAATCCCCTGACTATCGACGTTAGTAAAGCCGATGAGGTGAGCGGTCACTTCGCCGGATGGATAATAACGGCGAGATTCTTCACGCAGATGAATCCCCGGCAGTTTCAGTTTTTTGATGTACTCTGCCATGTCAGGGTTTACCTGACGCGCCAGATAAATAAAGCGCCCTTTCGGGTTGGCGTTAATGCGGGCTGAAAGCTGATCCAGCGGAATATTGAGTGCGTTAGCCAGCGCCTTCCAGCGATCACCGACGCTGATACCGCCAGCGTCATGCACTTCTTTCGGGTCAGCCCAAATCGCTTTTACCGGCACGCTCACCGCTAACGGGCGACCAGAACGGTCAGTAATCATGCCGCGGGAGGTGGAAACTTGCTGAACGCGAAGAGAACGCATGTCGCCCTCTTTTACCAGCATATCCGGGGAGATAACTTGTAACCACGCTACGCGTCCGAGCAGAAAAGCCAGCGCCAGGAGAATACAGCCGCATAACAACGCAAAACGCCAACTGATAAAGTTGGCATGTTCTTCCTGACGTTTTGGTTTCTGCGTTTTCGCCGCTGCTTTCATGCGTCGCGTTTATCCTTATTTTTGCACTACGATATTTTCTTGTGACGGATCAACATGCTGCATTTGCAGCTTTTCCGTGGCGATCCTTTCCACCCGGCTATGGTCGCCGAGCGCATTCTCTTCAAGGATCAGGTTGCGCCATTCAATGTCTAAAGCATCTCGCTCCAGCACCAGTTGTTCGCGCTGAGCGGTCAGTAAACGGGTATGGTGCGCCGTGGTTACCACGGTCACCGCCGTCAAAATAATGCAAATGAACAGGCAGAGTGGCAGCTTCCCAAATCGCAAAAGATCATCACCGATAACACCAGGCAATGCATGGCGCTCGTGGCTTCCCATCGATCCTTTAACTTTGCTTAGAGCTTCTGTCACTCTGCTGATCATGCGTTCGTCCTCTCTGCAATACGCAGAACTGAACTACGGGCACGAGGGTTCTCAGCCACCTCTTCTTCACCCGGCATTAACTTGCCTAGTGCTCGCAGCTGACGGCCACCCAGTTTTTTGAGCTGCTCTTCAGTCATCGGTAACCCTGCCGGAACTTGCGGACCGCGGCTGTTTTCACGCATAAAACGTTTCACAATACGGTCTTCCAGCGAGTGGAAGCTGATGATCGAAAGCCGCCCACCCGGGGCCAGCACGTTGAGCGAGCTTTTTAGCGCCTGCTCTATCTCCTCCAGTTCACTGTTTACCCAAATGCGCACCGCCTGGAAGGTACGGGTCGCGGGATGTTTAAACTTATCTTTCACCGGCGTTGCAGCAGCCACGACTTCCGCCAGTTCTTTGGTGCGGGTCATCGGCTGTTCGCGGTTACGCTCGACAATGGCGCGGGCAATGCGTTTGGCAAAACGCTCTTCACCATAGGTTTTCAATACCCAGGCGATATCGGCTTCTTCTGCGGTTTGTAGCCATTCAGCGGCTGACTGCCCACGGGTTGGGTCCATACGCATGTCCAGCGGACCATCGCGCATAAAGGAAAAGCCGCGTTCAGCATCATCAAGTTGCGGTGAAGAGACGCCAAGATCGAGGAGAATGCCGTCGATCTTGCCGATAAGATCGCGCTCGGCAACGTATTCGCCCAGCGCGGAGAAAGGTCCGTGGATGATGGAGAAGCGCGGATCATCAATAGTCTTCGCAACGGCGATAGCCTGCGGGTCGCGATCGATCGCCAGCAAACGCCCCTCTTCGCCAAGCTGCGAGAGGATCAGACGTGAGTGACCACCGCGACCAAAAGTCCCATCAATGTAGATGCCATCAGGACGGATATTGAGGCCATTAACGGCTTCATCCAGCAGCACCGTAGTATGTTTATAGTTTTCCATCATTTTATAGAGACAAGTCCTGCAGTCGCTCCGATAAGTCTCCAGTAGCCAACTGCTCTGCGTCGATATCTTCCTTGACCTGTTGATGCCAGGTTGTTTCATCCCACAGCTCAAACTTGTTGAACTGTCCAACCAGCATCACTTCTTTTGTCAGCCCGGCATGTTGCCGCAGTACTGGCGCGATTAACAATCGACCTGCGCCATCCATCTGACATTCGCTGGCATGACCTAACAGTAGGCGCTGCACACGGCGCTCAACCGGGTTCATGCTCGACAGACGCGATAATTTTTGCTCGATAATTTCCCATTCAGGCAGGGGGTAAAGCAGCAGGCACGGGTGATGAATGTCAATGGTGCAAACCATTTGACCGGCAGCGTTCTCAAGCAGCTGTTCCCGATAACGGGTAGGCACTGATAAGCGCCCTTTGCTGTCGAGATTGACTAACGTTGCTCCCCGGAACATGCCAGCCTCACCCCTTATTCCCACTTTGCCCCACAATTTCCCACTGAAAGGAGTTTACGGAGCGGAGGAAAAGCTTGTCAAGCCAGTCACAAGGCATACCGAGGTAAAAAACCCGATGTTTACGGCTAATATCAGCGTTGTTTATTTTACGTCCAACGTGCGAAGCAAATTAACGTTATGAATAGCTGTAAGAAAAAATCCCTCATCGTCATCACCGTTTTAAAATGACTCACTATTTTCCACAGCAAATATAAAGTGTCAGTTTGCGACGCGAGCGGCATTTTAGGACATATCTTCCCCGGTTAACAGTCCCTGTTGCGTCTGTGTGGCGCTTGATGCCAGCGGGTTTGCGCAAAAGCAAAGAAAAGTGTTTGTTAAATCGGCAATTCATCTCTGCATGTAACAAAATAATGCAAAAACGCGCTATCGATATCACTTAATTATTGTGAATTTCAGCTGGTGAGGTAATTAACGGGCAAGTTTAAAAGCATTTATCAATAATAGCCAGGAATAGTCTTATTTACTTTAAGGATATTGATGTCCATTCCCGTACTCAACGCGCCAGAGAGAAATTCACCTGGCGCGTATTTTTGTTCGCGGCTTAGCTACGGCTGAGCACGCCGCGGCGATAGAGATTACGTTTAATGCGCGTTAAACCAGGTTTTGGCTTACGCGGTTCGTCCAGGCTTGCCAGGACAATCTCCAGCACACGCTCTGCGACATCGCGGTGACGTTGAGCCACTGCCAGCACCGGGCACTGTAAGAAGTCGAGCAGTTCGTTATCGCCAAAGGTGGCAATTGCCAGGTCAGAAGGCAGTTTGCCGTCACGACGTAGCGTGACATCCATCACCCCTTGCAACAACGCAAACGACGTTGTGAACAGTGCCTGCGGCATCGGATGCGTTTCCAGCCATTTTTCGAATAACTGGGCAGCCGCCTCCCGCTCATAGCTGTTGGCATAAAGGAAATGCACTTCGCGCGGATCATCTTTCCAGGCAGTACGGAAACCTTGTTCACGCAGGAAGCTGACAGAAAGCTCCGGCAGCGCGCCAAGATAAAGTACCGTCTCGGCGGGAAACTTACGTAACTCTTCCGCCAGCATTTCGGCATCATCCTGATCGGCACCAACCACGCTGGTGAAATGTTCACGATCGAGGGCGCGGTCCAGCGCGACAATCGGGAACGGGTCGTTAGCCCAGCGTTGATAAAAAGGATGCTCAGGTGGCAACGACGTCGAAACAATAATGGCATCAACCTGACGCTGTAAAAGATGCTCGATACAACGCATTTCGTTGTCGGGCTGATCTTCCGAGCAGGCAATCAGCAGTTGATAACCCCTTTGCCGCGCCTGGCGTTCAAGATAGTTAGCGATGCGGGTATAGCTGGTGTTCTCCAGATCGGGGATCACAAGACCAATAGAACGTGTGCGTCCAGCACGAAGCCCAGCTGCCACGGCGTTCGGGTGGTAATTGTGCTCACGCACCACAGCCATGACTTTTTCAACGGTTTTGTCGCTCACACGGTATTGCTTCGCTTTGCCGTTAATAACATAGCTTGCAGTGGTCCGCGACACTCCCGCCAGCCGAGCGATTTCATCCAGTTTCACAATTGCCCCTTGCGTAAAATGTAAAAACCATAGCCATTGTACTGGTATGGGTTAAATTCATTAACATCTAAGCGCAGAAAATTAACTGCGGCAACTGCTTTTATTCCAGGTTCCCACTGATTTCGCAAAAAAAGCCCAACGTGACATGTTGGGCTGCAAATTGCGCATTGAGATCATTCTCAACGCATTATTTTATCGCCGCGCGAAAGTCCGACTACACCAGAGCGAGCAACTTCCACAATTTTCGCCACATCGCGAATCGATGCTAAAAATGCATCAAGCTTATCGCTGGTACCTGCTAATTGAACGGTATAAAGCGAGGGTGTGACATCAATAATTTGCCCACGGAATATTTCCGTATTACGTTTCACTTCGTCACGCCCGTAGCCGCTGGCCTGAATTTTCACCAGCATGATTTCCCGCTCAACATGCGCGCCCTGCCCTAACTCGCTCACGCGCAAGACATCGACCAGCTTGTGTAATTGCTTTTCGATCTGCTCAAGCACTTTTTCATCGCCCACGGTCTGGATGGTCATACGCGATAATGTCGGATCGTCGGTTGGCGCAACGGTCAGGCTTTCAATGTTGTAGCCACGCTGGGAAAAAAGGCCAATCACGCGGGATAACGCGCCTGATTCATTTTCGAGTAAGACTGATAATATCCGGCGCATAATCAGGTTCTCTCCGTTTTGCTTAACCACATTTCATCCATTCCGCCCCCGCGAATCTGCATCGGGTAGACGTGCTCACTGCCATCGACGGTAACATCAACAAACACCAGGCGATTATTGCGCACCTGTTCCAGCGCCTCGCTAAGTTTGCTTTCCAGTTCTTGCGGATGAGAGATCTGGATCCCGACGTGACCATAGGCTTCCGCCAGACGAACGAAATCGGGTAGTGACTGCATATAAGATTGTGAATGACGGCCGGAATAGATCATGTCTTGCCACTGTTTTACCATCCCCAGATAGCGGTTATTGAGATTCACCACCAGTACCGGCAACTCGTATTGCAACGCTGTAGACAGTTCCTGGATGTTCATCTGAATACTGCCGTCGCCAGTGACGCAAACCACGGTTTCTTCTGGCAACGCCATTTTGACGCCCAGTGCCGCAGGTAAACCAAAACCCATCGTGCCGAGGCCGCCAGAGTTAATCCAGCGACGCGGTTTGTCGAATGGATAATAAAGCGCAGCAAACATCTGGTGCTGCCCGACATCGGACGTCACGTAAGCGTCCCCATTAGTCAACCGCCAAAGAGTCTCGATCACCGCCTGCGGTTTAATCTTTTCACTGTGAGTGTCATATTTCAGGCACTGACGAGCGCGCCACTGTTCAATCTGCTGCCACCAGTCGCGGATCTCATCCAGCGGTTGATGGACGGATTCTTGCGACAGGAGTTCAAGCATTTGTTCGAGGACCTGGCGAGCATCCCCCACAATCGGGATATCAGCAGTCACGGTTTTAGAAATGGAAGTAGGATCAATATCGATATGCAGAACCGTGGCATTTGGGCAGTACTTCGCCAGATTGTTCGTCGTTCGGTCATCAAAACGTACCCCGACGGCAAAAATCACATCCGCGTTATGCATCGTCATATTGGCTTCGTAGGTGCCGTGCATTCCCAGCATGCCCAGTGCCTGACGATGCGTTGCCGGAAACGCCCCCAGCCCCATTAATGAGGAAACAACGGGCAGATTCAACGCCTCCACCGTTTCTTTTAGCTGCTGATGACAGCCCGCCGTGATTGCCCCACCGCCTACATAGACAACCGGTTTTTTTGCCGCCACCAGCGTTTGCAGAGCGCGCTTAATTTGCCCTTTATGCCCGGAGGTAGTGGGATTGTAAGATCGCATACTGACCGACTCCGGCCAGACGTAGGGTAATTTGTTCGCCGGATTAAGAATATCTTTGGGTAAATCAACGACCACGGGCCCAGGGCGACCACTTGCCGCCAGCCAGAAAGCCTTTTTCAGCACCTGCGGAATGTCTTCCGTTTGCTTAACCAGAAAACTGTGTTTAACCACCGGGCGAGAAATCCCCACCATGTCGCACTCCTGAAAGGCATCGTAGCCTATCAACGAGGTCGCTACCTGCCCGGAAAGGACAACTAAGGGAATGGAATCCATATAAGCGGTGGCAATGCCAGTAATCGCATTGGTCGCCCCTGGACCCGACGTTACCAGCACGACGCCGACTTCCCCGGTCGCGCGCGCCAGACCATCGGCCATATGCACCGCCGCCTGCTCATGACGAACTAAAACATGATCGATACCACCCACGGTATGCAATGCATCGTAAATATCAAGGACCGCGCCTCCGGGATAACCGAATACTTGTTTAACGCCCTGATCGATAAGCGATCGGACGACCATCTCGGCTCCAGACAACATCTCCATGGCCTGCCTCACTGTTTGACGGAAAAAATGTGTAAAACACATTAACCGTCCGATCTTGCTTAAGCAATTGGCAGCCTGAGACATAAACACGGGGTAATAAGAATAAACAGGAGGAAAGGTGAAAAGAAACGATAAAATCCTCCATTACAGAGGATTAAATTGATAATAAATCGGCTGAATCCCACAACTTACAGCAATTTCTCTATTTTTTTAATTAATCCTAAAATAGCGAGATCACACATTCAGAATAAAATTCTACATTCAATAAAAAATGCAGAATAAACCAGACATTAATGTCTGACCTATTCTGCATTCAGTTAGCGTTTGCAAATTGAGACTAATTGCTCTTCCATCCACTGATGGCCTTTATCGCGCCCGGCAGCTTCATGCCAGGAGAGATAACAGGTTCTGCTGTTTTGTTTTAACGGCAGCGGTAATACCTGTAACTCTAAGGATTCAGCGAACTCTTCAGCCAGCCAACGCGGCGCAATAGCGACCAGATGCGTTTGCGACACCACGCTAAGTACGCTCATCATTGCCATGCCCTGATACGCGATACTGGCTTGCTTATCTACCGTGTCATACCAGGTTTGACTAAATGACGCGAAACGATCGAGCGAAACCGCAGCATGTTGTTCGTTATAAACATCATGTTTCAGTAACGGGCCTTTAATTGTTGGATGATTTTTGCTGGCTACCAACACCATTTCATCTTTAAATAATGGCACACTGGTAAATTCAGGGCGATGGAAGTCTTCATAACTAATCACAAACTCCGTTTCCTGATAACGCAGCTGATGTTCAGTGTTCTGATTTAATGAAGACTTGAACATAACATGTATATTTGGCGCAATCTGCTCAATGTGATTATAAATCTGCGAGGTCAGAATGCTGTCTAACGGGCTGCAAACACAAAGATGAAATACACGTTCACTGCTCGCGGGTTCAAAACCTGAACCAGGCAATTCATTTTGTACTAGTTGCAATGCCTGACGAACTGAGCCAAAAAGTTGAAATGCGCGAGCAGTCGGTTGAATACCACGGCCATAACGAACAAAAAGCTCGTCATTAAACATCACCTTCAGGCGTGCAACAGCGTTACTGACCGCAGGTTGCGACATTCCCAGAACATGAGCGGCACGGGTGATGTTTTGCTCCTGCATCACGGCATCGAAAACGGTTAATAAGTTGAGATCGACCATGCGTAGCTGTGGCTTGCTTAACTCCGCCGTCTCTGGATGATCTGTTTGAACCTCTGGCATACTTAACTCCACTGTCACACTTAACTCCCTTTCCCTTATTGGAATGCAGAGAAATAATCCTCGAGAATATGATTTATCATGCATATAAAATAAGAAAAAGGAAAATGAGTAAAATTAGGAAAACATAAAGATACGGGTTCTGATAAAAACAGAATCCATTGCCGTGGAAAGCGTCATTTACCACAGCATAATAATCCATAATGTTTTTGTTGCGAAAACAATCTAATCATAACTACCACGAATACTCAATCATCCACAAAATGGATTAAATGTGCTTTTTTAATAATTAATTTATATGTTTAATGCATTAATTCTTAACATTAATTGATCAATAATATTCACCAAATGAATATCAAAAAATTCGCAAAACATATAATTCAATACAAATCATCAGGATAGGTTTTGTAACGCGTGCATTTTATCCCCCTTTCCCTCGTTGATTAGATGCAAAATTTTATTCTGAAATATGTCAACCGATGAAAAGCGTCGGTAGTTAAGCAGAAATTAATATCGCTTACTTTAACCACCGCAGCACAATTAGCTAATTTTACGGATGCAGAACTCATGCTGGCGGGACGTTTTTATTGCGTCAGGGTTGACATCCGTTTTTGTATCCAGTAACTCTAAAAGCATATCGCATTCATCTGGAGCTGATTTAATGACTCACATCGTTCGCTTTATCGGTCTACTACTACTAAACGCATCTTCTTTGCGCGGTAGACGAGTGAGCGGCATCCAGCATTAAGCCAGCACGCAGTCAAACAAAAAACCCGCGCCATTGCGCGGGTTTTTTTATGCCCGAAGCGAGGCGCTCAAAAAGAGACAAGGACCCAAACCATGAGCCAGCAAGTCATTATTTTCGATACCACATTGCGCGACGGTGAACAGGCGTTACAGGCAAGCTTGAGTGTGAAAGAAAAACTGCAAATTGCGCTGGCCCTTGAGCGTATGGGTGTTGACGTGATGGAAGTCGGTTTCCCCGTCTCTTCGCCGGGCGATTTTGAATCGGTGCAAACCATCGCTCGCCAGGTCAAAAACAGCCGCGTATGTGCGTTAGCTCGCTGCGTGGAGAAAGATATTGACGTGGCGGCCGAATCTCTGAAAGTCGCCGAAGCCTTCCGGATTCATACCTTTATTGCCACTTCGCCAATGCACATTGCCACCAAACTGCGCAGCACGCTGGACGAGGTGATCGAACGCGCTATCTATATGGTGAAACGCGCCCGTAATTACACCGATGATGTTGAATTTTCTTGCGAAGATGCCGGACGCACCCCAATTGCCGATCTGGCGCGAGTGGTCGAAGCGGCGATTAATGCCGGTGCCACCACCATCAACATTCCGGACACCGTGGGCTACACCATGCCATTTGAGTTCGCCGGAATCATCAGCGGGCTGTATGAACGCGTACCCAACATCGACAAAGCCATTATTTCCGTACATACCCACGACGATCTGGGCCTGGCGGTCGGCAACTCACTGGCGGCGGTACATGCCGGTGCACGTCAGGTGGAAGGTGCAATGAACGGGATCGGCGAGCGTGCCGGTAACTGTTCCCTGGAAGAAGTCATCATGGCGATTAAAGTTCGTAAGGATATTCTCAACGTCCACACCGCCATTAATCACCAGGAAATATGGCGCACCAGCCAGTTAGTTAGCCAGATTTGTAATATGCCGATCCCGGCAAACAAAGCCATTGTTGGCAGCGGCGCATTCGCACACTCCTCCGGTATCCACCAGGATGGCGTGCTGAAAAACCGCGAAAACTACGAAATCATGACACCAGAATCTATTGGTCTGAACCAAATCCAGCTGAATCTGACCTCTCGTTCGGGGCGTGCGGCGGTGAAACATCGCATGGATGAGATGGGGTATAAAGAAAGTGAATATAATTTAGACAATTTGTACGATGCTTTCCTGAAGCTGGCGGACAAAAAAGGTCAGGTGTTTGATTACGATCTGGAGGCGCTGGCCTTCATCGGTAAGCAGCAAGAAGAGCCAGAGCATTTCCGTCTGGATTACTTCAGCGTGCAGTCTGGCTCTAACGATATTGCCACTGCCGCCGTCAAACTGGCCTGCGGCGAAGAAGTCAAAGCAGAAGCCGCCAACGGTAACGGTCCGGTCGATGCCGTCTATCAGGCAATTAACCGCATCACTGACTATAACGTCGAACTGGTGAAATACAGCCTGACCGCCAAAGGCCACGGTAAAGATGCGCTGGGTCAGGTGGATATCGTCGCAAATTACAACGGTCGCCGCTTCCACGGCGTCGGCCTAGCCACCGATATTGTCGAGTCCTCCGCCAAAGCCATGGTGCACGTACTGAACAATATCTGGCGTGCCGCAGAAGTCGAAAAAGAGTTGCAACGCAAAGCTCAACACAACGAAAACAACAAGGAAACCGTGTGATGTCGAAGAATTACCATATTGCCGTATTGCCGGGGGACGGTATTGGTCCGGAAGTGATGACCCAGGCGCTGAAAGTGCTGGATGCCGTGCGCAACCGCTTTGCGATGCGTATCACCACCAGCCATTACGATGTAGGCGGCGCAGCCATTGATAACCACGGGCAGCCGCTGCCGCCTGCGACGGTTGAAGGTTGTGAGCAAGCCGATGCCGTGCTGTTTGGCTCGGTAGGTGGTCCGAAGTGGGAACATTTGTCGCCAGACCAGCAACCAGAACGCGGCGCACTGTTGCCTTTGCGTAAACACTTCAAATTATTCAGCAATCTGCGTCCGGCAAAACTGTATCAGGGGCTGGAAGCATTCTGTCCGCTGCGTGCTGACATTGCCGCTAACGGCTTCGACATCCTGTGTGTGCGCGAACTGACCGGCGGCATCTATTTCGGTCAGCCAAAAGGCCGCGAAGGTAGCGGACAATATGAAAAAGCGTTTGATACCGAGGTGTATCACCGTTTTGAGATTGAACGTATCGCCCGCATCGCGTTTGAATCTGCTCGTAAACGTCGCCATAAAGTGACGTCTATCGACAAAGCCAACGTGCTGCAATCCTCTATTTTATGGCGGGAGATCGTTAACGAGATCGCCACGGAATACCCGGATGTCGAACTGGCGCATATGTACATCGACAACGCCACCATGCAGCTGATTAAAGATCCATCACAGTTTGACGTCCTGCTGTGTTCCAACCTGTTTGGCGACATTCTGTCTGACGAGTGCGCAATGATCACTGGCTCGATGGGGATGTTGCCTTCCGCCAGCCTGAACGAGCAAGGTTTTGGTTTGTATGAACCGGCAGGCGGCTCAGCACCAGATATCGCAGGCAAAAACATCGCCAACCCGATTGCACAAATCCTGTCGCTGGCACTGCTGCTGCGTTACAGCCTGGATGCCGATGATGCGGCTTGCGCCATTGAACGCGCCATTAACCGCGCATTAGAAGAAGGCATTCGCACCGGAGATTTAGCCCGTGGCGCTGCCGCCGTTAGTACCAATGAAATGGGCGATATCATTGCCCGCTATGTGGTAGAAGGGGTGTAATCATGGCTAAAACGTTATACGAAAAATTGTTCGACGCTCACGTAGTGTACGAAGCCGAAAACGAAACCCCGCTGTTATATATCGACCGCCACCTGGTGCATGAAGTGACCTCACCGCAGGCGTTCGATGGTCTGCGCGCCCACGGTCGCCCGGTACGTCAGCCAGGCAAAACCTTCGCCACTATGGATCACAACGTCTCTACTCAGACCAAAGACATTAATGCCTGCGGTGAAATGGCGCGCATCCAGATGCAGGAGCTGATCAAAAACTGCAAAGAATTTGGCGTCGAGCTGTATGACCTGAATCACCCGTATCAGGGGATCGTCCACGTAATGGGGCCGGAACAGGGCGTCACATTGCCGGGGATGACCATTGTCTGCGGCGACTCGCATACCGCCACCCACGGCGCGTTTGGCGCACTAGCCTTTGGTATCGGCACTTCCGAAGTTGAACACGTACTGGCAACGCAAACCCTGAAACAGGGTCGTGCGAAGACCATGAAAATTGAAGTCCAGGGCAAAGCCGCGCCGGGCATTACAGCGAAAGATATCGTGCTGGCGATTATCGGTAAAACTGGTAGCGCAGGCGGCACCGGGCATGTGGTGGAGTTTTGCGGCGAAGCAATCCGTGATTTAAGCATGGAAGGTCGTATGACCCTGTGCAATATGGCAATCGAAATGGGCGCGAAAGCCGGTCTGGTTGCACCGGACGAAACTACCTTTAACTATGTCAAAGGCCGTCTGCATGCGCCGAAAGGCAAAGATTTCGACGACGCCGTTGCCTACTGGAAAACTCTGCAAACCGACGAAGGCGCAACTTTCGATACCGTTGTGACTTTGCAGGCAGAAGAAATTTCACCGCAGGTCACCTGGGGCACCAATCCAGGTCAGGTGATTTCCGTGAACGACAACATTCCCGATCCGGCTTCGTTTGCCGATCCGGTTGAACGCGCGTCGGCAGAAAAAGCGCTGGCCTATATGGGGCTGAAACCGGGTATTCCGCTGACAGAAGTGGCTATCGACAAAGTGTTTATCGGTTCCTGCACTAACTCGCGTATTGAAGATTTACGCGCGGCAGCTGAAATCGCCAAAGGACGGAAAGTCGCGCCAGGCGTGCAGGCACTGGTGGTTCCCGGCTCTGGCCCGGTAAAAGCCCAGGCGGAAGCGGAAGGTCTGGACAAAATCTTTATTGAAGCCGGTTTTGAATGGCGCTTGCCAGGTTGCTCAATGTGTCTGGCGATGAACAACGATCGCCTGAATCCGGGTGAGCGTTGTGCCTCCACCAGCAACCGTAACTTTGAAGGCCGCCAGGGGCGTGGAGGGCGCACCCATCTGGTCAGCCCGGCAATGGCTGCCGCTGCTGCTGTGACCGGACATTTCGCCGACATTCGCAACATTAAATAAGGAGCACACCATGGCAGAGAAATTTATCAAACACACAGGCCTGGTGGTTCCGCTGGATGCCGCCAATGTCGATACCGATGCAATCATCCCGAAACAGTTTTTGCAGAAAGTGACCCGTACGGGTTTTGGCGCGCATCTGTTTAACGACTGGCGTTTTCTGGATGAAAAAGGCCAACAGCCAAACCCGGACTTCGTGCTGAACTTCCCGCAGTATCAGGGCGCTTCCATTTTGCTGGCACGAGAAAACTTCGGCTGCGGTTCCTCACGTGAGCACGCGCCGTGGGCATTGACCGATTACGGTTTTAAAGTGGTGATTGCACCGAGTTTTGCTGACATTTTCTACGGCAACAGCTTTAACAACCAGCTGCTGCCGGTGAAATTAAGCGACGCAGAAGTGGACGAACTGTTTGCGCTGGTGCAGGCCAATCCGGGGATTCATTTTGATGTAGACCTGGAAGCGCAAGAGGTGAAAGCGGGAGAGAAAACTTATCGCTTTACCATCGATGCCTTCCGCCGCCACTGCATGATGAACGGTCTGGACAGCATCGGCCTGACTCTGCAGCACGACGACGCAATTGCGTCTTATGAAGAGAAGCAACCGGCGTTTATGCGTTAGTTTGTACACCGTCCGGCACTCAATCGCCAAAAAGAAAAAAGCCAGCAGATAATCACTGCTGGCGTGGCGATTAACACCAATACTCAGTCACACATGATGTCCGCAAATCAGTAGTCAGAATGACTCCCCTCCCATTGCATCAGTTCTTCAAGCATGGTTAATCGTTGTGGGACGCTTAACCAACGCAACCAGCACAACTTCGCTGTCGCGGTAAAATAGTGCTGATAAAACTGACGCATGAGGCACCTCCTTGCTTCATCGTTAGGAATTATTGACTTAATATAGGGAAAATAAAATTGCTGTCTTTTGCGCAGGAGTTCCCCTTTTATGCCATCTGCTCGTCTGCAACAACAGTTCATCCGCCTGTGGCAATGCTGCGAGGGTAAATCGCAGGACACGACGCTCAACGAACTGGCAGCGTTATTGAGCTGCTCGCGTCGTCATATGCGCACCCTGCTCAACACCATGCAGGATCGCGGCTGGCTGACGTGGGAAGCGGAAGTCGGGCGCGGCAAACGCTCGCGTCTGACATTCCTCTATACCGGGCTGGCGCTTCAGCAACAGCGAGCAGAGGACCTGCTGGAGCAGGATCGTATCGATCAACTGGTGCAACTGGTTGGCGACAAAGCGGCTGTGCGGCAAATGTTGGTTTCTCATCTGGGACGCAGCTTCCGCCAGGGGCGGCACATCCTGCGCGTTCTCTACTATCGTCCGTTGCGTAATCTGCTGCCCGGCAGTGCATTGCGTCGTTCCGAAACCCATATCGCCCGGCAAATCTTCAGTTCGCTAACGCGCATAAATGAGGAAAATGGGGAACTGGAAGCGGACATCGCCCACCACTGGCAGCAAATTTTACCGCTTCACTGGCGTTTCTTTTTGCGTCCAGGAGTCCATTTTCATCATGGTCGTGAACTGGAAATGGACGACGTGATCGCCTCTTTAAAACGAATCAATACGCTGCCGCTCTATTCGCATATTGCTGACATTGTGTCGCCGACGCCCTGGACGCTGGATATCCATCTCACGCAACCGGACCGCTGGTTACCGTTACTGCTGGGGCAAGTTCCGGCGATGATCCTGCCGCGCGAATGGGAAACCCTCAGCAACTTTGCCAGCCATCCCATCGGAACGGGTCCTTATGCGGTGATCCGCAACAGCAGCAATCAACTGAAAATTCAGGCATTCGACGACTTCTTTGGTTATCGGGCATTAATCGACGAAGTTAACGTCTGGGTCTTGCCGGAAATTGCTGATGACCCCGCGGGAGGCCTGATGCTGAAAGGACCGCAAGACGAGGAAAAAGAGATTGAAAGCCGCCTTGAAGAAGGTTGTTACTATTTACTGTTCGACAGCCGTACCCATCGCGGGGCGAATCAGCAAGTCAGAGACTGGATAAGCTATGTGCTTTCGCCGACCAATCTGGTTTATTTCGCCGAGGAACAGTACCAGCAGTTGTGGTTTCCGGCCTATGGGCTGCTTCCCCGTTGGCACCATACCCGCACCATAAAGAGCGAAAAACCGGCTGGTCTGGAAAGCCTCACCCTGACCTTTTATCAGGATCACAGTGAGCATAGGGTGATTGCCGGGATCATGCAGCAGATTCTGGCAAGTCACCAGGTCACGCTGGAAATCAAAGAGATCAGCTACGATCAGTGGCATGAAGGAGAGATCGAGAGCGATATCTGGCTTAACAGCGCCAACTTTACGCTGCCGCTGGATTTTTCGCTATTCGCGCACCTGTGCGAGGTGCCGCTGCTACAACACTGTATTCCGATCGACTGGCAAGCCGACGCCGCCCGCTGGCGCAATGGCGAAATAAACCTGGCGAACTGGTGCCAGCAACTGGTCGCCAGCAAAGCAATGGTGCCGCTTATCCACCACTGGCTGATCATTCAGGGGCAACGCAGTATGCGCGGCCTGCGTATGAATACCCTCGGCTGGTTCGATTTTAAATCAGCGTGGTTTGCGCCGCCGGATCCATGATTGCTGGTTGATAACAAAATCACTACACTAACGCCGTTCTCAACGGGGTGCCACGCAGACGCGTGCGCTGAGAAAATACCCGTCGAACCTGATCCGGATAACGCCGGCGAAGGGATTTGAGGCTCCTTCTCAAGTCCTTTGCCACTCTTTTTTGAGGTGCAAAGTGTTAAAAAAATGTCTCCCCTTGCTGTTGCTGTGCACAGCGCCCGTTTTCGCTAAACCCGTTCTGACTGTTTATACCTACGATTCCTTCGCCGCCGACTGGGGGCCTGGTCCAAAGATCAAAAAAGCTTTTGAAGCCGACTGTAACTGCGAACTGAAACTGGTGGCGCTGGAAGATGGCGTTTCGCTGCTCAACCGTCTGCGGATGGAAGGCAAAAACAGTAAAGCCGATGTGGTGCTGGGGCTGGATAACAACCTGTTAGACGCCGCCAGTAAAACCGGACTATTTGCCAAAAGCGGCGTGGCAGCGGATGCCGTTAACGTTCCCGGCGGCTGGAAAAATGACACTTTCGTACCGTTTGATTACGGCTATTTCGCCTTCGTCTATGACAAGAACAAACTGAAAAATCCGCCGCAAAGCCTGAAAGAGCTTGTTGAGAGCGATCAAAACTGGCGGGTGATTTATCAGGATCCGCGCACCAGTACGCCGGGGCTGGGCCTGCTGTTGTGGATGCAAAAAGTCTATGGCGATGACGCCCCACAAGCCTGGCAGAAACTGGCGAAGAAAACGGTCACGGTCACCAAAGGCTGGAGCGAAGCCTACGGCCTGTTTTTAAAAGGTGAAAGCGATCTGGTACTGAGTTACACCACCTCTCCGGCTTATCACATTCTCGAAGAGAAGAAAGATAACTACGCCGCCGCAAACTTCAGCGAAGGTCACTATCTGCAGGTGGAAGTCGCCGCCCGCACCGCTGCCAGCAAGCAGCCGGAGCTGGCGCAAAAATTTCTCCAGTTTATGGTTTCTCCGGCTTTTCAGAATGCGATCCCAACCGGCAACTGGATGTATCCGGTGGCAAACGTCACGCTGCCTGCCGGTTTTGAACAATTGACCAAACCGGCAACCACGCTGGAGTTCACGCCAGCCGAAGTGGCGGCACAACGTCAGGCATGGATTAGCGAATGGCAACGCGCCGTCAGCCGTTAATTCCCGGCTGGTTAATTCCAGGAATAAGCGCCGCCACGCTGGTGGTGGCGGTTGCACTGGCTGCGTTTCTCGCCCTGTGGTGGAACGCGCCGCAGGGTGACTGGGTGGCAATCTGGCAGGACAGCTACCTGTGGCATGTGGTGCGCTTCTCCTTCTGGCAGGCGTTTCTCTCGGCGCTGCTCTCTGTCGTGCCCGCGATATTCCTTGCCCGCGCCCTCTACCGCAGGCGCTTTCCAGGACGGCTGGCGCTGTTGCGTCTGTGTGCCATGACCTTGATCCTCCCGGTGCTGGTTGCTGTTTTCGGCATTCTTAGCGTCTATGGTCGCCAGGGCTGGCTGGCATCGCTCTGCCAATCGCTCGGTCTGGAGTGGACCTTTTCGCCCTACGGCCTGCAAGGCATTTTGCTGGCCCATGTGTTTTTTAATCTGCCGATGGCGAGCCGTTTATTACTTCAGGCACTGGAAAACATTCCCGGCGAACAACGTCAACTTGCCGCCCAGCTTGGGATGCGTGGCTGGCACTTCTTTCGTTTCGTCGAATGGCCGTGGTTACGGCGACAAATCCCGCCAGTTGCTGCGCTTATCTTTATGCTCTGTTTCGCCAGCTTCGCCACCGTGCTATCGCTGGGCGGCGGTCCGCAGGCGACCACTATCGAACTGGCTATTTATCAGGCGCTGAGTTACGACTACGATCCCACCCGCGCGGCGATGCTGGCGCTGATCCAGATGGTGTGTTGCCTTGGGCTGGTGCTGTTGAGTCAGCGATTGAGTAAGGCCATTGCGCCCGGCACTACGCTGCTGCAAGGCTGGCGCGACCCGGACGATCGTCTGCATAGCCGCATTTGCGACACGGTGTTAATTGTGCTGGCGCTGTTGCTGTTGCTGCCACCGTTACTGGCGGTGCTCGTCGATGGGATAAATCGCCAGTTGCCGGAAGTGCTGGCGCAGCCGGTGCTGTGGCAGGCGCTGTGGACCTCGTTGCGTATTGCGCTGGCGGCAGGCGTATTATGCGTAGTGCTGACCATGATGCTGCTATGGAGCAGTCGCGAACTGCGGGCGCGGCAGAAAATGCTGGCGGGTCAGGCGCTGGAGATGAGCGGCATGTTGATCCTCGCGATGCCGGGGATTGTGCTGGCTACCGGCTTCTTTTTACTGCTCAACAACACTATCGGCCTGCCACAATCTGCTGACGGCATTGTGATTTTCACCAATGCGTTAATGGCGATCCCTTATGCGCTGAAAGTGCTGGAAAACCCGATGCGCGATATCACCGCGCGTTACAGTATGTTGTGTCAGTCGCTGGGCATTGAAGGCTGGTCACGCTTAAAAGTGGTGGAGCTGCGCGCCCTTAAACGCCCACTGGCGCAGGCACTGGCCTTTGCTTGTGTGCTATCGATTGGTGATTTTGGCGTGGTGGCGTTGTTCGGTAACGATGATTTCCGCACCCTGCCGTTTTATCTCTACCAGCAAATTGGCTCCTATCGCAGCCAGGACGGCGCGGTCACCGCGTTAATTCTGCTGCTACTCTGTTTTCTGCTGTTTACCGTGATTGAAAAACTACCGGGGCGAAATGTTAAAACTGACTGATATCACCTGGCTTTACCACCATTTGCCGATGCGTTTTAGCTTAACGGTGGAACGCAGCGAGCAGGTGGCGATCCTCGGGCCAAGCGGCGCGGGTAAAAGTACCCTGCTGAATTTGATCGCCGGTTTTCTGACGCCAGCCAGCGGTTCGCTGACTATCGACGGCGTTGATCACACCACGACGCCGCCGTCACGCCGTCCGGTGTCGATGCTGTTTCAGGAAAACAACCTGTTCAGTCACCTGACGGTCGCGCAGAACATCGGGCTGGGGCTTAATCCAGGATTGAAGCTGAACGCGGCACAGCAGGAGAAAATGCACGCGATTGCCCGTCAGATGGGGATTGATAATTTAATGGCGCGATTACCGGGCGAGCTTTCTGGCGGTCAACGACAGCGCGTGGCGTTAGCGCGTTGTCTGGTGCGCGAACAGCCGATTTTATTGCTCGATGAACCGTTTTCCGCGCTCGATCCGGCGCTACGTCAGGAGATGCTGACGCTGGTGAGCACGAGCTGCCAACAGCAAAAAATAACGCTATTGATGGTGTCGCACAGTGTGGAAGATGCGGCGCGGATCGCCACGCGCTCGGTGGTGGTCGCCGACGGGCGTATCGCCTGGCAGGGTAAGACCGATGAGTTGTTGAGCGGTAAGGCGAGTGCTTCGGCGCTGTTGGGAATTAAAGGTTAATATGCACTGTCGGATGCGGCGTGAACGCCTTATCCGACCTACGGGTAGTGCGTTTTGCAGGCCTGATAAGACGCGGCAAGCGTCGCATCAGGCAACCCGCACAAGGCTATCCCCTAAACCCCAACCACTTTACGCAAAATATCGATATACACCGGCATCAACGGGTGGCGAATTAACACCACCAGCGCCACCACGCCGATGGCAGAAATCAACGGCGTCAGCCACAACAAACGACCGCGGGACAAATAATGACTCAAACGGTCAGTCGCTTTACCGCTGCGCCATAACCGCCAGCACAGCCAGCCACCAACCCACAAAAATACCGCCGTCGCCAGCAGCAACCATTTAAACTCACCGCTCTGCATCCCGGCAGGAATATCGATCGCCGCGCCCGCCAGAATCCCTGGCAGGAAGTAAAACGGCGGCCACAGCAGGCAGCCGATAATATTCGGCGTGATAAATTTTGCCACCGGCAGATCCAGCATTCCCGCCACCATTGGCACCAGCGGACGCGTCGGGCCAACAAAGCGACCGACCAGAATGGTGAACATGCTGTGTTGATGCAACGCATGTTCAGTTTTATCGAGTAATGCTTTGTTTTTCTTCAGAAATGACCAGCGATGCAATGGCTTTTTAAAACGCCAGCCCAGCCAGAAGGAGATCCAGTCGCCCAGCAGGCAACCGACGATCCCTGCCAGCCAGGCGTGCCAGAAACTTAACTCGCCACTGCCAATCAGCGCCCCCAGTCCCGCCATCAGCACCGTACCGGGTAGAATCAAACCGACCAGCGCCAGCGACTCCAGAAAGGCCACCAACACCACCGCCATCAATGAATACACGGTGGATTGGGTAATAAAGTGTTCCAGCAATGCTTGCATAATGTGCCTGTCAAATGGACGAAGCAGGGATTCTGCAAACCCTATGCTACTCCGTCAAGCCGTCAATTGTCTGATTCGTTACCAATTATGACAACTTGACGGCTACATCATTCACTTTTTCTTCACAACCGGCACGGAATTCACTCGGGCTGGCCCCGGTGCATTTTTTAAATACTCGCGAGAAATAGAGTTGATCGTCAAAACCAACATTGCGACCGACGGTGGCGATAGGCATCCGGGTGGTGCTCAAAAGCAGCTTCGCCTGACTAATGCGTTGGTCCTCGCGCCAGCTTAAGACGCTAATTCCTAACTGCTGGCGGAACAGATGCGACAGACGCGACGGCGACAGGCAAACATGCTGTGCGACGCTGGCGATATCAAAATTGCTGTCTGCCAGGTGATCGCTGATGTACTGACAAGCCTCGCGTACCCGATTATCCATCGGCGGATGAAGCGACTCGTTAATCGCTTCCATGCGCCGCAGTAACAATTGCTCAAGCAGATTTATCGCCAGCAATTCCGAATAGCGCCCTTCCCCTTGCCCGGCGTTAATGATTTGCCCAAACAGGTCGCTGAAATGCGGCTGGTGCGCTTCATCCGGGCGAAAGAAACCCGTATTGGCAAATATTGACGGCCAGTTAAGCCATTCATGCCAGTAGGCGCGCGGACGAAAGTAAACCCACTGGTGATACCATTCGCGAGCCTCCGGATGGCGACCGTAGTGATGAATCTCTCCTGGCGGGAACAGCAAAATATCACCCGGTCGGCAGACAAATTCTCGTCCCTGATTTTTCACCACCCCCTGGCCGCGTATGGTGAGATTGAGAATATAACCCTTCATTCCCAGTGGTCGGTCGATAAAAAAATCGAGATAACCGTTGGCCTCAATCGGCGTTAAACCCGCCACCAGATGGGCGTTAAACGAGTATCCCGGCAGCAGGGGATCATTTTGCGCTTCAGCCATACTTTTCATACTCCCGCCATTCAGAGAAGAAACCAATTGTCCATATTGCATCAGACATTGCCGTCACTGCGTCTTTTACTGGCTCTTCTCGCTAATCCAACCGGTAACCCCGCTTATTAAAAGCATTCTGTAACAAAGCGGGACCAAAGCCATGACAAAAACGCGTAACAAAAGTGTCTATAATCACGGCAGAAAAGTCCACATTGATTATTTGCACGGCGTCACACTTTGCTATGCCATAGCATTTTTATCCATAAGATTAGCGGATCCTACCTGACGCTTTTTTTCGCAACTCTCTACTGTTTCTCCATACCCGTTTTTTTGGATGGAGTGAAACGATGGCGATTGCAATTGGCCTCGATTTTGGCAGTGATTCTGTGCGAGCTTTGGCGGTGGACTGCGCCACCGGTGAAGAGATCGCCACCAGCGTAGAGTGGTATCCCCGTTGGCAGAAAGGGCAATTTTGTGATGCCCCAAATAACCAGTTCCGTCATCATCCGCGTGACTACATTGAGTCAATGGAAGCGGCGCTGAAAACCGTGCTTGCAGAGCTTAGCGCCGAGCAGCGCGCAGCTGTGGTCGGGATTGGCGTTGACACAACCGGCTCGACGCCCGCACCGATTGACGCGGACGGTAACGTCCTGGCGCTGCGCCCGGAGTTTGCCGAAAACCCGAACGCGATGTTCGTATTGTGGAAAGACCACACCGCGGTTGAAGAAGCGGAAGAGATAACCCGCTTATGTCACACGCCGGGCAACGTTGACTACTCCCGCTATATTGGCGGTATTTATTCCAGCGAATGGTTCTGGGCAAAAATCCTGCATGTGACTCGCCAGGACAGCGCCGTGGCGCAATCTGCCGCATCGTGGATTGAGCTGTGCGACTGGGTGCCAGCTCTGCTTTCCGGTACCACGCGCCCGCAGGAAATTCGTCGCGGACGTTGCAGCGCCGGGCATAAATCTCTTTGGCACGAAAGCTGGGGCGGCCTGCCGCCAGCCAGTTTCTTTGACGAACTGGACCCGATCCTCAATCGCCATTTGCCTTCCCCGCTATTCACTGACACCTGGACTGCCGATATTCCGGTGGGCACCTTATGCCCGGAATGGGCGCAGCGTCTCGGCCTACCTGAAAGCGTGGTGATTTCCGGCGGCGCGTTTGACTGCCATATGGGCGCAGTTGGCGCAGGCGCACAGCCTAACGCTCTGGTAAAAGTTATCGGTACTTCCACCTGCGACATTCTGATTGCCAACAAACAGAGCGTTGGCGAGCGGGCAGTGAAAGGTATTTGCGGTCAGGTTGATGGCAGCGTGGTGCCTGGATTTATCGGTCTGGAAGCAGGCCAATCGGCGTTTGGTGATATCTACGCCTGGTTCGGTCGCGTACTCGGCTGGCCGCTGGAACAGCTTGCTGCCCAGCATCCGGAACTGAAAGAGCAAATCAACGCCAGCCAGAAACAACTGCTTCCGGCGCTGACCGAAGCATGGGCCAAAAATCCGTCTCTGGATCACCTGCCGGTGGTGCTCGACTGGTTTAACGGCCGCCGCACGCCAAACGCTAACCAACGCCTGAAAGGGGTGATTACCGATCTGAACCTCGCTACCGACGCTCCGCTGCTGTTCGGCGGATTGATTGCTGCCACCGCCTTTGGCGCACGCGCAATCATGGAGTGCTTTACCGATCAGGGGATCGCCGTCAATAACGTGATGGCGCTGGGCGGCATCGCGCGGAAAAACCAGGTCATTATGCAGGCCTGCTGCGACGTGCTGAATCGCCCGCTGCAAATTGTTGCCTCTGACCAGTGCTGTGCGCTCGGTGCGGCGATTTTCGCTGCCGTCGCCGCGAAAGTGCACGCAGACATCCCCTCAGCCCAGCAAAAAATGGCCAGTGCGGTAGAGAAAACCCTGCAACCGCGCAGCGAACAGGCACAACGCTTTGAACAGCTTTATCGCCGCTATCAGCAATGGGCGATGAGCGCCGAACAACACTATCTTCCAACTTCCGCCCCGGCACAGGCTGCCCAGGCCGTTCCGACTCTATAAGGACACGACAATGACGATTTTTGATAATTATGAAGTGTGGTTTGTAATTGGCAGCCAGCATCTGTATGGCCCGGAAACCCTGCGTCAGGTCACCCAACATGCCGAGCACGTCGTTAATGCGCTGAATACGGAAGCGAAACTGCCCTGCAAACTGGTGCTGAAACCGCTGGGCACCACGCCGGATGAAATCACCGCTATTTGCCGTGACGCGAATTACGACGATCGTTGCGCTGGCCTGGTAGTGTGGCTGCACACTTTCTCCCCGGCCAAAATGTGGATCAACGGCCTGACTATGCTCAACAAACCGTTGCTGCAATTCCACACCCAGTTTAACGCGGCGCTGCCGTGGGATAGCATCGATATGGACTTTATGAACCTGAACCAGACTGCACATGGCGGTCGCGAGTTCGGCTTCATTGGCGCGCGTATGCGTCAGCAACATGCCGTCGTTACCGGTCACTGGCAGGATAAACAAGCCCATGAGCGTATCGGCTCCTGGATGCGTCAGGCGGTCTCTAAACAGGATACCCGTCATCTGAAAGTCTGCCGTTTTGGCGATAACATGCGTGAAGTGGCGGTCACCGATGGTGATAAAGTTGCCGCACAGATCAAGTTCGGTTTCTCCGTCAATACCTGGGCGGTTGGCGATCTGGTGCAGGTAGTGAACTCCATCAGCGATGGCGATGTTAACGCGCTGGTCGATGAGTACGAAAGCTGCTACACCATGACGCCTGCCACACAAATCCACGGCGAAAAACGCCAGAACGTGCTGGAAGCGGCGCGTATTGAGCTGGGGATGAAGCGTTTCCTGGAACAAGGTGGCTTCCACGCGTTCACCACCACCTTTGAAGATTTGCACGGTCTGAAACAGCTTCCTGGTCTGGCCGTACAGCGTCTGATGCAGCAGGGTTACGGCTTTGCGGGCGAAGGCGACTGGAAAACTGCCGCCCTGCTTCGCATCATGAAGGTGATGTCAACCGGTCTGCAGGGCGGCACCTCCTTTATGGAGGACTACACCTATCACTTCGAGAAAGGCAATGACCTGGTGCTCGGCTCCCACATGCTGGAAGTCTGTCCGTCGATCGCTGTGGAAGAGAAACCGATCCTCGACGTTCAGCACCTCGGTATTGGCGGTAAAGACGATCCTGCCCGCCTGATCTTCAATACCCAAACCGGTCCAGCGATTGTCGCCAGCCTGATTGATCTCGGCGATCGTTACCGTCTGCTGGTTAACTGCATCGACACGGTGAAAACACCGCACTCCCTGCCGAAACTGCCGGTGGCGAATGCGCTGTGGAAAGCGCAACCGGATCTGCCAACTGCTTCCGAAGCGTGGATCCTTGCTGGTGGCGCGCACCATACCGTTTTCAGCCATGCGCTGAACCTCAACGATATGCGCCAGTTCGCCGAGATGCACGACATTGAAATCACGGTGATTGATAACGACACCCGCCTGCCAGCGTTTAAAGACGCGCTGCGCTGGAACGAAGTGTATTACGGGTTTCGTCGCTAAGTAGCCGCATCAGGTGTGTAACGCCTGATGCGACGCTGACGCGTCTTATCAGGCCTACACGCTGTGATTTTGTAGGCCGGATAAGCAAAGCGCATCCGGCATTCACCGCCTGATGCGGCGCTGGCGCGTCTTATCAGGCCTACGCGTTCCGGATTTGTAGGCCGGATAAGCAAAGCGCATCCGGCATTCACCGCCTGATGCGACGCCGACGCGTCTTATCAGGCCTACACGCTGCGATTTTGTAGGCCGGATAAGCAAAGCGCATCCGGCACGAAGGAGTCAACATGTTAGAAGATCTCAAACGCCAGGTATTAGAAGCCAACCTGGCGCTGCCAAAACACAACCTGGTCACGCTCACCTGGGGCAATGTCAGCGCCGTTGATCGCGGGCGCGGCGTCCTGGTGATCAAACCTTCCGGCGTCGACTACAGCATCATGACCGCTGACGATATGGTCGTGGTCAGCATCGAAACCGGTGAAGTGGTTGAAGGAACGAAAAAGCCCTCCTCCGACACGCCAACTCACCGGCTGCTCTATCAGGCATTCCCGTCCATTGGCGGCATTGTGCACACACACTCGCGCCACGCCACCATCTGGGCGCAGGCGGGCCAGTCAATTCCGGCAACCGGTACCACCCACGCCGACTATTTCTACGGCACCATTCCCTGCACCCGCAAAATGACCGACGCAGAAATCAACGGTGAATATGAGTGGGAAACCGGTAACGTCATCGTAGAAACCTTCGAAAAACAGGGAATCGACGCAGCACAAATGCCCGGCGTCCTGGTCCATTCTCACGGCCCATTTGCATGGGGCAAAAATGCCGAAGATGCGGTGCATAACGCCATCGTGCTGGAAGAGGTCGCTTATATGGGGATATTCTGCCGTCAGTTAGCGCCGCAGTTACCGGATATGCAGCAAACGCTGCTGGATAAACACTATCTGCGTAAGCATGGTGCGAAGGCATACTACGGGCAGTAATGACTGTATAAAACCACAGCCAATCAAACGAAACCAGGCTATAATCAAGCCTGGTTTTTTATTGGATTTTCAGCGTGGCGCAGGCAGGTTTTATCTTAACCCGACACTGGCGGGACACCCCGCAAGGGACAGAAGTCTCCTTCTGGATGGCAACGGATAACGGGCCGTTGCAGGTCACGCTTGCACCGCAAGAGTCCGTGGCGTTTATTCCTGCCGATCAGGTTCCCCGCGCTCAGCATATTTTGCAGGGTGAACAAGGCTTTCGCCTGACGCCGCTGGCGTTAAAGGATTTTCACCGCCAGCCGGTGTATGGCCTTTACTGTCGCGCCCATCGCCAGCTAATGAATTACGAAAAGCGCCTGCGTGAAGGTGGCGTTACCGTCTACGAGGCCGATGTCCGCCCGCCGGAACGCTATCTGATGGAGCGGTTTATCACCTCGCCAGTGTGGGTCGAGGGTGATATGCACAATGGCGCTATCGTTAATGCCCGTCTGAAACCGCATCCCGACTATCGTCCGCCGCTCAAGTGGGTTTCTATTGATATTGAAACCACCCGCCACGGTGAGCTGTACTGCATCGGCCTGGAAGGCTGCGGTCAACGCATCGTTTATATGCTGGGGCCGGAGAATGGCGACGCCTCCGCGCTCGATTTCGAACTGGAATACGTCGCCAGCCGCCCGCAGCTACTGGAAAAACTTAACGCCTGGTTTGCCAACTACGATCCTGATGTGATCATCGGTTGGAACGTGGTGCAGTTCGATCTGCGAATGCTGCAAAAACATGCCGAGCGTTACCGTATTCCGCTGCGTCTGGGGCGTGATAACAGCGAGCTGGAGTGGCGCGAGCACGGCTTTAAAAACGGCGTCTTTTTTGCTCAGGCCAAAGGGCGACTGATTATCGACGGTATCGAGGCGCTGAAATCCGCGTTCTGGAATTTCTCTTCATTCTCGCTGGAAACCGTCGCTCAGGAGTTATTAGGCGAAGGAAAATCTATCGATAACCCGTGGGATCGAATGGACGAAATTGACCGCCGTTTCGCCGAAGATAAGCCTGCGCTGGCAACTTATAACCTGAAAGATTGCGAGCTGGTGACGCAGATCTTCCACAAAACTGAAATCATGCCGTTTTTGCTCGAACGGGCGACGGTGAACGGCCTGCCGGTAGATCGACACGGCGGTTCGGTGGCAGCGTTTGGTCATCTCTATTTTCCCCGTATGCATCGCGCTGGTTATGTCGCGCCTAATCTCGGCGAAGTGCCGCCGCACGCCAGCCCTGGCGGCTACGTGATGGATTCGCGACCTGGGCTTTATGATTCGGTGCTGGTGCTGGACTACAAAAGCCTGTACCCGTCGATCATCCGCACCTTTCTGATTGATCCCGTCGGGCTGGTGGAAGGCATGGCGCAGCCTGATCCAGAGCACAGCACCGAAGGCTTTCTCGATGCCTGGTTCTCGCGAGAAAAACATTGCCTGCCGGCGATTGTGACTAACATCTGGCACGGGCGCGATGAAGCCAAACGTCAGGGTAATAAGCCGCTTTCGCAGGCGCTGAAGATCATTATGAATGCCTTTTATGGCGTGCTTGGCACCACCGCCTGCCGCTTCTTCGATCCGCGCCTGGCGTCGTCGATCACTATGCGTGGTCATCAGATCATGCGGCAAACCAAAGCGTTGATTGAAGCGCAGGGCTACGACGTGATCTACGGCGATACCGACTCAACGTTTGTCTGGTTGAAAGGCGCACATTCGGAAGAAGAAGCGGCGAAAATTGGTCGTGCACTGGTGCAGCACGTTAACGCCTGGTGGGCAGAAACGCTGCAAAAACAACGGCTAACCAGCGCACTGGAACTGGAGTATGAAACCCATTTCTGCCGTTTTCTGATGCCAACCATTCGCGGAGCCGATACCGGCAGTAAAAAACGTTATGCCGGGCTGATTCAGGAGGGCGACAAGCAGCGGATGGTGTTTAAAGGGCTGGAAACCGTGCGCACCGACTGGACGCCGCTGGCCCAGCAGTTTCAGCAGGAGCTGTACCTGCGTATCTTCCGCAACGAGCCATATCAGGAGTACGTCCGCGAAACCATCGACAAACTGATGGCGGGTGAACTGGATGCGCGGCTGGTTTACCGTAAACGCCTTCGCCGTCCGCTGAGCGAATATCAGCGTAATGTTCCGCCTCATGTACGCGCCGCTCGCCTTGCCGATGAAGAAAACCAAAAGCGCGGTCGCCCCTTGCAATATCAGAACCGCGGCTCCATTAAGTACGTATGGACCACCAACGGCCCGGAGCCGCTGGACTACCAACGTTCACCGCTGGATTACGAACACTATCTGACCCGCCAGCTACAACCCGTGGCGGAGGGAATACTCCCTTTTATTGAGGATAATTTTGCTACACTTATGACCGGGCAACTTGGGCTATTTTGAGCAAAAAAAGAGTTCGCCAGATACCATTTTGATGCGTGACGAATGCTTTGCCATCCAGTACCATAGCGCCCTTTCCATTCCTGGACCTGAATAACACCACTACCTCATAAGCACGGTAGCGGGTGGTTATTGCCTGCAATTAAAGATATAGAGCCGAACACATATGCCTTTTACACTTGGTCAACGCTGGATCAGCGATACAGAAAGCGAATTGGGACTTGGAACCGTTGTCGCGGTGGATGCGCGAACTGTCACTTTACTTTTCCCATCTACTGGTGAAAACCGTCTGTACGCACGCAGTGATTCCCCCGTGACCCGCGTGATGTTCAACCCTGGTGATACCATTACCAGCCATGACGGCTGGCAGATGCAAGTCGAAGAAGTAAAAGAAGAAAATGGCTTGCTGACCTATATCGGTACTCGCCTTGATACTGAAGAGTCCGGCGTGGCCCTGCGTGAAGTTTTCCTTGATAGCAAACTGGTGTTCAGCAAACCGCAGGACCGTCTGTTTGCCGGGCAGATTGACCGTATGGACCGCTTTGCGCTGCGTTATCGCGCGCGTAAGTATTCCAGCGAACAGTTCCGTATGCCGTACAGCGGCCTGCGCGGTCAGCGTACCAGCCTGATCCCGCACCAGCTCAACATCGCTCATGATGTTGGTCGCCGCCACGCGCCGCGCGTCCTGTTGGCTGACGAAGTGGGTTTAGGGAAAACCATTGAAGCCGGGATGATCCTGCATCAGCAACTGCTCTCTGGCGCTGCTGAACGTGTGCTGATTATCGTCCCGGAAACCTTACAGCATCAGTGGCTGGTAGAAATGCTGCGCCGTTTCAACCTGCGCTTTGCTCTGTTTGATGATGAGCGTTATGCCGAAGCTCAGCACGATGCTTACAACCCGTTCGATACCGAGCAGCTGGTGATTTGCTCGCTGGATTTTGCCCGTCGTAGCAAACAGCGTCTGGAACATCTCTGTGAAGCCGAGTGGGATCTACTGGTGGTCGATGAAGCGCATCACCTGGTGTGGAGCGAAGATGCGCCGAGCCGTGAATATCAGGCCATTGAACAACTGGCAGAGCACGTGCCGGGCGTTCTGCTGCTGACCGCAACCCCGGAACAGCTGGGGATGGAAAGCCACTTCGCCCGTCTGCGTCTGCTGGACCCGAACCGTTTCCACGACTTTGCGCAATTCGTTGAAGAGCAGAAAAATTATCGTCCGGTTGCGGACGCCGTTGCCATGCTGCTGGCAGGTAACAAACTCAGCAATGACGAACTGAACATGCTCGGTGAGATGATCGGCGAGCAGGATATCGAGCCGCTGTTGCAAGCAGCAAACAGCGACAGCGAAGATGCCCAGAGCGCCCGTCAGGAACTGGTTTCGATGCTGATGGATCGCCACGGCACCAGCCGCGTGCTGTTCCGTAACACCCGTAACGGTGTGAAAGGCTTCCCGAAACGCGAGCTGCATACTATTAAGCTGCCACTGCCGACGCAGTATCAGACCGCTATTAAAGTCTCCGGCATTATGGGCGCACGTAAAAGTGCGGAAGATCGCGCTCGCGATATGCTCTACCCGGAGCGTATTTATCAGGAATTTGAAGGCGATAACGCCACCTGGTGGAACTTCGATCCGCGCGTTGAATGGCTGATGGGCTACCTGACCAGCCATCGCTCTCAGAAAGTGCTGGTGATCTGCGCCAAAGCGGCCACTGCGCTGCAACTGGAGCAGGTACTGCGCGAACGTGAAGGTATTCGCGCCGCAGTGTTCCACGAAGGCATGTCGATTATCGAACGTGACCGCGCTGCCGCCTGGTTTGCCGAAGAAGACACCGGCGCACAGGTACTGCTGTGCTCGGAAATCGGTTCTGAAGGACGTAACTTCCAGTTCGCCAGCCACATGGTGATGTTTGACCTGCCATTCAACCCGGATCTGCTGGAGCAGCGTATTGGTCGTCTGGATCGTATCGGTCAGGCGCACGATATTCAGATCCATGTGCCTTATCTGGAAAAAACGGCTCAGTCGGTGCTGGTGCGCTGGTATCACGAAGGTCTGGATGCATTCGAGCACACCTGCCCGACCGGACGCACTATCTACGATAGCGTGTACAACGATTTGATTAACTATCTGGCCTCGCCGGATGAGACCGAAGGCTTTGACGATCTGATCAAAAACTGCCGCGAGCAACATGAAGCGCTGAAAGCACAGCTGGAACAAGGTCGTGACCGCCTGCTGGAAATCCATTCCAACGGTGGCGAAAAAGCCCAGGCACTGGCAGAAAGCATTGAAGAGCAGGATGACGATACCAACCTGATCGCCTTCGCCATGAACCTGTTCGATATTATCGGTATCAATCAGGACGATCGCGGCGACAACATGATCGTGCTGACGCCGTCCGATCATATGCTGGTGCCGGACTTCCCTGGCCTGTCGGAAGATGGCATCACCATCACCTTCGACCGTGAAGTGGCGCTGACGCGTGAAGATGCACAGTTTATTACCTGGGAGCATCCGCTGATCCGCAACGGTCTGGATCTGATCCTTTCTGGCGATACCGGTAGCAGCACGATTTCACTGTTGAAAAACAAAGCGTTGCCGGTAGGTACGCTGTTGGTGGAACTGATTTATGTGGTTGAAGCCCAGGCTCCGAAGCAGTTGCAGCTCAACCGCTTCCTGCCACCGACGCCGGTACGTATGCTGCTGGATAAAAACGGCAACAACCTGGCGGCGCAGGTAGAGTTTGAAACCTTTAACCGCCAGCTTAACGCGGTTAACCGTCACACCGGCAGCAAGCTGGTTAACGCGGTGCAGCAGGATGTTCACGCTATCCTTCAGCTGGGGGAAGCGCAGATCGAGAAATCTGCCCGTGCATTGATTGATGCCGCACGTAACGAAGCCGACGAAAAACTGTCTGCCGAGCTGTCTCGTCTGGAAGCGCTGCGTGCAGTTAACCCGAACATTCGTGACGACGAACTGACCGCCATTGAGAGCAACCGTCAGCAGGTAATGGAAAGCCTGGATCAGGCAGGCTGGCGTCTGGATGCCCTGCGTTTGATCGTTGTGACGCATCAGTAACGGAGCCGAAGATGGGGATGGAAAACTACAATCCGCCGCAGGAACCCTGGCTGGTTGTCCTGTATCAGGATGACCATATTATGGTGGTCAACAAGCCGAGCGGTTTGTTGTCTGTGCCGGGTCGTCTGGAAGAGCACAAAGACAGCGTGATGACGCGCATTCAGCGTGATTATCCGCAGGCAGAATCGGTGCATCGTCTGGATATGGCTACCAGCGGCGTGATTGTAGTGGCGCTGACCAAAGCCGCGGAGCGGGAGTTAAAACGCCAGTTCCGCGAGCGCGAGCCTAAAAAACAGTATGTGGCCCGCGTCTGGGGGCATCCATCCCCTGCGGAAGGTCTGGTGGATCTGCCGCTGATTTGCGACTGGCCAAACCGCCCGAAACAGAAAGTCTGTTACGAAACAGGTAAACCTGCGCAGACGGAGTATGAAGTGGTGGAATATGCGGCGGATAACACGGCAAGAGTGGTGTTAAAACCGATTACCGGGCGTTCGCATCAGCTGCGTGTGCATATGCTGGCGCTGGGTCATCCGATTCTCGGCGATCGTTTTTATGCATCACCAGAAGCGAGAGCAATGGCACCACGTTTGTTGCTACATGCAGAGATGCTGACGATTACCCATCCGGCGTATGGCAATAGTATGACGTTTAAAGCACCAGCGGATTTTTAATAGTCACGCTGGCGAAGTTCGGTAGGCCGGAGAAGGCGTTCACGCCGCATCCGGCAATTTTGCGCCGATTGCCTGATGCGACGCGGGCCGCGTCTTATCAGGCCTACACGTTGAAACTTATTTAAACCCTTTCTGCTGCTTTATCAGCTCATAGGCCTGCTGAATTTCCTGCGCTTTCTGCTTCGCCATCTCCATCATCTCTGGCGGCAAACCTTTCGCCACCAACTTATCGGGATGGTGTTCACTCATCAGCTTACGGTAGGCACGTTTGATGGTGGTCGCATCATCCGTCGGCTTCACGCCCAGCACATTACAGGCATCTTCCAGCGTCGGGCCACGCTGCGCTTGCTGCCAGTTACCACCGCCAGATTGCTGCTGATAACCGCCACCAAACTGTGCACCGCCCTGCATCATGCGCAAAAACTGGTCAAACTGAGCGCGGGAGATCCCTAATTCTTCAGCAATGACATACAGCACCGCCCGTTCATTCGGGTGCAGTGAACCATCAGCAAACGCCGCCTGAATCTGGATCTCCAGAAACATACGAATTAAGTCAAAACGACCAAAGCAGACACTGCGAAACTGGCGCATCTTTTCGCGCAGCGGGTAATTGTCTGATTTTCCCACCCGGAACGCATTTTGCGCCGCAGTACGGGAAGCGCCATGAAGGTTCATTCGGTCCATCAACTGGCTGGCGATATGAATATCAGCTTCCGTGACGCGACCTTTGGATTTGGTTAAATGCCCCATCACTTCAAAAGTGGTGGCAAAAAACAGCGCCTGACGCTCACGCTGGTTGGCGAACCACGCCATTTTACGGCTACGGGCTTTATCAAACATATGGCCAATTAACAGGCCCAATACTACGCCCCAAAAGCCGACGCCCATTATTAAGGCCACGGCCACGCCAATGATTTTTCCCCAATACTGCATATATTCCCCAAATCGACACACGGATATCAGGGCTATCTCCCACAATATAAAGGCGCTTTTACCCATTTCTGGCTGCGGTCTATTGTGAGACATCGCCTATAATTTGCATTATCATACCTGTCATTCAATGCCGTGCCTAACACCACAGACGCTATTCGGACAGGATTAACACTAGCGTAGAGATGACGAGTACGTTAGTCTCTGACCGTTTGTCACGCGCAACGTTACCGATGATGGAACAATAAAATCAACGTATGAAAAAACGTATCCCCACTCTCCTGGCCACCATGATTGCCACCGCCCTTTATAGTCAACAGGGACTGGCAGCCGACCTCGCCTCACAGTGCATGTTGGGCGTGCCAAGCTATGACCGTCCTCTGGTACAGGGCGATACCAATGACTTACCCGTGACTATCAATGCTGACCACGCGAAAGGGGACTACCCGGATGACGCCGTGTTTACTGGCAGCGTGGATATCATGCAGGGTAACAGCCGTCTGCAGGCCGACGAAGTGCAGCTCCATCAAAAAGAGGCACCAGGACAACCGGAGCCGGTGCGTACCGTTGATGCGCTCGGTAATGTCCATTACGACGATAACCAGGTGATCCTCAAAGGGCCGAAAGGCTGGGCGAATCTGAACACCAAAGATACCAACGTCTGGGAGGGTGATTACCAGATGGTGGGTCGCCAGGGCCGCGGTAAAGCGGACCTGATGAAACAACGTGGCGAAAACCGCTATACCATTCTGGATAACGGTAGCTTTACCTCCTGTCTGCCGGGTTCTGATACCTGGAGCGTGGTAGGTAGCGAAATTATTCATGACCGCGAAGAACAAGTTGCGGAGATCTGGAACGCCCGCTTTAAGGTGGGTCCGGTACCGATCTTTTATAGCCCCTATTTGCAGTTGCCGGTGGGTGACAAACGTCGCTCTGGTTTCTTGATCCCGAACGCCAAGTACACCACCACCAACTACTTTGAGTTCTACCTGCCATATTACTGGAACATCGCGCCAAATATGGATGCCACCATCACGCCGCATTATATGCATCGTCGTGGCAATATCATGTGGGAGAACGAATTCCGCTACCTCTCCCAGGCTGGCGCTGGCTTGATGGAACTGGACTATCTGCCTTCAGATAAAGTCTATGAAGATGAACACCCGAACGATGACAGTTCACGTCGTTGGTTGTTCTACTGGAAACACTCCGGGGTCATGGATCAGGTGTGGCGTTTCAACGTCGACTACACCAAAGTCAGCGATCCTAGCTACTTCAATGATTTCGATAACAAATACGGTTCCAGTACCGACGGCTACGCAACGCAAAAATTCAGCATTGGCTATGCGGTGCAGAACTTCAATGCCACCGTTTCAACCAAGCAGTTCCAGGTCTTCAGCGAGCAGAACACCAGTAGCTACTCGGCAGAGCCGCAGTTAGACGTTAACTACTACCAGAATGATGTTGGTCCGTTTGATACGCGTATTTACGGCCAGGCAGTGCACTTTGTTAACACCAGAGATGACATGCCAGAGGCGACTCGTGTTCACCTGGAACCGACCATCAATCTGCCGCTCTCTAATAACTGGGGCAGCATCAATACTGAAGCGAAGTTGCTGGCAACCCATTATCAGCAAACCAATCTTGACTGGTATAACTCCAGAAACACGACCAGGCTGGCAGAGTCCGCTAACCGTGTAATGCCGCAGTTCAAGGTAGACGGTAGAATGGTCTTCGAGCGTGATATGGAAATGCTGGCGCCGGGCTATACCCAGACACTGGAACCACGCGCGCAGTATCTGTATGTGCCATATCGCGATCAGAGCAAAATCTATAACTACGACTCTTCGCTGCTGCAATCTGACTACTCCGGCCTGTTCCGGGACCGGACTTACGGCGGTCTTGACCGTATTGCCTCCGCTAACCAGGTGACGACCGGTGTCACATCTCGCATATATGATGATGCTGCCGTTGAACGTTTTAATATTTCCGTTGGTCAAATCTACTATTTCACGGAGTCTCGCACTGGCGATGACAACATAACATGGGAGAATGACGACAAAACGGGCTCACTGGTATGGGCAGGCGATACTTACTGGCGCATCTCTGATCGTTGGGGATTGCGTGGCGGGATTCAGTACGATACACGTCTGGATAACGTAGCGACCAGTAACTCCAGCATTGAATACCGTCGGGATGAAGACCGTCTGGTACAGCTGAATTACCGTTACGCCAGCCCGGAATATATTCAGGCAACGCTGCCTAAGTACTATTCCACTGCTGAGCAATATAAGAATGGTATTTCGCAGGTAGGAGCCGTCGCCAGCTGGCCAATTGCCGATCGTTGGTCCATTGTTGGGGCCTACTACTACGACACCAATGCGAACAAGCAAGCCGACTCTATGTTAGGTGTGCAATACAGCTCCTGCTGCTATGCGATTCGCGTCGGTTACGAGCGGAAGCTGAACGGTTGGGATAACGATAAACAACATGCGGTATATGACAACGCAATCGGCTTTAACATCGAACTTCGCGGCCTGAGCTCCAACTACGGTCTGGGTACGCAAGAGATGCTGCGTTCGAACATTCTGCCGTATCAAAACACTTTGTGATTTGTTGATTTACCACGTAATCCGCAGTGCGGTTAATTGAAATGGAAAAAGTATGAAGAACTGGAAAACGCTGCTTCTCGGTATCGCCATGATCGCGAATACCAGTTTCGCTGCCCCCCAGGTAGTCGATAAAGTCGCAGCCGTCGTCAATAACGGCGTCGTGCTGGAAAGCGACGTTGATGGATTAATGCAGTCGGTAAAACTGAACGCTGCTCAGGCAAGGCAACAACTTCCTGATGACGCGACGCTGCGCCACCAAATCATGGAGCGTTTGATCATGGATCAAATCATCCTGCAGATGGGGCAGAAAATGGGAGTGAAAATCTCCGATGAGCAGCTGGATCAGGCGATTGCTAACATCGCGAAACAGAACAACATGACGCTGGATCAGATGCGCAGCCGTCTGGCTTACGATGGTCTGAACTACAACACCTATCGTAACCAGATCCGCAAAGAGATGATTATCTCTGAAGTGCGTAACAACGAGGTGCGTCGTCGCATCACCATCCTGCCGCAGGAAGTCGAATCCCTGGCGCAGCAAGTGGGTAACCAAAACGACGCCAGCACTGAGCTGAACCTGAGCCACATCCTGATCCCGCTGCCGGAAAACCCGACCTCTGATCAGGTGAACGAAGCGGAAAGCCAGGCACGCGCCATTGTCGATCAGGCGCGTAACGGCGCTGATTTCGGTAAGCTGGCGATTGCTCATTCTGCCGACCAGCAGGCGCTGAACGGCGGCCAGATGGGCTGGGGCCGTATTCAGGAGTTGCCGGGGATCTTCGCCCAGGCATTAAGCACCGCGAAGAAAGGCGACATTGTTGGCCCGATTCGTTCCGGCGTTGGCTTCCATATTCTGAAAGTTAACGACCTGCGCGGCGAAAGCAAAAATATCTCGGTGACCGAAGTTCATGCTCGCCATATTCTGCTGAAACCGTCGCCGATCATGACTGACGAACAGGCCCGCGTGAAACTGGAACAGATCGCTGCCGATATCAAGAGTGGTAAAACGACTTTTGCTGCCGCAGCGAAAGAGTTCTCTCAGGATCCAGGCTCTGCTAACCAGGGCGGTGATCTCGGTTGGGCTACACCAGATATTTTCGATCCGGCCTTCCGTGACGCCCTGACCCGCCTGAACAAAGGTCAAATGAGTGCACCGGTTCACTCTTCATTCGGCTGGCATTTAATCGAACTGCTGGATACCCGTAATGTCGATAAAACCGACGCGGCACAGAAAGATCGTGCGTACCGCATGCTGATGAACCGTAAGTTCTCGGAAGAAGCAGCAAGCTGGATGCAGGAACAACGTGCCAGCGCCTACGTTAAAATCCTGAGCAACTAATGGTTAAAACCCAACGTGTTGTGATCACTCCCGGCGAGCCCGCCGGGATTGGCCCGGACTTAGTTGTCCAGCTTGCACAGCGTGAGTGGCCAGTCGAACTGGTTGTTTGTGCCGATGCCACTCTCCTTACCGACCGGGCAGCGATGCTCGGTTTGCCGCTCACCCTCCGTCCTTATTCCCCCAACTCCCCTGCACAACCGCAAACTGCGGGCACATTAACGCTACTTCCTGTCGCGCTACGTGAATCTGTCACTGCGGGGCAGTTAGCGGTTGAAAATGGGCATTACGTAGTGGAGACGCTGGCGCGAGCGTGTGATGGCTGTCTGAACGGTGAATTTGCTGCGCTGATCACAGGCCCCGTGCATAAAGGCGTCATTAACGACGCAGGCATTCCGTTTACCGGTCATACCGAGTTTTTCGAAGAGCGTTCGCAGGCGAAAAAAGTGGTGATGATGCTGGCGACCGAAGAACTTCGCGTGGCGCTGGCAACGACGCATTTACCGCTGCGCGATATCGCAGATGCTATCACCCCTGCGCTTTTGCACGAAGTGATTGCTATTTTGCATCACGATTTGCGGACCAAATTTGGTATTGCCGAACCGCGCATTCTGGTCTGCGGGCTGAATCCGCACGCGGGCGAAGGCGGTCATATGGGTACGGAAGAGATAGACACCATTATTCCGGTGCTCGACAAGCTGCGGGCGCAGGGGATGAAACTCAACGGGCCGCTGCCTGCCGATACCCTGTTTCAGCCGAAATATCTTGATAACGCCGACGCGGTGCTGGCGATGTACCACGATCAGGGTCTTCCCGTGCTAAAATACCAGGGCTTCGGGCGCGGTGTGAACATTACGCTGGGCCTGCCCTTTATTCGCACATCAGTGGACCACGGTACCGCGCTTGAACTGGCGGGACGTGGCAAAGCCGATGTCGGCAGTTTTATTACGGCGCTTAATCTCGCCATCAAAATGATTGTTAACACCCAATGAATAATCGAGTCCACCAGGGCCACTTAGCCCGTAAACGCTTCGGGCAAAACTTTCTCAACGATCAGTTCGTGATCGACAGCATTGTTTCTGCCATTAACCCGCAGAAGGGCCAGGCGATGGTCGAAATCGGCCCCGGTCTGGCGGCATTGACCGAACCGGTCGGCGAACGTCTGGATAAGCTCACGGTCATCGAACTTGACCGCGATCTGGCGGCACGTCTGCAAACGCATCCATTCTTAGGCCCGAAACTGACTATTTATCAGCAGGATGCGATGACCTTTAACTTTGGTGAACTGGCCGAGAAAATGGGTCAGCCGCTGCGTGTTTTCGGCAACCTGCCTTATAACATCTCCACGCCGTTGATGTTCCATCTGTTTAGCTATACTGATGCCATTGCCGACATGCACTTTATGTTGCAAAAAGAGGTGGTGAATCGTCTGGTTGCAGGACCGAACAGCAAGGCGTATGGTCGATTAAGCGTCATGGCGCAATACTATTGCAACGTGATCCCGGTGCTGGAAGTACCGCCGTCAGCCTTTACACCACCACCCAAAGTGGATTCCGCCGTCGTGCGCCTGGTTCCTCATGCAACGATGCCTCACCCGGTTAAAGATGTTCGCGTGTTGAGCCGCATCACCACCGAAGCCTTTAACCAGCGTCGTAAAACCATTCGTAACAGCCTCGGCAACCTGTTTAGCGTCGAGGTGTTAACGGGAATGGGGATCGACCCGGCGATGCGAGCGGAAAATATCTCTGTCGCGCAATATTGCCAGATGGCGAACTATCTGGCGGAGAACGCGCCTTTGCAGGAGAGTTAACGATGATCAATTCGCCCCGAGTGTGTATTCAGGTTCAAAGCGTCTACATTGAGGCACAATCTTCACCTGATAATGAACGTTACGTTTTTGCTTATACCGTAACCATACGCAATCTGGGGCGAGCGCCAGTGCAGTTGTTGGGGCGTTACTGGCTGATCACCAATGGCAATGGCCGTGAAACCGAAGTCCAGGGCGAAGGAGTGGTTGGCGTCCAGCCACTTATCGCACCTGGCGAAGAGTACCAGTACACCAGCGGTGCAATCATTGAAACCCCGCTGGGCACCATGCAGGGTCACTACGAAATGATCGATGAAAATGGCGTCCCTTTCAGCATCGACATTCCCGTATTCCGACTCGCCGTTCCCACACTCATTCATTAAAAGAATATGGCGACATACCTTATTGGCGACGTTCATGGTTGTTACGATGAACTGATCGCATTGCTGCATAAAGTAGAATTTACCCCTGGGAAAGATACCCTCTGGCTGACGGGCGATCTGGTCGCGCGCGGCCCGGGTTCGCTGGATGTTCTGCGCTATGTGAAATCCTTAGGCGACAGCGTACGTCTGGTGCTGGGCAATCACGATCTGCATCTGCTGGCGGTATTTGCCGGGATCAGCCGCAATAAACCGAAAGATCGCCTGACACCGCTGCTGGAAGCGCCGGATGCCGACGAGCTGCTTAACTGGCTGCGTCGCCAGCCTCTGCTGCAAATCGACGAAGAGAAAAAGCTGGTGATGGCCCACGCCGGGATCACGCCACAGTGGGATCTACAGACCGCCAAAGAGTGCGCGCGCGATGTAGAAGCGGTGCTGTCGAGCGACTCCTACCCCTTCTTCCTTGATGCCATGTACGGCGATATGCCAAATAACTGGTCACCGGAATTGCGGGGGCTGGGAAGACTGCGGTTTATCACCAACGCCTTTACCCGTATGCGTTTTTGCTTCCCGAACGGTCAACTGGATATGTACAGCAAAGAATCGCCGGAAGAGGCCCCTGCCCCACTGAAACCGTGGTTTGCGATTCCTGGCCCTGTCGCTGAAGAGTACAGCATCGCCTTTGGTCACTGGGCATCGCTGGAAGGCAAAGGTACGCCGGAAGGTATTTACGCGCTGGATACTGGCTGCTGCTGGGGTGGTACATTAACCTGCCTGCGCTGGGAAGATAAACAGTATTTTGTCCAGCCGTCGAACCGGCAGATATGGGTGAGGGAGAGGCGGCCGCGTCTTAAATCCCGTCGAGCATAAAATCTAATGCTCCTTTAATCAACGTTCGGTGCGCGCTGGCATCGCAAAATTTCGTTCCCAGCGCGTTAACTGGAACAGTTGCAGTCTCATGCGTCATGAGCCGTCTACCAGTAAAAGGATTGTGTTAAGCCGTTCTGGAGGGCGAATACGGATAAATCGTTCAATAGGTGTTAATGGAATAACAATACGGCGATTAATCTCACCAATAATGTCGCTGGTAACATCGATAACAAAGGGAAACGCGGCGTTCCTGCCGCGACTGCGGTATACCGTAAATTGCATCGCTAGAAGCTCCGGTACTCATCAGAGAAACATCCGGTTTCATCAGCCAATTGATTTAACGCAGCGATAGCTTCTGCGTTCTCTTCACGCCAACGTATTGCTGCATGTTTTTTAAGTTCAGCATTGAGCGCAACCGTAAGGGTGGCGCTCATATTTAAGCCTGCATCACGAGCGCGATTGACTAACTCACGGTCGACGGTGACGGTCACACTTTGTGTGGTACGTTTTGCAGTCATGATATCGTGCTCCTGTACAATTTATACGTCTAGTAAACACGGATATCTGCACGTATCAGTGATGCCGGAATTCTAATATACAAAATTACCGCCGCTCCAGAATCTCAAAGCAATAGCTGTGAGAGTTCTGCGCATCGGCATCGTGGAATTCACTGAATACCGATTCCCAGTCATCCGGCTCGTAATCCGGGAAATGGGTGTCGCCTTCCACTTCCGCGTCGATATGCGTCAGATACAGTTTTTGCGCTTTCGGCAGGAACTGCTCATAAACGCGACCGCCGCCAATCACCATGATTTCTGGTACGTCACCACACGCCGCAATGGCTTCATCCACCGACTTCACCCACGTTACGCGATCGTCCGTACCCGGTTGACTGCTGAGGATAATATTTTTGCGTCCTGGCAACGGACGACCGATGGATTCCCAGGTATGGCGGCCCATAATCACGGGTTTATTTAAAGTGTTGCGTTTAAACCAGGCGAGATCGGCAGGCAGGTTCCACGGCATGGCGTTTTCCATGCCGATAACACGATCTACCGCTAACGCCGCAATCAGACTGATCATTGAGATTTCCCGATAAAAAAAATTGTCGCCACTATACGTAAAGCGTAAACCGTCGTCGACTGGTGCGAGGATGATGTTGAGGAAAATTTTATATTCTGCTGGCGAGTCCACGCTCTCCCACTGGACTCGCCGCATTACAATGAAATAAAAACAATTAGTTAGCTGTAAAGTGTGATTTACGTCACTCTTTATTAGGATGAGGGTTTCGTTTCCGGTTCATCCGCCATGTTGCCGGTATGTTTACCTTCTTCGGTTCCCTGCCAGCCATGTCGTTGAATTAATGACAGATGTTCGCGGTCCTCGGTAATGATCTCACTTAACATCGCGCTGGTGCGTTTATAGACCGCCGCGCGGGCTTTGGTGTCGTTCTCAACCATTGCCATCTCTTCCACCATCTGAATATTAAAGCGGCGGAACACATCGGCGCGTTCTCGCGCTTCATACGGCCCCAGACCTAAACTTTCCAGTGCCAGACGCCCGGTTTTCAGCGCACCTTCAAAGGTTTCACGCTCCGGCTTTTCAACGCCTGCCTGACGCAAACGAATGTAGTGGTCGACATCGCGGGCGCGGGCAATAATCTGCAAATGCGGGAAATGTTCTTTCACCATCTCCGTCAGTTGCAGGTTGGTTTGCGGATCGTCGATAGCGTTAATCAGCACTTCCGCTTTCGCCGCTCCGGCAGATTCCAGTAAATCCATCCGCGTGGCATCGCCATAAAACACTTTCATACCAAATTTACGCAAGGTTTCGATATGGTCCGGATCGTGATCGAGCACCACCATTTTCACCCCGCTGGAGAGCAGTAAACGTCCGGTGATCTGCCCAAAACGACCGAATCCGGCGATGATTACCCGCGGCTGTTCTTCGTCGATCTCATCGGCTTCACGCGCCTCTTCACTAGAAGATTGCTCAAGGCGATTGAGGATCACCAGCAGAATCGGCGTTGCCGCCATCGACAGCGCCACCGCCAGGGTCAGCGATTTCGCCCACTCCGGCTCCAGCACATTCGCCATCTGCGCCGCACCAAATACTACAAAGGCAAACTCACTACCCTGCCCTAATAGCACCGCAAACCAGCGACGCTGTTTATTTGGCACCTGCAACGGCCGGGCAATCAGCCACAGCATGGCGATTTTGATGATGAGGAAACCGAGCAGCAAAATGACAATGCGCAACGGATTTTCAAGCAGCGTGCCAAAGTCTATCGACATGCCAACGCCGATGAAAAACAGCCCCAGCAGCAAACCTTTAAATGGTTCGATATCGCTTTCCAGCGCATGACGGTATTCCGAGCTTGCCAGCAGTACGCCCGCCAGAAACGCGCCCATCGCCATCGACAAGCCGACCTCTTCCAGCAGCAAACCAAAGCCAAACACGAGGAATAACGCCACGGCACTAAACACTTCCCGCAAGCCAGAGCGGGCAACAAAACGCAGTGCCGGACGCGTGACATAGCGCCCCAGCAATACCACCAGCACCAGCGCACCCGCCACTTTTAACGCCGAGAGAGCAAATGCGCCCATCGTCGTCGAGGCACTGCTCGCCGCCAGTAGCGGGATCATTGCCACCAGCGGGATCGCCGCGATATCCTGGAACAGCAGCACCGCAAAGGCACTGCGACCCATTTGCGTCACCATCAGATTGCGTTCATTCATCGCCTGCATGGCAATCGCCGTAGAGGAGAGCGCCAGCGTCATGCCGATCAATTCCGCGACCTGCCAGCGCAGCCCAAGCAACATACAGAACAGCCCCAGCAGGCCGCCGCAAATCACCATCTGCAATGCGCCGCCGCCGAACACCGCCGCACGCAGCTTCCACAGCCTTTGTGGATCGAGTTCGAGGCCGATAATAAACAGCATCAGCACCACGCCAATCTCGGCAAAGTGCAGAATAGATTCGGCATCGGTCACCAGTCGCAGCCCCCACGGGCCAATAATGCAGCCGGCGATCAGGTAGCCAAGTACCGATCCCAGACCGAGACGTACCGCAATGGGAACAATCAGCGCCGCCGAACCGAGATAAATCAGCGCCTGAATAAGCGTATGGCTATCCATGATGTGCCTCCTGCCATTCCAGCAGACGTTGCTTATAGTGCCGCGCCTGCCCTTCGAGGGTTTCGTCGTCACAAATAAAGGTGCAGTGCATGGCAAACGGTGGCAGCCAGTTCAGCCCGCAGTAGATTGCCGTCGCCTGTAGCGGCTGTGACAGCACATCAAAGCCCGGATGCGCACCAATCTCAAAATGGCTTTCCCCACCGCCGGTCGTCACCGCCCACAGTAAATGTTTGCCATGCAGCGCCGTGCCGCCGTGACCGTAAGCCCAGCCGTGCGAGAAGACTTTATCGATCCAAAGTTTAAGAAGCGGAGGAATGCTGTACCACTGCATCGGGTGCTGCCAGACGATCAGATCGGCGCGAGACAGCGCCTCCTGCTCGGCGGCAATATCGATATTGAAGTCAGGATAGAGTTGATAAAGAGAGCGAATTTCGACGCCTTCCAGCGTCCTTGCCTGTTCAAGCATCCGTTTATTCGCATGGGAATGATGCGGATACGGATGCGCATAAATTATAAGAATCATAGGTAGCCCGCGTGATTACGCCTTTGTTTTCCCACAAAGTGTAGTCATATATTCACGCGGCTTATAGTCAATAATATTGATTCAGAAAAGAGAGAAATCTGAACAAATTACCCCATTCTCTGCCCGCGGATCGTCATATTGCTGGTCTGCGCCAGTGACATCCCTCGAGTCTCCGGGGCAAACGCTACGGAAATCAACAAGCCAAACAGCGAGATACCCGCCCCCATTAGCATCGTGTTACTGATACCGTAATTATTGATAAAGATCGGCAGTGCCCAGGTCGAAACAATAGTGCCAATACGGCTTAAGGACATAATCACGCCCACGGCAGAGGCGCGGATATCCGTCGGGAAGAGTTCATTAGGATAGAGCCACTGCAAATTACCCGGCCCGCCAGAGAAAAAGGCATACACCGCAAATGCCATCACTACCAGCCAGATCCCCATATCCGGGATCAGCCCCAAAACCGCCAGCGCCAGCGTCATCATGGCAAAGCTGCCAATCAACAATGGACGCCGTCCGGCAGTGTTTAGCCACAGCATCGGTGGAATACAGCCGAGCATAAAGAACAGGCTAATCACCACGTTCCCCAGTGCCGCATTTTTGCCAACACCCAATCCCAACAAACCAACGATTTGCGGGCCAAAGGTGTAGATGGCGAACATCGGGATCACCTGGCAGGTCCAGATGGCGGCAACAAACAGAACAAAAGGAAAATGGCGGCGATTAAACAGATCGCGAAAACGGGTTTGCTGCGGCTGCTCTTCATCGAAAGCCACCGGTTCGCCAAACAGTTTGATCATCATCTCTTCGCACTCTTTTACTCGCCCTTTGCGTAACAACCAGCGGGGAGATTCAGGCAGTTCGAATCGACCAATCAAAATCAACAAACAGGGGATCGCTGCGCTACCCAGCATCCAGCGCCAACCACCTTCCACATCATAAAGCCAGTAACCGACCAGATCGGCGCAGGTCGCGCCGACATACCACATCGCGGCAATAAAGCTGATGGAAAACGCCCGCTGACGGGTACTGGAGAACTCAGTGATCATCGAAGTGGCGATGGGATAATCTGCACCGATGACAATGCCGATGAGTACCCGCATCACTAACAGTTCGACGGGGGATGAGACAAACATCGTCGCCACCGATATCACGCCGATGGCGATGATATCGATGAGGAACATTTTGCGCCGTCCGACTTTATCGGAGATATAGCCAAACAGCGATGTGCCAACGAACAGCCCGGCGAGCGTTCCCGCGCCCAGCAAGCCAATCCAGTCAGCGTCCAGTTTCAGCGCCGGAGTCAGTTGCTCCAGCGCCACGCCAATCATTACCAGTACATAACCATCCAGAAACGGACCACCGCTTCCCCACAGCAAAATGCGGCGGTGAATAGAAGAGAATTTAAGATCGTCAAAGTTTCTGGACGGTTGCATGGGTTATTCCTGTTTTTTTGCAATGAGAGTCAGTACGGCGTTACGTATCAAACCAACATCAGCCGTAACGGAACTCCACACCAAAGGTGCCGCGCGGGTATTCCCACTGTTCCAGCGCCGACCCCAGCCCCAGAATGCGACAGGTGCCGCACTCCAGACATCCGGCGTAATCGAAGCGCACACTGCCGTCATCCTGCTTCTTGTACAGACCTGCGGGGCACGCTTTCACCAGCAGCTCCAGGGCCTGTTTATCTGCATCGGCCTTCACAACGATGTGCGGATGCTCTTCATCGACATTGAATTTATTGACGCCCAGTTTGACGTCCACATTGACGGGAGAAGTCATAAAACGGTCACTCCTTTCATGCCATCCTTGATCAGATTGATTAAGCCCACTTTCTTGCCGTGGCGGAGGATTTTCTTGCGCATCAGTTCCGGCGCACTGCCGTCAATGGTGAACAGGTCACGCGCCACGCCCACCGCCAGTTCCGGGTAGCCGCTAAACATGCGTGGGTTATCAAGGAACGCCGGTAGTTTCTGGTACATGCGCATATCGCGCAGCGGGCCACTCTCAAGATGCTGACGATATTCCGCGAGTTTTTGCTTACTGAAATCGTCGCTTTTCATCGCTGAAAGCACAGTTTTTGCTGCTGCTTCCCCGGCGGCAATCGCCAGATCCATACCGCGAATGGTAAAACCGAGGTTCATACACATTCCGGCAGCATCACCGGCAATCAATACGCCGTCACCAACCAACTCCGGCAGCATGTTGATACCTGCTTCCGGCACTACGTGAGCGGAATATTCCACCAGCTTGCCGCCCGCGATCAGCGGTGCAACGGCCGGATGTTGTTTGAAATCTTCCAGCATTTGCGGCACCGATTTTTTTGCGTCATGCAGATGATGCAAACCACAAACCAGCCCCAGCGACAGGGTATTTTCATTGGTATAAAGGAAGCCACCGCCCATCAGGCCATCGGTGGGTGATCCCGCAAACAGGCAAGCCGCGCCCTGATTACCCTGCAACTGAAAACGGTCTTCGATAACCGACTTCGGTAACTCGATCAGTTCCTTTACGCCAACCGCCACATCCGTCGGTTTAACGCGTTTTGCCATCCCCAGCTTTTCGGCAAGGATGGAATTCACCCCATCAGCAAGGATCACCGTTTTCGCTTCAATCACATCGCCATCGGCTTCTACACCGACGACTTTGCCATCGCGCTGTACGAGGTTATCGACGCGGATCCCGGTAATTAACTGCGCGCCCGCTTCTTCAGCCTGCTCCATCAGCCAGGCATCAAATTTACTGCGCAAAACGGAGTAAGAACGCTGGGATGGCGAGGTTTCGTCGCCATTGCAGTAGTCCATAGTCATCGCTGACTTTTCCGTCATAAACGCGAGTTTTTCATGGGTGATCAGGCGTTCTACGGGGGCGGAGTCAGCGAAACCAGGAATAATGTGTTCCAGACTGTGGGCATAGAGACGCCCGCCGGTGACGTTCTTGGCACCTGCGGAATTGCCTCGCTCGATAACTAACACTTGCGCACCTTCGCGGGCGAGCACTAGTGCGGCAACCGAACCGGCAAGCCCTGCACCGACGATGATGGCGTCAAAGATATCTTCGGACATAAGAGCTCCCTGTCAGCGGCAGGGCCAAAATGCAGCCCTGCCAGAGTGGATCAACGCGCTAAAGCTGCGGTCAGTGCCGGAAGGATCTTCACGGCGTCGCCAACAATGCCGTAATCCGCGTACTGGAAGATCGGCGCATTTTTATCTTTGTTGATGGCGAAAATGGTTTGCGACGCATTAGCGCCAACCATGTGCTGGATCTGCCCGGAGATCCCCACCGCCAGGTACAGTTCAGGTTTCAGCATCAGGTTGGAGATACCGACATAGCGTTCGTGCTCCATCCATTTTTCGTTTTCCGCCACCGGACGAGAACAGGCCAACTCCGCACCTATCGCCTTGCAAAGCTGTTCTGCCAGCGCAATGTTCTCTTTGCTGCCAATACCGCGACCAACGCTGACCACCAGGCGGGCTTTGTCGAGATCGACGCTGTTGCTCTGACGCGCCTGGGTTGCCGTGCGGGTAATCGCCACAGCCGGAGCCTGCCACTCCACGGTGTGCGTTTCGCCAGTGCGTGACGCGTCTGGCTGAGCCACATCGAACGTGCCGCTGCTGATGGTCAGAACCGCATACGGCGTGGCAATGCGTTCTTCGCCAATCGCCAGACCGCCGTAAACCATGTGTTTCACTGTCGCTTTACCGTCCTGCACGCTAACAGCGCTGGCATCGTTAGACACCGCCGCGTTAAGGCGGTAACCCAGTTTCGCCGCCAGTAATTTGCCGCGACGGGTGTTTGGCAACAGCACCAGACCGTCTGCGCCGTGCTGGCGAATAGTGTCAGCCATGACACCGGCGTAATCTTCGATCATCCGCTCGTCCGGTTTGCCGCTTAATTTCCAGACATGATTAGCACCGAGCTGGATTGCCTGTGCGCCGTCGGCATCATTGAGGACGAACGTGTTGATTTGATTAGCTAAAGCCTGCGCACCGTTCATCAGTTCCGGCAGACGAGAAGGGGTATCGCTGAATACCCAGACTTGAGAAAACGTGTTCATAGCATCCCCTGTAATTAAATGACTTTGCGAAGATTTTCAGCAAATGCGGCGATCTGTTCTTCGCCGTCGCCTTCAATCACGATGCGCTGACGCTCGCGCTGTTTCGGCGCGGCAACCTGTTGTTCTGACCAGGCTGCCTCTGCGTTAAAACCGATATCCGCCGCCGACCATACCTGGACTGGCTTTTTCGCCGCGCCGAGAATGGCTTTCATCGAAGGAATTTGTGGGGAGTTGATATCAGTGGAAACAGCAACAACCGCAGGCAGCGGAATGCTTAAGGTTTCTGTTTCATCTTCCAGTTCGCGCTCAACGGTGAGGGTATCTGCAGTCAGGGAGATAATTTTGCTGACGCCGTTAACTGCCGGAATATTAAGGATTTCGCCTACCAGCAAACCAACCTGCTGGGCATAAAGGTCGGAAGAACCATCGCCACAGAGGATCAAATCAAAGCCTGCTTTCTGAGCGGCTGCAGCCAGTACGCTCGCCGTTTGTTGCGGCAGTGCCTGCTCGAACTGGTCATCAATCACCACAATCAGTTCATCCGGACCGCGCGATAGCACATCTTTACGCCCTTTGGCGTTGGTCAGGGCTTTACCGCCCACACTTAAGGCCGTCACCTGCGCCTCTGCTGCCTGTTGCTTTAGCTGGCAAGCCGCTTCAATAGCGTTGAGATCGTATTGGCTTATTTTGGCATCGGCTTTGCTGAAGTCTAACGAACCATCAGCATTATTGACCGCAATATCCTGTTCATCAGGCACGCACTTATAGCAAGTAATAATCTTCATTGCATCTCCAGAAATCATGAAGGAAACGTCGTTCATATCGGTGGTGTTAATTACAGATATCACGCCCTTTAATTTGGAAATAAAACTTTAATCACCAATATTGAAAATGTCACACGCAGATAAATCCAACTTTCAATATTGTTAAGCTCCTCACCAATATTGAAAACATGGCGTAGAAAAAAGAAATTTTCAATATTGTTTTATGGATCACCAATATTGAAAGTCAGATGCTATTTTTTTACTCACAACAGAACATAACAAACTGATTAATAATCAAAATTAACGAAAAAATGCCCTCTATTCACCCGAAACAAAAATGTGATAACAATCACAGAATGCAGCTTATTGAATACCCATTATGAGTTAGCCATTAACGCGTCCACGAGGTTAATAATAATTATATTAAATGTTAACAAAAATAAAACAAACGGGAACGCAAAATAAATGTTCGTTTTCACAGTGGAATTAACTCATGAAGAATGAAAAGAGAAAAACGGGAATAGAACCGAAGGTTTTCTTTCCGCCGTTAATAATCGTCGGCATACTTTGTTGGCTTACAGTCAGAGATCTGGATGCGGCGAATGTCGTTATTAATGCTGTATTCAGTTACGTCACCAATGTATGGGGATGGGCATTTGAATGGTATATGGTGGTGATGCTTTTCGGCTGGTTCTGGCTGGTGTTTGGCCCGTATGCCAAAAAGCGTTTAGGTAACGAACCACCAGAATTTAGTACCGCCAGTTGGATCTTTATGATGTTCGCCTCCTGTACGTCTGCTGCCGTACTGTTCTGGGGATCGATTGAGATCTACTACTACATCTCCACCCCGCCGTTTGGCTTAGAACCGAACTCAACAGGCGCGAAAGAGTTGGGGCTGGCTTACAGCTTGTTCCACTGGGGACCTCTGCCGTGGGCCACTTACAGCTTCCTTTCAGTCGCCTTCGCTTACTTCTTCTTTGTCCGCAAAATGGAAGTGATTCGCCCCAGCTCCACCCTGGTGCCGCTGGTAGGTGAAAAACACGCCAAAGGGTTGTTCGGCACTATCGTCGACAACTTCTATCTCGTCGCCTTGATCTTCGCGATGGGTACCAGTCTGGGCCTTGCCACGCCGCTGGTGACCGAGTGTATGCAATGGTTGTTTGGCATTCCGCATACCCTGCAACTGGACGCTATCATCATTACCTGCTGGATTATCCTCAACGCCATTTGCGTCGCTTGCGGTCTGCAAAAAGGGGTACGTATCGCCAGTGACGTGCGTAGTTACCTGAGCTTCCTGATGCTGGGTTGGGTGTTCATCGTCAGCGGTGCCAGCTTCATCATGAACTACTTCACCGATTCGGTGGGGATGTTGCTGATGTATCTGCCGCGCATGTTGTTCTATACCGATCCCATCGCTAAAGGCGGCTTCCCGCAGGGCTGGACCGTGTTCTACTGGGCATGGTGGGTGATTTACGCTATCCAGATGAGCATCTTCCTCGCCCGCATCTCCCGTGGTCGTACCGTGCGTGAACTGTGCTTCGGCATGGTGCTGGGGCTGACAGCGTCAACCTGGATCCTGTGGACTGTACTCGGTAGTAACACTCTGCTGTTGATAGATAAAAACATCATCAACATTCCAAATCTGATCGAACAGTACGGTGTGGCGCGCGCCATCATCGAAACCTGGGCCGCTCTGCCACTCAGCACCGCCACCATGTGGGGCTTCTTCATCCTCTGCTTTATTGCCACCGTTACGCTGGTTAACGCCTGCTCTTATACCCTGGCGATGTCCACTTGCCGCGAAGTACGCGATGGTGAAGAACCACCGCTGCTGGTGCGTATCGGCTGGTCAATTCTGGTTGGCATTATCGGTATTGTTCTGCTGGCGCTCGGCGGCCTGAAACCGATTCAAACCGCCATTATCGCCGGAGGATGCCCGCTGTTCTTCGTCAACATTATGGTGACGCTCTCCTTTATTAAAGACGCGAAACAGAACTGGAAAGATTAATTAACCCCCAAAATATCAAGAGGTTGAAAGATGGATTTTAATTTAAATGATGAGCAGGAACTGTTTGTCGCCGGTATCCGCGAACTGATGGCCAGCGAAAACTGGGAGGCCTATTTTGCCGAGTGCGACCGTGACAGCGTCTACCCGGAACGTTTTGTCAAAGCACTGGCGGATATGGGTATCGACAGTCTGCTGATTCCTGAAGAGCACGGTGGTCTTGACGCGGGTTTTGTTACTCTCGCCGCCGTGTGGATGGAGCTGGGACGTCTGGGGGCACCAACCTATGTGCTGTACCAGTTGCCGGGCGGGTTCAATACCTTCCTGCGCGAAGGCACACAAGAGCAGATCGACAAGATTATGGCTTTCCGCGGCACCGGTAAGCAGATGTGGAACTCAGCGATTACCGAACCGGGCGCGGGCTCCGACGTGGGTAGCCTGAAAACGACTTATACCCGTAGAAATGGTAAGATTTATCTTAATGGTAGTAAGTGTTTTATTACCAGCAGCGCCTACACCCCGTACATCGTGGTGATGGCGCGCGACGGGGCTTCTCCGGACAAACCTGTCTACACCGAATGGTTTGTTGATATGAGCAAACCGGGCATCAAAGTGACCAAACTTGAGAAGCTCGGTCTGCGTATGGATAGCTGCTGTGAAATCACTTTTGACGACGTGGAACTGGACGAGAAAGACATGTTCGGTCGGGAAGGTAACGGATTTAACCGCGTCAAAGAAGAGTTCGACCATGAACGTTTCCTGGTAGCCCTGACCAACTACGGTACGGCGATGTGCGCCTTTGAAGATGCGGCGCGCTACGCCAACCAGCGCGTGCAGTTTGGCGAGGCTATTGGTCGTTTCCAGTTGATTCAGGAAAAATTCGCCCACATGGCGATCAAATTAAACTCCATGAAAAACATGCTGTATGAAGCAGCGTGGAAAGCAGACAACGGCACCATCACCTCTGGCGATGCAGCGATGTGCAAATACTTCTGCGCCAATGCGGCATTTGAAGTTGTGGATAGCGCAATGCAGGTGCTGGGCGGTGTCGGGATTGCGGGCAACCACCGCATCAGCCGCTTCTGGCGTGACCTGCGTGTAGACCGCGTCTCCGGAGGATCTGACGAAATGCAGATCCTGACGCTGGGTCGCGCGGTGCTGAAGCAATACCGCTAAGTCCGTGCGCTGCCTGATGCGACGCTGACGCGTCTTATCAGGCCGACGGTCGGCCGGATAAGGCGTTTACGCCGCATCCGGCAGTCATGCGCTACATAAATTTTTCAGGAGCTAATAATGGATCATCTACCCATGCCGAAATTCGGACCGCTGGCCGGATTGCGCGTTGTCTTCTCCGGTATCGAAATCGCCGGACCGTTTGCCGGACAAATGTTCGCAGAATGGGGCGCGGAAGTTATTTGGATCGAGAACGTCGCCTGGGCCGACACCATTCGCGTTCAACCGAACTACCCGCAGCTCTCCCGCCGCAATTTGCACGCGCTGTCGTTAAATATTTTCAAAGATGAAGGCCGCGAAGCGTTTCTGAAATTAATGGAAACCACCGATATCTTCATCGAAGCCAGTAAAGGTCCGGCCTTTGCCCGTCGTGGCATTACCGATGAAGTCCTGTGGCAGCACAACCCGAAACTGGTTATCGCTCACCTGTCCGGTTTTGGTCAGTACGGCACCGAGGAGTACACCAATCTTCCGGCCTATAACACCATCGCCCAGGCCTTCAGTGGTTACCTGATTCAGAACGGTGATGTTGACCAGCCAATGCCTGCCTTCCCGTATACCGCCGATTACTTTTCTGGCCTGACCGCCACCACGGCGGCGCTGGCAGCACTGCATAAAGCGCGTGAAACCGGTAAAGGCGAAAGTATCGACATCGCCATGTATGAAGTGATGCTGCGTATGGGCCAGTACTTCATGATGGATTACTTCAACGGCGGAGAAATGTGCCCGCGCATGACCAAAGGTAAAGATCCCTACTACGCCGGTTGCGGTCTGTACAAATGCGCCGACGGCTACATCGTGATGGAACTGGTGGGCATTACTCAAATTGAAGAGTGCTTTAAAGATATTGGCCTCGCGCATCTGCTCGGTACGCCGGAAATCCCGGAAGGCACTCAGCTTATCCACCGTATCGAATGCCCTTACGGCCCACTGGTAGAAGAGAAACTCGATGCCTGGCTGGCGGCACATACCATCGCAGAAGTTAAAGAACGCTTTGCCGAACTGAATATCGCCTGTGCCAAAGTACTGACCGTACCGGAACTGGAAAGCAATCCACAGTATGTGGCTCGCGAATCAATCACTCAGTGGCAAACGATGGATGGTCGCACCTGCAAAGGGCCGAACGTGATGCCTAAATTCAAAAATAACCCCGGACAAATCTGGCGCGGAATGCCCTCACATGGCATGGACACGGCTGCCATTTTGAAAAATATCGGCTACAGCGAAAACGACATTCAGGAGTTGGTCAGCAAAGGTCTGGCCAAAGTTGAGGACTAAACGCGTGGCGTCAGTCAGCTTGCCTGACTAGCGCCCGCTCAATAACAAACGAACAAAATGGATAGAGGTGCAATGGATATCATTGGCGGACAACATCTACGTCAAATGTGGGACGATCTGGCGGACGTTTACGGTCATAAAACGGCGCTGATTTGTGAATCCAGCAGCGGAGTCGTTAACCGGTATAGTTATCTTGAGTTAAATCAGGAGATTAACCGCACGGCAAACCTGTTTTATACGCTGGGGATTCGCAAAGGCGACAAGGTTGCTCTACATCTCGACAACTGCCCGGAATTTATCTTTTGCTGGTTCGGGTTGGCAAAAATTGGTGCGATTATGGTGCCGATTAACGCCCGCCTGTTGCGCGAAGAAAGCACGTGGATCCTGCAAAATAGCCAGGCGTGCCTGCTGGTGACCAGTGCGCAATTTTATCCTATGTATCAACAGATTCAGCAGGAAGATGCCTCTCAGTTGCGGCACATTTGCCTGACAGATATGGCACTTCCCGCTGATGATGGCGTGAGTTCGTTTACTCAACTGAAAAATCAACAACCTGCCACCTTGTGCTATGCACCGCCGCTATCGACTGACGATACGGCGGAAATTCTCTTCACCTCCGGCACCACCTCCCGACCGAAAGGGGTGGTGATTACCCATTACAACCTGCGCTTCGCTGGATATTACTCCGCCTGGCAATGTGCACTGCGTGACGATGACGTCTACCTGACGGTAATGCCTGCGTTTCATATTGACTGCCAGTGTACTGCGGCGATGGCGGCGTTTTCTGCCGGGGCCACCTTTGTGCTTGTCGAGAAATACAGCGCCCGCGCCTTCTGGGGACAGGTGCAGAACTACCGCGCCACCATTACCGAATGTATTCCGATGATGATTCGTACGTTGATGGTGCAGCCGCTTTCAGCGAACGATCGGCAACACTGCCTGCGGGAAGTGATGTTTTATCTCAACCTGTCGGAGCAGGAAAAAGACGCGTTTTGTGAACGCTTCAGCGTTCGCTTGCTGACGTCTTATGGGATGACGGAAACCATTGTGGGCATTATCGGCGATCGCCCTGGCGATAAACGGCGCTGGCCGTCGATTGGTCGGGCGGGCTTTTGCTACGAAGCGGAGATCCGCGACGATCACAATCGTCCCCTCCCGGCTGGTGAGCTCGGTGAAATCTGTATTAAAGGCGTACCAGGGAAAACCATCTTCAAAGAGTATTTTCTCAACCCGAAAGCCACTGCGAAAGTGCTGGAAGCCGATGGCTGGCTACATACCGGCGATACCGGATACCGCGACGAAGAGGGCTTTTTTTATTTCGTCGATCGCCGCTGCAATATGATCAAACGCGGTGGCGAGAATGTCTCCTGCGTGGAGCTCGAAAATATCATCGCCACCCATCCAAAAATTCAGGATATCGTGGTTGTGGGTATTAAAGATTCGATTCGCGATGAAGCCATCAAAGCATTTGTGGTACTGAATGAAGGTGAAACATTGAGCGAAGAGGAATTCTTCTGCTTCTGTGAACAGAATATGGCGAAATTTAAAGTGCCCTCTTATCTGGAGATCAGAAAAGATCTGCCACGTAATTGCTCGGGGAAAATAATTAGAAAGAATCTGAAATAAATGAAACGGCAGGGAACTACCCTGTCAGCTAATAATCACGCTCTAAAACAATATGCATTTTTTGCAGGGATGTTGTCGTCCCTGAAAAAGCAAAAATGGAGAAAAGGAATGAGTGAATCATTACATCTGACCCGCAATGGATCAATTCTGGAAATTACCCTTGATCGTCCAAAAGCGAATGCTATTGATGCAAAAACCAGCTTTGAAATGGGCGAAGTATTTCTAAATTTCCGTGACGATCCGCAATTACGTGTCGCCATTATTACCGGTGCCGGAGAGAAATTCTTTTCCGCGGGCTGGGATTTAAAAGCGGCAGCAGAAGGCGAAGCACCGGATGCTGACTTTGGCCCGGGAGGTTTTGCGGGATTAACCGAAATTTTCAATCTCGACAAACCGGTCATCGCCGCTGTGAACGGCTATGCCTTTGGCGGCGGCTTTGAACTGGCGCTGGCGGCAGATTTTATTGTTTGTGCCGATAACGCCAGCTTCGCCCTACCGGAAGCCAAACTGGGCATCGTTCCTGACAGCGGCGGCGTGCTGCGTCTGCCGAAGATCCTGCCGCCTGCCATCGTCAATGAAATGGTGATGACCGGCAGACGAATGGGCGCAGAAGAGGCGCTGCGTTGGGGGGTAGTCAACCGCGTGGTTAGCCAGGCGGAACTGATGGATAACGCCCGCGAACTGGCGCAGCAGCTGGTTAACAGCGCTCCGCTGGCGATTGCGGCGCTGAAAGAGATCTACCGCACCACCAGTGAAATGCCGGTAGAAGAAGCGTATCGCTATATTCGCAGCGGCGTGTTGAAACACTATCCATCGGTTCTGCATTCGGAGGATGCCATTGAAGGGCCGCTGGCGTTTGCCGAGAAGCGCGATCCAGTGTGGAAAGGACGTTAACAACCGTGAGCTATTACGCCTTTGAGGGGTTAATTCCGGTGGTTCACCCGACGGCGTTTGTCCATCCCAGCGCAGTCTTGATTGGCGATGTGATTGTGGGAGCCGGTGTCTACATCGGCCCACTCGCCTCACTGCGTGGTGACTACGGGCGGTTGATCGTGCAAGCGGGAGCCAATATTCAGGATGGCTGCATTATGCATGGCTACTGCGACACTGACACCATCGTTGGGGAAAACGGTCATATCGGGCACGGAGCGATCCTGCATGGTTGTGTGATTGGTCGCGATGCACTGGTCGGGATGAACAGCGTGATTATGGATGGCGCGGTCATTGGCGAAGAGAGCATTGTTGCCGCTATGAGCTTTGTCAAAGCGGGCTTTCGCGGCGAGAAACGCCAGTTGTTGATGGGTACGCCAGCCCGCGCTGTACGCAGCGTGAGTGACGACGAGTTACACTGGAAACGGTTGAATACCAAAGAGTATCAGGATCTTGTCGGGCGCTGTCATGCATCATTACATGAAACGCAGCCACTGAGGCAAATGGAGGAAAATCGCCCCCGTTTGCAGGGGACGACGGATGTGACGCCGAAACGGTGATCTTTCCGGATGCGGCGTAAACGCCTTATCCGACCTGGCTGGAAAGCAACCGTAGGCCGGATAAGATGCGCCATGAACTGCATCCGGCAACCAGGCTGCGTGGTATCAACGAAATGACATTAACGACGCATACTCTTTGACAACATCATCTGCCACTTCTGCTCGCGGTTAAGTTCCGTGAGCGGAACGGCAGGAATACGCGGCGTCTTTCTTACGCCGACTAATTTATCCCGGCTGTTATTGCGCAGACGCGCGTAAATTTGCTCATCGATATCAACCACTTTTACCAGTCGCTGGCACTGGCATCCCCGCCCTTCCAGCTTATTAGGGATCATCTTAACTTCGCAGCTTATTTCTGTGACTTCCGACAGAATATAAGTCAGGGTATTAACCGCCTTGCTGTGTTCAATATCGAAATGAATAGAGATCTCTCTTGCTATCACCCACCGGTTTTCAGCCATCATCCATTCGGCGATTAACAAATAGAGTGGTTTTTCAACACATCATTCACACATACGAACTCCAGTTTCACAAATTAAAAGACTGGCTATGACTCGTTTTGCAGCAATTAAACAAGGCCATATTAAAATTGTGGATATATCGATAGTATGCAACTTCACCGTCGATAAGTGTGAGCTAAATCCTGCTTATGTCATCAAAAATATCGATTCCCCAAAAGATTTACTTAATGGGCAAAAAAAACGGTCCTCATCAGAGAACCGTATTAGTTATTCGATCAAATTAGCGGATGAAAAATATCCGCCATGACACGCTATTATTTGATCTGCGCGTGCATTTCCTGCACCGAAATTACTTTTTCGGTCGCATCGGCATTCAGCGCCATCGCGGTGGCAAAGCCGCCGTTCAGGGTGGTGTCGTAATGTACTTTATATTGCAGCGCACTGCGACGGATCACGCGGGAGTCTTCAATCGCACGACGACCTGAGGTGGTGTTGATGATGTAGGTATATTCGCCATTCTTAATACGGTCCTGAATGTGCGGACGGCCTTCATGCACCTTGTTCACCAGACGCGGATTGATACCCGCTTCGCCCAGCACAATCGCCGTGCCGTGAGTCGCATCCAGCTCGAAGCCCTGTTTCAGCAGTTTTGCCGCCAGGTCCACCACGCGTTCTTTATCGCCTTCGCGCACGGAAAGCAGCGCACGACCGTGTTTCTTCATGGTGGAGTTGCTGCCCAGCTGCGCTTTGGCAAACGCTTCAGCGAAGGTGCGGCCCACGCCCATTACTTCCCCGGTAGAGCGCATTTCTGGCCCTAACAGCGGGTCAACGCCCGGGAATTTATTGAACGGCAGCACCACTTCTTTCACCGAGTAGTACGGCGGGATAACTTCTTTGGTTACGCCCTGCTCAGCCAGCGATTTGCCAGCCATCACACGCGCCGCCACTTTTGCCAGCGGTACGCCGGTGGCTTTGGAGACGAACGGAACGGTACGCGCCGCACGCGGGTTAACTTCAATCAGGTAGACTTCGTTGTTTTTCACCGCAAACTGCACGTTCATCAGGCCGCGCACCTGCAATTCGAAGGCCAGTTTCTGCACCTGCTGGCGCATCACATCCTGAATTTCCTGACTTAAGGTGTAGGCTGGCAGCGAACATGCGGAGTCACCGGAGTGCACGCCCGCCTGCTCAATGTGTTCCATGATGCCGCCAATCAGCACCATTTCGCCGTCGCAGATAGCATCCACGTCAACTTCTACTGCGTCATCAAGGAAATGATCCAGCAACACTGGCGCATCGTTAGACACGCTAACCGCCGTCTGGAAGTAGCGACGCAGGTCAGCTTCGTCATAGACGATTTCCATCGCCCGACCGCCGAGAACGTAAGACGGACGCACCACCAGCGGGTAGCCAATCTCTTTCGCTTTCTCAACCGCCATTTCGATGGTGGTAACGGTGGCGTTCGCCGGTTGTTTCAGTTTCAGACGCTCAACCGCATGCTGGAAGCGTTCACGGTCTTCCGCACGGTCGATGGCATCCGGGCTGGTACCGATAACCGGTACGCCAGCAGCTTCCAGCGCGCGCGCCAGTTTCAGCGGGGTCTGACCGCCGTACTGGACGATAACGCCTTTCGGCTTCTCAATACGCACAATTTCCAGCACGTCTTCCAGAGTTACCGGCTCGAAGTAGAGGCGGTCGGAGGTGTCGTAGTCGGTGGAGACGGTTTCCGGGTTACAGTTAACCATAATGGTTTCATAACCATCTTCGCGCAGCGCCAGCGAGGCGTGTACACAGCAGTAGTCGAATTCGATACCCTGACCGATACGGTTCGGGCCGCCGCCGAGCACCATGATTTTTTCACGGTCGGTAGACGGATTCGCTTCGCACTCTTCTTCATAAGTGGAGTACATGTAAGCGGTGTCGGTGGCGAACTCTGCCGCACAGGTATCCACGCGCTTATAAACCGGGTGCAGGTCATACTGGTCGCGCAGCTTGCGGATTTCTGCTTCACGCACGCCCGCGAGTTTTGCCAGACGCGCATCGGCAAAGCCTTTGCGTTTCAGCTGGCGCAGGAATTCAGCGTGCAGGCCAGTGATGCCCACTTCTGCGACTTTCTCTTCCAGACGCACCAGCTCTTCAATCTGTACCAGGAACCAGCGGTCAATGTTGGTCAAATTAAATACACCGTCTACAGACAGGCCCGCGCGGAAGGCATCAGCGATATACCAGATACGCTCTGCGCCAGCATCTTTCAGTTCGCGGCGGATTTTAGTCAGCGCTTCCGGGTCGTCGAGACTCACTTTCGGATCGAAGCCAGTTGCGCCCACTTCCAGGCCGCGCAGCGCTTTTTGTAGGGATTCCTGCTGCGTGCGACCAATCGCCATCACTTCGCCAACCGATTTCATCTGAGTGGTCAGACGGTCGTTAGCACCGGCGAATTTCTCGAAGTTGAAGCGAGGAATTTTAGTAACCACATAGTCGATGGACGGCTCGAAGGAGGCCGGAGTACGCCCACCGGTGATGTCGTTCATCAGCTCGTCGAGGGTGTAACCCACCGCCAGTTTCGCCGCCACTTTGGCAATCGGGAAACCAGTGGCTTTCGACGCCAGCGCAGAGGAGCGAGACACGCGTGGGTTCATTTCGATAACAATCAGGCGACCGTTTTTCGGGTTCACCGCAAACTGGACGTTGGAACCACCGGTTTCAACGCCGATTTCACGCAGTACCGCCATCGAGGCGTTACGCATGATTTGATATTCTTTGTCGGTCAGCGTTTGGGCTGGCGCGACAGTGATGGAGTCACCGGTGTGGATGCCCATCGCATCAAAGTTTTCGATAGAGCAGACGATGATGCAGTTGTCGTTTTTATCACGCACCACTTCCATCTCGTACTCTTTCCAGCCGATCAGCGACTCATCAATCAGCAGCTCTTTAGTCGGAGAGAGATCCAGACCGCGGGCGCAAATTTCTTCAAACTCTTCGCGGTTATAAGCGATACCGCCGCCGCTACCGCCCATGGTAAAGGATGGGCGAATAATGCACGGGAAGCCCACGTCAGCGGCAACCGCCAGCGCTTCTTCCATCGTGTGTGCGATACCGGAACGCGCGGTTTCCAGACCAATTTTCTTCATCGCTACGTCGAAACGACGGCGGTCTTCTGCTTTATCAATCGCATCGGCAGTGGCACCAATCATGGTGACGCCGAACTCTTCCAACACGCCCTGACGTTCCAGCTCCAGCGCGCAGTTCAGCGCCGTCTGACCGCCCATGGTTGGCAGCACCGCGTCCGGGCGCTCTTTTTCAATAATCTTGCGTACCACTTCCCAGTGAATCGGCTCGATGTAGGTCGCATCAGCCATTTCCGGGTCGGTCATGATGGTCGCCGGGTTGGAGTTCACCAGAATGACGCGGTAACCCTCTTCACGCAGGGCTTTACACGCTTGCGCGCCAGAGTAGTCAAACTCACACGCCTGACCGATAACAATCGGGCCCGCACCCAGAATCAGGATACTTTTTATATCTGTACGTTTTGGCATGGCTCTTTTACTCCTGATTACTTAGCGGTTTTACGGTACTGCTCAATTAACTCGATAAAGTGGTCAAACAACGGCGCGGCGTCGTGTGGACCAGGGCTGGCTTCCGGGTGTCCCTGGAAGCTGAACGCCGGTTTATCGGTACGATGAATGCCCTGTAACGTACCGTCGAACAGGGATTTATGTGTGACACGCAGGTTTGCAGGTAATGTTGCTTCATCCACCGCAAAACCGTGGTTCTGGGCGGTAATCATCACCACATTTTTCTCAACATCTTTAACCGGATGGTTGCCGCCGTGGTGACCAAATTTCATTTTTACAGTCTTCGCACCGCTCGCCAGCGCCAGCAGCTGATGACCGAGGCAGATGCCGAATACCGGAATATCGGTTTCGAGGAATTTCTGGATGGCGGTAATGGCGTAATCGCACGGGGCCGGGTCGCCAGGACCGTTGGAGAGGAAGATGCCGTCCGGATTCATTTTCAGCACATCTTCCGCAGAAGTTTGTGCCGGAACGATGGTCAGGCGACAACCTCTATCCACCAGCATCCGCAGGATGTTGCGCTTGGCACCAAAATCATAAGCCACGACGTGGAACGGCAGCTCGTCTTCTTTTTTCGCTTCTGGCAGGCCGCCGGTCAGCGTCCAGCTCCCTTGTGTCCAGCTATAGGGTTCTGCGGTAGTCACTTCTTTTGCCAGATCCATGCCATTCAGGCCAGGGAACGCGCGGGCTTTTTCTAACGCCAGCGCCGCATCCGGGTTGTCACCCGCAATAATGCAGCCATTCTGTGCGCCTTTCTCGCGCAGTAAACGCGTCAGCTTACGGGTATCGATATCGGCAATCGCCACGATGTTATGGCGCTTCAGGTAAGAAGAGAGGTCTTCGGTATTACGGAAGTTGCTGGCAATCAGCGGCAGGTCGCGAATCACCAGACCTTGGGCATGTACCTGAGAAGATTCTTCATCGGCGTCATTAGTGCCGACATTGCCAATATGGGGATAAGTAAGAGTAACGATTTGACGAGAATAGGAAGGATCAGTGAGGATTTCTTGATAACCGGTCATTGAAGTATTGAAAACGACTTCCCCAACCGCCGAACCTGTTGCCCCTATGGCCCGACCGTGAAACTGGGTTCCGTCTTCCAGAACCAATAGCGCTGACTTAATCAAAACACCCTCCAGAGAATATTCACTCACTTTATTTGCATATTAATTCACAATGATGACGTAAATCAATGCAAATCTGCTTACCGACGAATTTCTGGCAAACGGCGGCATTCTGGAGATATGGGAGCTAAAAGTCAACTTAATGGCGGGATTTTTTATATTATTTTGTGGCTCATGCATGTTTTACAGGCATTAAGCGGCAAAAAGATCATATAACATGTTCTGGAAAACGCTTGCGCAGCAAGAAGATTGCATGAAATCAAAATGAGCAGAAAAAAGTGGACCAAATGGTCAAAATTTACATTAAAACAACAAAAACAGAATACAAAACATGTAATTTTCAGCACTTGCATTAAATTTAAAAGCATAACACCAAAAATAAAAGGGCTAAAAATTAAAGCCCTTTATAATCAAAAAATTAAATGTGTTATTTTTGCATCATCACAAACATTTTGTGGTTACAAATTATTGAGATCAAGCACATCTCGCATATCAAAAAGACCACTTTCCTTACCACTCAACCACAAAGCCGATCTTACCGCACCGTTAGCAAATGTCATGCGGCTGGACGCCTTATGGGTGATCTCCAGACGCTCGCCAATATCGGCAAACATCGCGGTATGTTCACCAACGATGTCACCTGCACGCACGGTGGCAAAACCAATGGTGCCAGGCACACGTTCACCGGTATGGCCTTCACGACTGTAGACCGCGCAATCTTTCAGATCTTTATCCAGAGCGTGGGCGATCGCCTCTCCCATTGCCAGTGCGGTGCCTGACGGCGCATCAACTTTATGTCTATGATGTGCTTCAATAATTTCGATATCGGTGTAGTCACCCATCACTTTGGCTGCTTTCTCCAGCAGCTTAAGCATGACGTTAACGCCAACGCTAAAATTGGCGGCAAAGACAATCGCAATATCGGCGGCGGCGTCACGAATCGCCTGTTTACCGGCTTCGTCAAACCCCGTAGTGCCGATCACCATCCCTTTGCCATGCTGGCGACAAAAAGCGAGATGGTTCAGCGTACCTTCCGGACGGGTAAAATCGATAAACACATCAAAATCATCTTTTATCGCATCAAGGCTGCTTTGCACAGTAACGCCTGTTTTTCCTGCACCCGCCAGCTCACCGGCGTCGCTGCCCAGTAAAGAAGATCCTTCGCGCTCCAGCGCCGCGCCCAGCTGCACGCCTTCTAATGCCAGCGCCGCCTGAATCAACTGGCGGCCCATACGCCCCTCGGCTCCCGCGATGGCAACGCGGATGTTTGCATCATGCATAGCTATTCTCTTTTGTTAATTTGCATAGACCGTTTTCAGAGTAACCAGCGCATCGCTACGCCGCCAGCCAAAAACGCTGATAATTAGAAATTAATGATAAACAGGGAGGGATATCAGTGAAAGGCATGAGTCGATGAATGACTGCATGCCGATAACATGTGACAGGTTACGGCACCAGAGCCAGCACCTCAGCTACCCACTGCTGGAAGCCTTTTACATTCAGATCCAATGCCACCTGTACATTGGCTGGTTTGCCCAGGCAACCGTCGATATCAACCACCGTCGTGCCAGAGGTAAATTCGCCCTGCGTTTCCACTGCCACAAAACACGGCTTGAGGGTGAATAAGTCCGGGCGCACCAGCCAGGCGATGGCGCAGAGATCGTGCATTCGCAGTCCACTTTGCATACTGCCGCTACGGTAGTGACTAAACAGGGCGTGGAGCATTTTTCCGGTGCGATTCAACTCCGGCAAAGTAGCGAGATAGTCAGGGGTTAATATTGCCTGATTGGTGACATCCAGACCGCACATGACAATTTCGATTCCGCTACGGAAGACACAGGCAGCCGCTTCTGGATCGGCGGCGATATTAAACTCGGCATTTGGTGTACAGTTGCCGCGACCAGCAGAACCGCCCATGATCACCAGACGACGAATATACTGTTTACATTCCGGGCATTGTGAAAGTAACAGCGCAATATTGGTTAACGGGCCAATGGCTACCAGCGTAACAGGCTCTGGTGCACGCAGCAGGGCATCACGAATCGCCAGAAACGCTGGTATCTCGAGTGGCTTTCGGTTGTGCTCAACAAAGTCGTAGCCAGCCATTCCCGATTCACCGTGCACAGATGCCGCATCACGCGGTGCGCGTACCAGCGGTACGGCTGCGCCCTGGGCAAGCGGAATCTCCGCATTCCAGAAATGCAGCAGTTGCAGGGCGTTGCGGGTCGTTTTCTCAACCGAGACATTACCCGCGACGGTGGTCATCAGTTGCAGGTCGAGTTCGGGGGCAAAAATCGCGGCGGCAATGGCGACGGCATCGTCAATGCCGGGGTCAGTATCGAGGAAGATAGGTAAACGCATGTTTTCTCCATAAAAAATGCCGGTAACAAGACCGGCATTTTCGCATAACTTAGGCTGCTAATGACTTAATCGACTTCACGAATATCGACACGCAACTCTTTCGGCACTTCGAAAACAATGTTTTCTTCACGACCTTCCAGCGGAATGGCTTCGCCACCGCCAAGCTGCTGTAAACGTGCGACTACGTTCTGTACCAGAATATCCGGAGCCGATGCGCCCGCAGTCACGCCGACGCATTTAACCTCTTTCACCCACTCTTCCTGGATATCTTTCGCATCGTCAATCAAAAACGCGCGTTTGCCCATGCGCTGGGCCAGTTCCGCCAGACGGTTGGAGTTGGAGGAGTTTTTCGAACCGACCACCAGCACCACTTCCGCCTGTTCTGCCAGAGCGCGTACCGCTTCCTGACGGTTAGTAGTGGCGTAGCAGATGTCATCTTTGCGCGGACCGACAATTTTCGGGAAGCGTTTACGCAGCGCGTCGATCACATCAGACGTGTCATCCACCGACAGCGTGGTTTGGGTCATAAAGGAGAGCTTCTCTTCGTTTTTGACCGTCAGTTTCCACACATCGTCTGGCGATTCGACCAGATACATTCCCCCTTCCGGGTTGCTGTACTGACCCATTGTCCCTTCCACTTCCGGGTGACCGGCGTGGCCGATGAGAATAGATTCTTCGCCACGGCGACTGGCGCGGGCGACTTCCATATGCACTTTGGTCACCAGCGGACAGGTGGCGTCGAATACCGTCAAATCACGGCTTTTCGCTTCGTTACGTACCGCCTGAGAAACACCGTGTGCGGAGAAAATCAGGATCGCGCCGTCCGGTACTTCGCTAATCTGCTCAATAAAGATAGCCCCACGCTCGCGCAGGCTATCGACCACATAGCGGTTATGCACCACTTCATGACGGACATATATCGGTGCGCCGTAAATGGCCAGCGCGTTTTCAACAATGCTGATAGCGCGGTCTACCCCGGCACAAAAACCACGCGGGTTGGCCAACAGGATCTGCATGTTACGCCTCCAGTGCCGGATCGATTTCCAGCACTTCAATATCAAAATGAACGGTCTGCCCGGCCAGCGGATGGTTGAAATCAACGGTAATAGAGTCGCCGTTAATTTCGCGGATCACGCCAGGCATCTCACTGCCATCCATTGCGGTAAAAAGCATGATTGCGCCAATTTCTGGCTCGCCTGCATCCATAAATTCACGGCGGGAGAAGTACTGAATCAGGTCCGGTGACGGCACGCCAAACGCCGCATCTGGCTCCAGCGAGAAGGTGGTTTTATCGCCCACTTTCAGCCCCAGCAGGTGTTGCTCCAGCCCTTCAGAAAGAGAAGCATCACCCAGGCGGAACAGCGCCGGTTTACCGTTGTTGCGGGTAGACTCGGCGGTGGTGCCATCGTCGAGTTTTAGCGTGAAATGCACCAGGACGGCGCTATTGCTCTGTACAGATTCAGACATGCAGGTTTGCTCTTATATTTTGAGGATTTTTGCCGGATGCGGCCTACGATTTCGCAGCAATCAGTAGGCTGCATCCGGCAGGGTTTATTATTGTTTTTTCGCTTTAGAAGGTAAAAAACCTTCCAGCACAATCAGTGCCGCACCGACACAAATGGCAGTATCGGCAAGGTTGAAGGTGGCGAAGTGCCAGTCGCCGACGTAGAAGTCGATCATATCGACAACGAAGCCGTGCCACAGGCGGTCGAACAGGTTGCCCAGTGCGCCGCCAATAATCAGCGCGTAAGCGATATTGTTTAGCTTCTGCGTGGCCTTCGAGCGATACATCATCACTGCCAGGATCACGCTAATACCAATCGCAATACCGGCAAAGAACCAACGCTGCCAGCCGCCGCTATCGGCAAGGAAACTAAACGCCGCGCCATAGTTACGCGCATAATGCAGATTAAGCGACGGGAACAGCGGGACCGTATCCCCCAGAGCAAAGTTCTGGAGGATCAGGTATTTGCTGCCCAGATCGATAATCAGCACGACTACCACCAGCCACAGCCAGCGTAGCCCTGTTGAACAGATCGATTGACTCATCAGGCAAACTTACGTTTTTCACCGTCACCGGCGACGTTGCTGACACAGCGGCCGCAGATTTCTGCGTGTTCCGCCACCTTGCCGACATCCTGGGTGTAGTGCCAGCAGCGTGGGCACTTCTCACCTTCGGCTTTACTCAACGCGACTTTCAGCCCTTTGAGTACTTCGCTCTGCTGAGCATCAGCAGGTGCATCGTTATAGTCTGCAACGGTAGCGCCGGAGGTCAACAGGACAAATCGTAATTCATCGCCCAGCGCGGTCAGTTTCGCCGCCAGTTCCGGTTCTGCATACAAGGTTACTGCCGCTTCCAGCGAGCCACCCACTTTCTTATCGGCACGCGCTTGCTCAATGACTTTGTTCACTTCGCCACGCACTTTCAACAGCTCGTCCCAGAACGCATCGTTCATCGCTTCACTGTCTGCCAGACCAAACAGGCCTTCGTACCACTCACCGGTAAAGACGTATTTTTCACGTTCGCCCGGCAGATAGCCCCACACTTCATCAGCGGTGAAGGAGAGGATTGGTGCCATCCAGCGCACCAGCGCTTCAGCGATGTGATACAGCGCAGTCTGGCAGCTACGACGCGCCACGCTGTCCGCTTTGGCGGTATACTGACGGTCTTTGATGATGTCGAGGTAGAAGGAACCCATCTCAACGGAGCAGAAGCGCATCAGACGCTGTACCACTTCGTGGAAATCGTATGCTTCGTACGCCTTGAGGATGTCTTCCTGTGCCGCTTTCGCACAACCTACGGCCCAGCGATCCAGTACCACCATCTCTTCCGGTTTCACCATATCTTTTGCCGGATCAAAACCGTTCAGGTTTGCCAGCAGGAAGCGCGCGGTGTTACGGATACGACGATAGCTGTCGGCAGCACGTTTCAGGATCTCGTCAGAAACGGCCATTTCGCCAGTGTAGTCGGTTGATGCCACCCACAGACGCAGAATATCCGCACCCAGTTTGTTCATCACATCCTGCGGCGAAACGGTGTTACCGATGGATTTAGACATCTTGCGACCCTGACCATCCACGGTAAAGCCGTGAGTCAGTACCTGACGATATGGCGCTTTGCCCTTCATCGCGGTAGAGATCATCAGGGAAGACATGAACCAGCCACGGTGTTGGTCAGAACCTTCCAGATACATGTCCGCTGCGTGACCGGCAAATTCCGGACGCACATCAACAACGGAAGAGTGGGTAGATCCGGAGTCAAACCATACATCCAGCGTATCCGGTACTTTCACATACTGGTCAGCTTCGTCGCCGAGGATCTCTTTCGCATCGAGATCCCACCACGCCTGAATGCCGTCAACTTCAACGCGTTTTGCCACTTCTTCCATCAGTTCGAGAGTACGCGGATGCAGTTCTTCTGTGTCTTTGTGCACGAACAGTGACATCGGCACGCCCCAGGTACGCTGACGAGAGATACACCAGTCAGGACGGTTAGCAACCATCGACTCGATACGCGCCTGGCCCCAGTCAGGGATCCACTGCACACCTTTGATCTCTTTCAGTGACTGCGCACGCAGACCTTTCTGATCCATGCTGACGAACCACTGCGGCGTCGCGCGGAAGATGATCGGCGTTTTGTGACGCCAGCAGCACGGATAGCTGTGCTGCATTTTCTCAACGTGCAGCAGCGCGCCTTTTTCCTGCAGCAGCGCAACGACGATGTCGTTCGCTTTGAAGACGTTCACGCCATCCAGCGTCGGGTAAGTGCCCGGCAGATAAGTGCCGTCCGGGCCAACCGGGTTAGCGGTTTCCAGACCATATTTTTGACCGATCACATAGTCGTCCGGACCGTGGCCTGGCGCGGTATGAACGGCACCGGTACCGGCATCCAGCGTAACGTGGTCGCCGAGAATTGCCGGAACATCGAAGTCCATAAACGGATGGGTAAAGCGCAACAGTTCCAGCTCGGCACCTTTCACCGTGCCAAGAATGGTGTAATCGCTAACGCCGATACGCTGCATTACGCTTTCAACCAGATCTTTCGCGAGGATCACGGCCTGACCGTCGATTTGCACCAGCGCATAATCAAAATCAGGTGCAATGGAGATTGCGCGGTTAGCAGGCAGCGTCCACGGCGTGGTGGTCCAGATAACCAGCGAAATTGGGCCGTTAACATTGCTTACGCCAAATTTCGTTTTCAGCGCATCCTGATCGACCGCCTGGAAAGCGACGTCGATGGACGGAGAAGTTTTGCCGTAATACTCAACTTCCGCTTCTGCCAGTGCAGAACGGCAGTCAACGCACCAGTGCACCGGCTTCGCGCCTTTGTGCAGGTGACCGTTGCCGATGATTTTGCCCAGCGCGCGGATGATGTTGGCTTCAGTTTTGAAGTCCATGGTCAGGTACGGGTGCGACCAGTCGCCCAGCACGCCCAGACGGATAAAGTCTTTGCGCTGACCGTCAACCTGGGTCGCAGCGTATTCGCGGCACTTGGCGCGGAACTCAGCGGCGGTGAATTTCTCCCCCGGCTTACCGTATTCTTGCTCTACTTTCAGTTCGATTGGCAGACCATGACAGTCCCAGCCAGGCACATACGGCGAGTCATATCCAGAAAGCCCTTTGGACTTAATGATAATGTCTTTCAGAATCTTGTTAACCGAGTGACCAATATGAATGCTGCCATTCGCATAAGGAGGGCCATCATGCAGAATGAAGGTTTTTTTGCCTTTTTTAGCTGCACGAATGATGCCGTACAGATCATCATCAGTCCAACGCGCCAGCATTCCCGGTTCGCGCTTGGCGAGATCGCCACGCATCGGGAACCCTGTTTCCGGCAAATTCAGGGTTGATTTATAGTCACTCATCAGATTCTCGGTTCCGTATTTCGGTTTGATTACATAACAGGCTTAAGCCGGTTTTGTTAGCCCAAAAAATTCGCGGGCGGTTAATTCATCACGCGCAATCTGCGCTTTCAGTTCGTCCAGCGATGCAAATCGCTGCTCATTGCGTATTTTTTTACGCAGCACTACTTGTATATGGCGACCATAAAGGTCCATTGCAACATCTAACAAATGCACTTCCAGTTGCTGGCGAATACCGGCAACCGTTGGGCGTGTTCCGATGTTTGCAACGCCGGGTAACGGCTTTTCGCCAAGGCCCAACACTTCTACCGCATAAACCCCTTTCACCGGGGAAACCTGACGGCGTAGCGGTACATTCGCCGTCGGGAAACCTATAGTGCGCCCTAATTCATCACCGTGGACTACACGCCCGGAGATAGCAAACGGGTGCCCCAGTAAACTTTCTGCCAGAGCCAGATTGTCATCCGCAAGCGCCTGACGCACGGCGGTGCTGCTGATACGCACGCCACCTTCGCAAAAAGTTTGCGTGCTGGTGATATCGAAGCCGTATTCCATGCCCGCTTTCTGTAATAACAAGAAATCGCCTTCACGACCAGCGCCAAAGCGGAAATCGTCACCTACGGCAAGAAATTTTACCCGCAAGTGCTTCACCAGAAGATCACTGATGAAGTTTTGCGCGGTTAACGCCGCAAAACGCCTGTCAAAACGCACGCACAGCACGTAATCAACACCACACTCTGCAAGATAACGCAGTTTTTCCCGCAGCCGGGTGAGCCGTGCCGGGGCTTTATCAGTAGCAAACAGTTCCAGTGGTTGAGGTTCAAAAAGCATCACCATCACCGGTAAGTTGCGCTTGCGCCCTTCTTCCTGCAAGCCCTGTAACAGCGCGCGATGACCGCGATGCACGCCGTCGAAATTACCAATAGTCAGCACACACCCTTCTTGCGGGGCCTGGCTGAGATTATGTATGCCGCGTATCAGCTTCATGTCTGGCTCAAAACAGTGAAAATCGTCCGAGTATACCTTGTACAGCGGTCAAGGTTAACCGGCGATTGAGTGCCGAAATCAGAAAGAAGTGGCTTTTCATTGCTATGGCGCAAATCATGGGAAGAAACTGACCGCCTGCTGCAATTTTTCTCGCGGAAAAGCTGTATTCACACCCCGCAAGCTGGTAGAATCCTGCGCCATCACTACGTAACGAGTGCCGGCACATTAACGGCGCTTATTTGCACAAATCCATTGACAAAAGAAGGCTAAAAGGGCATATTCCTCGGCCTTTGAATTGTCCATATAGAACACATTTGGGAGTTGGACCTTGGCTAATATCAAATCAGCTAAGAAGCGCGCCATTCAGTCTGAAAAGGCTCGTAAGCACAACGCAAGCCGTCGCTCTATGATGCGTACTTTCATCAAGAAAGTATACGCAGCTATCGAAGCTGGCGACAAAGCTGCTGCACAGAAAGCATTTAACGAAATGCAACCAATCGTGGACCGTCAGGCTGCTAAAGGTCTGATCCACAAAAACAAAGCTGCACGTCATAAGGCTAACCTGACTGCACAGATCAACAAACTGGCTTAATTGCCTGTTGTTGTCAGCTTTGTAAAAAAACCCGCTCTGGCGGGTTTTTTTATATCCATCTGCAGGCCAAAATTCGGCCTGCAAAGTACAAATGTTTATTTTGAAGCTGGAGTAAACAGCGCAGAATAGTCTGTATTGCAGATACGCTGTACTGCAGGGTGCTGAATCATCCTTTCGGCAAAAATCGCGTGGTACTCTTCCATCACGTTCTCAACACGGCCTATCTCCACAACCGAGTCATCGTTATAGAAATCATTAGCGTAAAGCGAAGGTGCAACGAAAATAGCGTTATGCGTCGCCCCAAAGGCTTTCATCAACGCAGCATCATCAAACTCACCCAAAATTTCGACGTTCAAGCCCTGGGAGTTAAACCAGTTTAATAGCTTACGCCCCAACATTGAGCGACGCCCCGGAATAAGTAAACGACGCTCTTCAAGACAGGCAGGAAACGGCTTTTCTGGTAGTGGGTTAGTGCACCAGAAACTGACACCACATTCGCCAATTTTCATGGAAAACAGCCCTTCCTGCTGAGTGGAATCGATCGGACAGTCAGAGATGATCATATCCAGTTTATGCTGACTCAACTGCTCTAAAAGCATCTCGTGCGTCGATTCGAAACAGCGTAGATGGATCTGCTCGTCTTCCACAACTGCGGCATCCAGAACACTGCTGACCAGACGTTTGGAAAGTGCATCTGCCACACCAACATCAAACAATAAGTTGGATTCTTTGCGATAGTTCACGATATCCAGCATTTCCTGGCTTAAGGTGAACATTTTATCGGCATAGCGATAGACCAGCTCTCCCAGCTCGCTGGGCTCGAGGCCACGTCCCTTGCGCTTAAATAATTTGCCTTGCAGGCGCTCTTCCAGCGCCCGAATCTGTCCGGTAATGGTTTGTGGTGTTAAATAAAGCGCCTCCGCTGCGCCAACCACGGAACCTTCTTTATAGACATGCCAGAAGTAATACAAGTGGTTGTAATTGATATGAGACATGCTCATTTCTCTCCCTGATAACAATGAAAAGGGAGCCGTTTATGGCTCCCCGGTAAACCGTCCTGTCAAACTGATGGACGCAAACGAACGCGTAACCAGCTGTATCCAATTACCGCCGAAGAGATAGAACCGACCAGGATACCGAGTTTCGCCCAGTTAATCAGTTCTGGATCTACGCTACCAAAGGCCAGGCTGGCAATAAAGATAGACATAGTAAAACCGATACCGCACAGGATCCCCACCGCCATAATTTGCTGATAAGTCGTTCCCTCAGGCAGATGCGCCAGTTTCAAACGCAGCGCCAACCAGCAGAACAGACTAATCCCCAGCGGTTTGCCAATCAGCAAGCCAGCGATGATCCCCAATGGCAGAATGGAGGTCAAGCCATCCAGCGTGACGCCTTGCAGTGAAACGCCAGCATTAGCAAATGCAAACAGCGGTAAAATCAGATACGCCACCCACGGGTGCAACACATGCTCCAGTCGCTTCGCTGGAGAACGCCCATGCTTCTCTTTCAAAGGAATAAAGAAGCCGACAATTACCCCCGCCAGGGTTGCGTGAACCCCCGATTTCAACACCGCAGTCCACAACACCACGCCAACCAGAATATAGACGCCCGTGCGGCGTACACCACACAGATTCAATACCGCGAGTACCGCAATTGCTACAGCCGCGACGCCAAGAGAGGCCATCGATAAGTCATTAGTGTAGAACAATGCGATGATAATGATGGCCCCAAGATCGTCGATAATAGCCAGAGCCATCAAAAAGATCTTCAGGGCTAACGGAACACGACTTCCCAACAGCGCCAGCACACCAAGTGCAAAAGCAATGTCAGTAGCCGCCGGGATCGCCCACCCTTCGCGGGTAATCGGATCGGCATGGTTAAAGGCCAGATAGAGTAATGCCGGCACAATCATCCCACCAATAGCGGCGATAACTGGAAATGCAGCCTGGCGTAAGCTGGCTAGCGATCCTTGCATCAGTTCACGTTTAACTTCCAGACCGACTAACAGGAAAAATACCGCCATCAGCGCGTCATTTATCCATAACAGCATGTTTTTGTTGATTTCGAGTGAACCAACCCGGAGCTGAACCGGCGTCTCCAGAAAGTCGTGATACCATCCACTGGTTGCGCCGCTGTTGGCCATAATCATCGCCAGGATAGCGGCAATGATAAGAATAATGCCTCCCGAGGCATCACTGCTAAAGAATCGATGCAGATGTTTCACTTTTTATTTCTCTTTCAGGTGAATAGATCGTTTTTACTATCTTACCCCGCACGAATCATCGTTAAAATCAGATTATAGTGTAGGAATAATTCGCTTTTTACGAGGCATTGAAGGATTTGCGTCATCAGTGATGATATGAGTTTTTGACGGCTGTAAGCGCTGACGTGTGACCCTAAGCCCTGATAATCATAGCTTAAGGTAAGGATTTCTGAGGGATTAATTGGGAAAAGTAATAATTAATTTGTTGTCAGTCGGCGATGTTTGTTAGGCCAATACTTCAAAAATAATCCAGTTTGTCGTCAATAATTGCGATGAAGAGATAAATTAAAGTTAAATAATTAAATCATTAAAAAATTACGCCATAAAAATGCGAGGCGTCTTCAGGATTAGAATCGATAAAACAGAATGGGTTAAAGAGAGCGATATAATAGCGGCGGGTGCTTGAGGCTGTCTGTCTCAGGCATTAGCTGAACGGCAGATAGAGAAAAGCCCCGAGTGATATTTTACTATCAACCCGAGGCCCCCTATATGCAGAACACATGTAGAGTGCCTCTTACTGACCGTAAGGTCAAGGAGAAGAGAGCAATGAAGCAGCATAAGGCGATGATTGTCGCCCTGATCGTCATCTGTATCACCGCCGTAGTAGCGGCGCTGGTAACGAGAAAAGACCTCTGTGAGGTTCACATCCGAACTGGCCAGACGGAGGTTGCTGTTTTCACGGCTTACGAATCCGAGTAAGAGCAACGGCGGGGAGTGATTCCCGCCACTTTTCAGGTGCTCGCATATCTTCAACGCACCCTGGTTTTACCCAGGCCTGCCCACGGGCAGGCTTTTGGGGAGGTTAGCGGGTCAGGTCGTCAAAAAACTTCTTCACACCATCAAAGAAGCTCTTTGAGCGCGGGCTGTTGTGCTCGCCGGTTGGGCCACCGAAGCTTTCTTGCAGCTCTTGCAGCAGCTGTTTCTGCTTCTCGTTCAGGCCTACCGGTGTTTCGACGACAACGCGGCACAGCAAATCACCCTGTGCGCCACCGCGGACAGACTTGACGCCTTTACCGCGCATACGGAACAGCTTACCGGTCTGGGTTTCGCCAGGCACTTTCAGTTTGACGCGACCATCAAGGGTCGGTACTTCGATTTCGCCACCCAGCGCCGCCATAGCGAAGTTGATCGGGACTTCGCAATACAGGTTGTTACCTTCACGCTCGAAAATCGGGTGCTGTTTAACCTGAACCTGAACGTACAGATCGCCTGCCGGTGCGCCATGCTCGCCCGCTTCACCTTCGCCCGCAAGACGGATGCGGTCTCCAGTGTCCACCCCTGCCGGGATTTTAACGGACAGCGTTTTGCTGCGCTCAACACGACCATGACCATGACATTTGTTGCACGGATCTTTGATCAGCGTACCGCGGCCCTGACAGTGTGGACAGGTCTGCTGCACGGCAAAGAAACCCTGGCGCATCTGCACCTGACCAGAACCATGACAGGTCGGACAGGTCTGCGGCTGTGTACCTGGTTTTGCACCGCTACCGTGGCAAACGTCACACTCTTCCAGAGTCGGAATGCGGATCTCTTTGGTCACGCCACGTACAGCTTCTTCGAGGGTGAGCTCCATGTTATAGCGTAAATCAGCACCGCGCGCCGCACGTTGACGACCACGTCCGCCGCCAAAAATATCGCCGAAAACGTCACCAAAAATATCGCTGAAGTCTGCGCCGCCGCCAAAACCGCCGCCGCCCATGCCGCCTTGCTCAAACGCAGCATGACCATACTGATCGTATGCCGCACGTTTTTGCGAGTCGGTCAGAACTTCATAAGCTTCCTTGATCTCTTTAAATTTCGCCTCGGCCTCTTTGTCACCCTGGTTACGGTCCGGGTGGTATTTCATGGCCAGGCGTTTGTAGGCCTTTTTGATTTCACGCTCTTCCGCTGTTTTGGAAACGCCTAAAATCTCGTAATAATCTTGCTTAGCCATCTTTTTTAAATTGCCCCTAGATGAATGCACGGGCGGAGAGGAAATACCCCTTCGCCCGTGTCAGTATAATTACCCGTTTATAGGGCGATTATTTTTTGTCTTTGACTTCTTCAAATTCAGCGTCGACAACATCGTCATCTTTCGCGTTGTTTGCAGAAGCATCAGCACCGGCAGTCTGCTGCTGGGCATGTTGCTGCTGGGCGATTTCCATCAGTTTCTGGGAAACCTGTGCCAGTTCCTGCATTTTCGCTTCGATAGCGGCTTTGTCTTCACCTTTCAGAGCAGTTTCCAGTGCAGTCAGTGCAGACTCGATAGCAGTTTTGTCGTCAGCCGGCAGTTTGTCGCCCGCTTCTTCAACCTGCTTACGGGTGCTGTGCAGCAGATGGTCGCCCTGGTTGCGAGTCTGTACCAGCTCTTCAAACTTACGGTCAGCTTCGGCGTTAGCTTCTGCGTCGCGTACCATTTTCTGGATTTCATCTTCGTTCAGACCAGAAGAAGCCTTGATGGTGATCTTCTGCTCTTTACCGCTGTTTTTATCTTTCGCGGAAACGTGCAGGATACCGTCAGCATCGATATCGAAGGTAACTTCGATCTGCGGCATGCCGCGCGGTGCCGGGTTGATACCATCCAGGTTGAACTGACCCAGAGATTTGTTATCAGCTGCACGTTTACGTTCACCCTGCAGCACGTGGATGGTTACCGCAGACTGGTTGTCTTCAGCGGTAGAGAACACCTGGCTGTGCTTGGTCGGGATAGTGGTGTTTTTCGCGATCAGCGTCGTCATCACACCGCCCATGGTTTCGATACCCAGAGACAGCGGGGTAACGTCCAGCAGCAGTACGTCTTTTACGTCACCAGTCAGAACACCACCCTGAACAGCAGCACCGATTGCTACAGCTTCGTCCGGGTTAACGTCTTTACGCGGCTCTTTACCAAAGAACTCAGCAACTTTCTTCTGAACCATTGGCATACGAGTCTGACCACCAACGAGGATAACGTCGTCGATATCAGATACGGACAGGCCAGCGTCCTGCAGTGCAACTTTCAGCGGCTCAATGGAACGGTTTACCAGATCTTCAACCAGGCTTTCCAGTTTCGCACGAGTCACTTTGATGTTCATGTGTTTCGGACCGGTCGCGTCTGCAGTGATGTACGGCAGGTTAACGTCGGTCTGCTGAGCGGAAGACAGCTCGATTTTCGCTTTTTCTGCCGCTTCTTTCAGGCGCTGCATTGCCAGCGGATCGTTGCGCAGGTCAATGCCCTGATCTTTCTTGAATTCTTCAACCAGGTAGTTGATCAGACGGCTGTCGAAGTCTTCACCACCCAGGTGGGTATCACCGTTGGTTGCCAGAACTTCGAAGGTTTTTTCGCCGTCAACTTCGTCGATTTCGATAATAGAAATATCGAAAGTACCACCACCCAGGTCATAAACCGCGATAGTACGGTTGCCAGTACCTTTGTCCAGACCGTAAGCCAGCGCAGCTGCGGTCGGTTCGTTGATGATACGTTTTACTTCCAGACCAGCGATACGGCCTGCGTCTTTGGTTGCCTGACGCTGAGCATCGTTAAAGTATGCCGGTACGGTGATAACAGCTTCAGTTACCGGTTCACCCAGGTAATCTTCAGCGGTTTTCTTCATTTTTTTCAGCACTTCAGCAGAGATCTGCGGCGGTGCCATTTTCTGGCCTTTAACTTCGACCCATGCGTCGCCGTTATCAGCAGCAATAATTTTGAACGGCATGATGGAAACATCACGCTGTACTTCTTCGTCCTGGAAGCGGCGGCCAATCAGGCGTTTAATCGCAAACAGGGTGTTTTGCGGGTTCGTCACTGCCTGACGTTTAGCCGGCTGACCAACCAGAGTTTCACCATCCTGGGTATAGGCAATGATAGAAGGCGTGGTGCGATCGCCTTCGGCGTTCTCCAGTACACGAGGAGTGGTGCCATCCATAATCGCTACACAAGAGTTGGTAGTACCCAGGTCGATACCAATTATTTTACCCATCTAAACGTCTCCACTATATATTCGGTCATCATGTGGTTGTGAGTCTGTAATAGGGGCGAAACGTCTGGTTTCAACTGCCCAATTTCATTTTTTTGCAGACTCACTCACTGCGGTTGACTACTAAATGGGGTCGTAACCCACGTCATCAAGGGGGAGATGCAAAAATTTTTTGTGCTTTTGCGCAGAAATTTCGCGATATGCCAGAACAAGACATGAAACTGACAGCAATTTTATTCATATAGAGAATGAATAGCAGACAAGACATTCATAGAAAAATTGTAATAAAAAGAAAATATTACGTACCTGAATCTTCTCTTTATCAGCAGTAAACTAGTGGGTATTCATCCCCTACCTCTCCCCACTAAGAGAATCCTTATGAAATCCGTTTTTACGCTTTCCGCCAGCCTGGCGATTAGCCTGCTGCTGTGCTGCACGGCGCAGGCAAACGACCATAAAATCCTCGGCGTCATTGCAATGCCACGTAACGAAACCAACGATCTGGCGCTGAAACTTCCTGTTTGCCGAATTGTTAAACGCATACAACTCTCAGCCGACCATGGCGATTTACAGTTAAGCGGTGCATCGGTTTATTTCAAAGCCGCCCGTAGCGCCAGTCAGACCCTGAATATTCCTTCAGAAATAAAAGAAGGGCAAACCACTGACTGGATCAACATTAACAGCGATAACGACAATAAACGCTGCGTCTCAAAAATCACCTTTTCTGGTCATACGGTGAACTCATCGGATATGGCCACGCTGAAAATTATCGGCGACGACTAACGCCAGAATATAGAAGCCACAAAAAATGAATGTTAATTACCTGAATGATTCAGATCTGGATTTTCTCCAGCATTGTAGTGAGGAACAATTGGCAAATTTCGCCCGATTGCTCACCCATAATGAAAAAGGCAAAACTCGCCTCTCCAGCGTACTGATGCGCAACGAACTGTTTAAATCGATGGAGGGACATCCCGAGCAACATCGCCGCAACTGGCAGCTGATTGCCGGAGAATTACAGCATTTTGGTGGCGATAGTATCGCCAACAAACTGCGTGGACACGGTAAATTGTATCGGGCCATTTTGCTCGATGTTTCAAAGCGATTGAAGCTGAAAGCCGACAAAGAGATGTCTACGTTTGAGATTGAGCAACAGTTACTGGAACAATTTCTGCGTAACACCTGGAAGAAAATGGACGAGGAACATAAGCAGGAGTTTCTGCACGCGGTCGATGCCAGGGTGAATGAGCTGGAAGAGCTGCTGCCGCTGCTGATGAAAGACAAATTATTGGCAAAAGGCGTGTCGCATTTGCTTTCCAGCCAATTGACCCGCATTTTACGCACCCACGCAGCAATGAGCGTACTTGGGCATGGTTTGCTGCGCGGCGCGGGTCTGGGAGGCCCTGTAGGCGCGGCACTAAATGGGGTTAAAGCGGTCAGCGGCATTGCCTATCGCGTGACAATTCCAGCCGTACTGCAAATCGCCTGCCTGCGCCGGATGGTTAGTGCCACTCAGGTCTGATACCGGAAACCGGGGAAAATTTTCATTTTCCCCTCAAAAGATCGTAGACACTGCCCCACTGGCTGATTATTATGCCGCGCCCTGAAAACACTACAGTTATTCAGGGAAATTATTTCACCATTCATTCGATGATGATTTTTGAGGAATTATGGGCAACACTAAGTTGGCTAATCCGGCACCGCTGGGCCTGATGGGCTTCGGCATGACCACCATTCTGCTTAACCTGCACAACGTGGGTTATTTTGCTCTGGACGGTATTATTCTTGCCATGGGCATTTTCTACGGCGGCATCGCGCAAATTTTTGCTGGTCTGCTGGAGTACAAAAAAGGCAACACTTTCGGTTTAACCGCATTCACCTCTTACGGTTCTTTCTGGCTGACGCTGGTTGCGATTCTGCTGATGCCGAAACTGGGTCTGACCGATGCGCCAAATGCACAGTTCCTTGGTGTCTACCTGGGTCTGTGGGGCGTATTTACGCTGTTTATGTTCTTCGGCACGCTGAAAGGCGCACGCGTTCTGCAATTCGTTTTCTTTAGCCTGACCGTGCTGTTTGCCCTGCTGGCGATCGGTAACATTGCCGGTAACGCCGCAATCATCCACTTTGCCGGCTGGATTGGTCTGATCTGCGGTGCCAGCGCAATCTATCTGGCGATGGGTGAAGTACTGAACGAGCAGTTTGGTCGCACCGTTCTGCCGATTGGTGAATCCCACTAATTGTTTTGAGATCCCCCCGCTCGGGGGGATTTTTTTATTCGCTAACGTCGCGTCTTGCACTCTTCGGTCTGAATGCTGCAACCACTTCCGGTGCCGTTTCAATGTATGGCCCTTCCAGCAACTGAATGCAGTACGGTACGCTGGCAAAAATACCATGCACCACAACGTTACCCGCAGCGTCCTTCACGCCTTCCAGCGTCTCTTTAATCGACTTCGGCTGACCGGGTAAGTTAAGGATCAGCGCCTGTTTGCGAATCACGCCCACCTGACGCGAAAGGATCGCAGTTGGTACAAAATGCAGGCTGATCTGGCGCATCTGTTCACCAAAGCCAGGCATCTCGCGGTCCGCTACTGCCAGCGTCGCATCGGGCGTTACGTCACGACGCGCCGGGCCAGTTCCGCCCGTGGTGAGCACCAGATGGCAACTCATTTCATCCACCAGCTCACACAACGTTTGCTCGATGATCGCCTGCTCATCGGGGATTAAGCGGGTTTCCAGTTCAAACGGCGTGGTTAGCGCCGATGTCAGCCATTCTTCCAGCGCAGGGATGCCTTTATCCTGATAAACGCCGCTGGATGCGCGATCAGAGATGGAAACTAAGCCAATACGTAAAGTATTCATCAAGATTTTTCCGTTTAAACAGTCTCGTTAAACAGAATGATACACTGCGAAGGGAGTGACAGACAGGCTTCAGAAGAGGTAGCGTGACCGACTTCCCGGTCACGCTAAGAATGATTACAGCAGATCGCCGATCATTTTTTCCAGTTTTTCCTGGTCAACAGCAAACTTACGGATACCTTCCGCCAGTTTATCTACTGCCATTGGATCCTGGTTATGCTGCCACAGGAACTCGGACTCAGTGATACGCGCCGGACGCGCTTTCACTTCGCCGGTGTAAGACAGTTTACGTTCGATAGCCCCTTCGCTCTCAGCCAGCTCTTTCAGCAGTGCCGGTGCGATGGTCAGACGGTCGCAGCCTGCCAGTTCCAGAATTTCGCCGATGTTACGGAAGCTTGCGCCCATAACCACGGTTTCATAACCGTGCTCTTTGTAGTACTGGTAGATTTCAGATACAGAAACCACGCCTGGATCTTCTGCCGGAGCGTACTCTTTCTTATCGGTATTCGCTTTGTACCAGTCAAGAATACGGCCAACAAACGGCGAGATCAGGAACACGCCCGCTTCCGCACAAGCACGAGCCTGAGCGAAGGAGAACAGCAGGGTCAGGTTACAGTTGATGCCTTCTTTTTCCAGCTGTTCTGCAGCACGGATACCCTGCCAGGTAGAAGCCAGTTTGATCAGAATACGATCGTTGCTAATCCCTGCATCGTTGTAGAGTTTGATCAGGCGTTTTGCTTTCGCAATTGACGCTTCGGTGTCATAGGAAAGACGCGCATCAACTTCAGTTGAGATACGGCCCGGAACCAGTTTCAGGATTTCCAGACCAATATTTACTGCCAGTTTGTCGGTCGCGTCCACGATCTGCTGCGCGCGATCGTTGCTCTGCTGTTTCGCCCAGGCGACAGCATCATCAATCAACTTACGGTATTCCGGAATCTGCGCTGCGTTAAGAATGAGAGAAGGGTTGGTTGTGGCATCCTGCGGTTGATACAGCTTCATTGCCGCGATGTCCCCAGTGTCGGCCACTACGGTGGTGTACTGACGAAGGGAGGTCAATTTGTCCGTCATGATAGTATTTCTCTTTAAACAGCTTGTTAGGGGGATGTAACCGGTCTGCCCTGATGATATCACGACGCAACGTCAGCGCAACCGCCGACAAGACGGTTATCGCCAGGCGAGACTGTTTCGGATTTCTGACACTGCGTTGATATCGCCCGCCATTTTTATACAAAACCTCATGTATGCTACGCAGAAGTTATCAAGTACCTCGTAGCGTATATACTTCTTAAACAATTGGTAACGTTTACACAGGAAAGTCATCGCGACCGGCAATAAGAGGGATATGCATGCCAGATTTTTTCTCCTTTATTAACAGCGTCCTTTGGGGATCGGTAATGATTTACCTGCTCTTCGGCGCAGGTTGTTGGTTCACTTTTCGTACCGGATTTGTGCAGTTTCGCTACATCCGCCAGTTTGGCAAAAGTCTTAAAAATAGCATTCATCCACAGCCAGGCGGTTTAACCTCATTTCAGTCATTGTGTACCAGTCTTGCGGCGCGCGTGGGTAGCGGCAACCTGGCTGGCGTTGCGCTGGCTATTACCGCCGGTGGACCAGGTGCCGTCTTCTGGATGTGGGTTGCCGCGTTTATCGGCATGGCGACCTCGTTTGCCGAATGTTCCCTTGCACAACTTTATAAAGAACGTGACGTTAATGGGCAGTTTCGTGGCGGACCGGCATGGTATATGGCGCGCGGGCTGGGGATGCGCTGGATGGGCGTTCTGTTCGCCCTCTTTTTGCTCATCGCCTACGGCATAATTTTCAGCGGAGTTCAGGCGAACGCCGTTGCCCGAGCCCTGAGTTTTTCTTTTGATTTTCCCCCGCTGGTGACAGGCATTATTCTTGCTGTCTTTGCTCTGCTGGCAATCACTCGCGGTCTTTATGGCGTCGCCCGGCTCATGCAGGGGTTTGTCCCGTTGATGGCGATAATCTGGGTACTGACCAGCCTGGTAATTTGCGTAATGAATATCGGGCAACTTCCCCACGTCATTTGGTCTATTTTTGAGAGTGCTTTTGGCTGGCAGGAAGCGGCAGGCGGCGCGGCGGGATATACCTTAAGCCAGGCGATTACTAACGGTTTTCAGCGCAGTATGTTTTCCAATGAGGCGGGAATGGGGTCGACGCCAAACGCGGCAGCGGCAGCTGCGTCCTGGCCTCCGCATCCCGCAGCGCAAGGGATTGTCCAGATGATTGGCATTTTTATCGACACCCTGGTCATCTGTACGGCAAGCGCCATGCTGATATTACTGGCGGGTAACGGCACAACCTACATGCCGCTGGAAGGTATTCAGCTTATCCAGAAGGCGATGCGGGTGCTAATGGGCTCCTGGGGTGCGGAGTTTGTTACCCTCGTGGTTATTCTGTTTGCCTTCAGCTCCATCGTTGCCAACTACATTTATGCCGAAAACAATCTCTTCTTCTTACGCCTGAACAACCCTAAAGCGATCTGGTGTCTGCGAATCTGCACCTTCGCAACGGTCATCGGCGGCACCTTGCTAAGTCTTCCGCTGATGTGGCAACTGGCAGATATCATAATGGCCTGCATGGCTATTACCAATTTGACCGCCATTTTACTGCTCTCGCCTGTGGTTCATACCATTGCCAGTGATTATCTACGCCAGCGTAAACTCGGCGTGCGCCCGGTGTTTGATCCGTTGCGTTATCCGGATATCAGTCGCCAGCTTTCTCCGGACGCGTGGGATGATGTTTCGCAGGAGTAATCACAACTATCGATCAACTCATTCTCTTTTTTTGCTAAAGTCGGCATAAATTTCCTGCAAGGACTGGATATGCTGATTCTTATTTCACCTGCGAAAACGCTCGATTACCAAAGCCCGTTGCCCACCACGCGCTATACGCTGCCGGAGCTGTTAGACAATTCCCAGCAGTTGATCCATGAAGCGCGGAAACTGACGCCTCCGCAGATTAGCACGCTGATGCGCATCAGCGACAAACTGGCGGGTATCAACGCCGCTCGCTTTCATGACTGGCAGCCAGATTTCACGCCAGAGAATGCCCGACAAGCGATTCTGGCATTTAAAGGTGATGTCTATACTGGCTTGCAGGCCGAAACCTTCAGCGAAGACGATTTCGATTTTGCCCAACAGCATTTGCGAATGCTTTCCGGCTTGTATGGCGTACTGCGCCCGCTCGATTTAATGCAGCCTTATCGTCTGGAAATGGGGATCCGTCTTGAGAATGCCCGAGGGAAAGATCTGTATCAATTCTGGGGAGATATCATCACCAACAAGCTGAACGAGGCGCTCGCAGCACAAGGCGATAATGTGGTGATTAATCTGGCGTCAGATGAGTATTTTAAATCGGTGAAGCCGAAGAAATTGAATGCCGAGATTATCAAGCCGGTGTTCCTCGATGAGAAGAACGGCAAATTTAAGATCATCAGCTTCTACGCTAAGAAAGCACGCGGTCTGATGAGTCGTTTCATTATTGAAAATCGGCTGACCAAACCAGAGCAACTGACTGGTTTTAATAGCGAAGGTTACTTCTTTGATGAAGCTTCCTCCAGCAACGGCGAACTGGTGTTTAAACGCTACGAGCAGCGTTAAGTTTGTAGCCAATGCCGGATGCGGCGTGAACGCCTTATCCGGCCTACAAAAGCATGCAGATTCAATATATTGCAGAATTAACGTAGGCCTGATAAGACGCGCCAGCGTCGCATCAGGCGCTGAATGCCGGATTGTTACCCGGCATTTGTCATTTAGCGGTGATGTTTGCCTGGACCATGACCGCCGTGATGATCATGAGGAGCTTTCTTATGGTGGCGCGGCGGTGGCGGCGGTCCGTGTGGGTGCCAGCGATTGCCTCGCCATTCATAATGTTGTTTCCACCAGCCGTGGTCGCGCCAGTGACCGCCATCCCAGTAATAGCCACGATTATCACGATCGCCTATCTGTAATTTTACTGACGGGACTAGCGTAATTTCCGCAGCCTGCGCTGCCATGGGAGCGACCAGAACTAGGGAAAGTGCGAGTACGATAGATTGCATCTTTTTCACAGGTTACTCCTTTTATCATTGCCCGTTATGGGTCGATATCCGGAGATTACGCGATGAGAACGGCAGTTGTTATTCTCCGCAATCCTAATCTCTAAGTTACCGCATTTATTGAGAATTTCTCCTTTTTCCCTGTCGTTTTTCTCCATATTTTCTTCATAAAAAAGCCGGGCTGCATAAAAGCAAACCCGGCCTGATTGAGATAATGAATAGACGTTACTGATGATTCATCATCAATTTACGCAACGCAGCAAAATCGGCGGGCAGGTTATGCGAAAGCAAGGGTAAATCAGCACGTTCTGCCAGCTCTTTTGGCAGATCCAACGTTTCACCGAGAATCGCTTCCACGCTCTCTTTAAATTTCGCCGGATGCGCGGTGCCGAGGAACAAGCCATATTCGCCTGGATTCAACTGGTCACGCAGCGCACGATAAGCTACGGCAGCGTGCGGCTCCGAGGTATAGCCCAGTTCTTTTAACTCACGCATTGTCTGTTGCGTGGTTTCATCATCCACGGCTGCATACCCCAGCTCTTTCAGTTGCCAGATTTTGCGGCGGAACAACTCTTCCACACGCGGCCAGTTGTTTGGCTGGCTAACATCCATCGCATTGGATAACGTCGCCTGAGTCGCTTTGGGTGACCACTGACCGTCGTGCAGGAAACGTGGCACGGTATCGTTCACGTTGGTCGCAGCAATAAAACGTTTCACCGGCAGACCGAGTGACTTCGCCAGCAGACCCGCCGTCAAATCGCCGAAGTTTCCGCTTGGCACCGAGACAACCAGCTGGTTGCGCGCTTCCTGCGGCAGCTGCGCAACAGCTTCAAAGTAGTAGCAAATCTGCGCCAGCAAACGGCTGATGTTAATCGAGTTAGCTGAGTTTAGCCCCAGCGCCACTTTCAGTTCTTCATCATCAAACGCCTGCTTCACCAGCGCCTGACAGGCATCGAAATCGCCGTCGATGGCAACAGTTTCAATATTGCCGCCCAATGTACAGAACAGTTTTTCTTGCAGTGGACTGATTTTGCCTCGTGGATAGAGGATAACCACTTTCACATTCGGCAAACCGTAGAAAGCATGAGCCACTGCCGCTCCGGTATCACCGGAGGTCGCGGTCAGAATGGTCACTGGCTTATCGCCCGCAATATGGGTCAGCATTTGTGCCATAAAGCGACCGCCGAAATCTTTAAATGCCAGCGTTGGCCCGTGAAACAACTCCAGACAACCGACATCGCTTTCAACATTGGCGACCGGAGCCGGGAAGGCAAACGCCGCGCGTACGCGCTCTTCCAGGATTTCCTGCGGGATTTCATCACCAATAAACGCCGAGAGGATCTTCGCACTGCGGGTGACAAAATCCAGCTTCAGCATCTCATCAATTTCAGTCAGGCTGAATTCCGGCAGGTCGTGCGGGAAAAACAGCCCCTGATTTTTGCCCAACCCCTGGGTTACGGCTTGCGCAAAGCTGACCTGCTCATTGTGATCTTTCAGATTGTAGAGTTTCATTTAGTTTTCCAGTACTCGTGCGCCCGCCGTATCCAGCCGGCAAATATGAACAAAACCTTCCTGATTTTGCAGGTAGTTCTTACCCAACCAGTCGGCAACGCGCTGGGCGGTATCCGGCTTGTCACACAGAGCGAACAAAGTCGGGCCGGAGCCGGAGATACCGCTCGCTACCGCGCCGATTTCCGCGACCGCCTGCCGCGCCTGCCGGAAGCCTGGCAGTAACCGTTCACGGTAGGGTTCAGCGATAACATCTTTCATCAGCTTCGCGGCAAGCTCAGGCTGACGGGAATAGCAGGCGTGAATAAAGCCTGCCAGATGTCGCCCGTGCGCAATGCAATCCTGGCGGCGATACTGCGCTGGTAAAATAGCCCGGGCTTCTGCCGTCGAGACTTTAATCCCCGGATACGCCAGCACCCACAGCCACTCATCAAACCCTGGCACTTGCTGGCTGATGATGTCGTTTTCTTCGATCATCAACTGCATACCACCGAGAAAACACGGTGCCACGTTGTCGTAATGAATGCTGCCGGAGATACGGCCTTCCAGCTCGCCCATCAAAGCCAGCAAACGAGTGTCATTAAGCGGCTTGCCGCAGTGTTCATTCATCGCCATCAGCGCCGCGACCACCGAACAGGCACTGGAGCCTAAGCCCGAACCGATCGGCATATTCTTTTCCAGGGTCATCGCCACTGGAATTTGCTTACCCAGTTCCTGGCAAAAACGCTCCCAGCACTGATAAACGATATTTTCCCGAGGTTCTGACGGCAGCTTATCGGCAAAGCGTCCGAGGTTATTGAGACTGAATGTCTCTGCCGCCTCAACCGTGACTACATCTCCGAGCAATGCACCATCAACGGGTGTCACCGCCGCCCCGAGCACATCAAACCCGACGCTCATATTGGCACTGGAAGCCGGGGCATAAACTTTAACCATGTCAGACTCCTAACTTCCATGAGAGGGTACGTAGCAGATCGGCAAAGACACCAGCAGCTGTAACGTCATTGCCCGCACCATATCCGCGCAGCACCAACGGCAGCGGCTGATAATAGTGGCTATAGAAGGCCAGAGCGTTTTCGCCATTTTTCACTTTGAACAGCGGATCATTACCATCCACTTCGGCAATCTTCACGCGGCAGACGCCATCTTCATCAATATTGCCAACATAGCGCAAAACTTTTCCTTCATCACGGGCCTTCGCCACGCGCGCGGCAAAGAGATCGTCGAGCTGTGACAGATTCGCCATAAAAGCGGCAACATCACCCTCGGCGTTAAACTCAGTGGGCAGCACAGGTTCAATTTCAATATCCGCCAGCTCCAGTTCACGTCCCGTTTCACGAGCGAGAATCAATAGTTTACGCGCCACATCCATACCAGAAAGATCATCTCGCGGGTCCGGTTCGGTATAACCCATTTCCCGCGCCAGCGTGGTCGCCTCGGAGAAACTCATGCCTTCGTCTAACTTGCCGAAGATATAAGAAAGCGAACCTGAAAGAATGCCGGAGAACTTCATCAATTCATCACCTGCATTGAGCAGATTTTGCAGGTTCTCAATAACCGGTAATCCAGCCCCAACGTTAGTGTCATAGAGGAATTTACGCCGCGATTTTTCCGCCGCATGACGCAACAAATGGTAGTAATCCATCGACGAGGTGTTGGCCTTTTTGTTCGGCGTAACAACGTGGAAACCTTCGCGCAGGAAGTCGGCATATTGATCCGCCACTGCCTGGCTGGAGGTGCAGTCAACAATGACCGGGTTCAGCAGATGATATTCTTTCACGAGGCGAATTAAGCGCCCGAGATTAAACGGCTCTTTGGCTTGCGCCAGTTCTTCCTGCCAGTTTTCCAGATTAAGGCCATGTACATTGGTGAGCAGAGCCTTCGAGTTGGCAACACCGCAGACACGTAAGTCGATATGTTTATTCTTCAGCCAGCTTTGCTGACGCTTCAGTTGCTCCAGCAGCGCACCGCCAACGCCACCGACGCCAATCACAAACACTTCGATAACCTGATCGGTATTGAACAGCATCTGATGAGTAACGCGCACGCCAGTGGTCGCATCATCGTTATTTACCACGACAGAGATTGAGCGTTCAGAAGATCCCTGAGCAATGGCGACAATGTTGATATTGGCGCGGGCCAGCGCGGCAAAGAATTTCGCCGAGATCCCACGCAAGGTGCGCATACCATCACCTACCACCGAGATAATGGCCAGCCGTTCCGTCACCGCCAGCGGCTCCAGTAAGCCTTCTTTCAGTTCCAGGTAGAACTCTTCCTGCATTGCCCGTTCAGCTCGCACACAGTCGCTTTGTGGAACGCAGAAACTGATGCTGTATTCGGAAGATGATTGCGTAATCAGCACCACGGAAATACGGGCGCGTGACATCGCTGCAAAGACGCGCGCCGCCATGCCGACCATTCCTTTCATCCCCGGGCCGGAAACACTGAACATTGCCATATTATTCAGATTGGAAATGCCCTTGACCGGTAATTCGTCTTCATCACGGCTGGCACCAATGAGCGTACCTGGTGCTTGAGGATTTCCGGTATTTTTAATCAGGCAAGGGATCTGGAACTGGGCGATGGGGGTAATGGTGCGGGGGTGAAGAACTTTAGCGCCGAAGTAGGAAAGCTCCATCGCTTCCTGGTAGGACATCGACTTCAACAACCTCGCATCGGGCACCTGACGCGGGTCGCAGGTATAGACCCCGTCAACGTCCGTCCAAATCTCGCAACAATCGGCGCGTAAACAGGCAGCCAGCACCGCAGCAGAGTAGTCGGAACCGTTGCGTCCAAGCACCACCAGTTCGCCTTTTTCATTACCGGCGGTGAAACCTGCCATCAGCACCATGTGATCAGCCGGAATACGACTTGCCGCAATACGGCGGGTGGACTCAGCAATATCGACGGTAGATTCGAGGTAATGCCCCACTGCCAGCAGTTTTTCGACCGGATCGATAACGGTAACGTTGTGACCGCGCGCTTCTAATACGCCGGCCATAATGGCGATCGACATTTTCTCGCCACGGCAAATCAGCGCAGCGTTGATGCTATCCGGGCACTGCCCCAACAAACTAATGCCATGCAGGACATGTTTTATTTGGGCAAATTCCTGATCGACGAAAGTTTTCAATTGCGCCAGCGGGAACCCCGGCTGGGCGGCGGCGAGTCCCGTCAAAAGTTCGGCAAAAATACGTTCGGCATCGCTGATATTGGGTAAAGCATCCTGGCCGCTAATGGTTTTTTCAATCATCGCCACCAGGTGGTTGGTGATTTTGGCGGGGGCAGAGAGGACGGTGGCCACCTGCCCCTGCCTGGCATTGCTTTCCAGAATATCGGCAACCCGCAGAAAACGTTCTGCATTTGCCACTGATGTACCGCCGAACTTCAACACTCGCATGGTTGTTACCTCGTTACCTTTGGTCGAAAAAAAAGCCCGCACTGTCAGGTGCGGGCTTTTTTCTGTGTTTCCTGTACGCGTCAGCCCGCACCGTTACCTGTGGTAATGGTGATGGTGGTGGTAATGGTGGTGCTAATGCGTTTCATGGATGTTGTGTACTCTGTAATTTTTATCTGTCTGTGCGCTATGCCTATATTGGTTAAAGTATTTAGTGACCTAAGTCAATAAAATTTTAATTTACTCACGGCAGGTAACCAGTTCAGAAGCTGCTATCAGACACTCTTTTTTTAATCCACACAGAGACATATTGCCCGTTGCAGTCAGAATGAAAAGCTGAAAAATACTTACTAAGGCGTTTTTTATTTGGTGATATTTTTTTCAATATCATGCAGCAAACGGTGCAACATTGCCGTGTCTCGTTGCTCTAAAAGCCCCAGGCGTTGTTGTAACCAGTCGACCAGTTTTATGTCATCTGCCACTGCCAGAGTCGTCAGCAATACCATGGCTCGTTCGCGTAAAGCTTGCAGTTGATGTTGGTCTGCCGTTGTGTCACTTTTCGCCGGTTGTTGTATTAATGTTGCTAATTGATAGCAATAGACCATCACCGCCTGCCCCAGATTGAGCGAAGGATAATCCGCCACCATCGGCACACCAGTAAGAACGTCAGCCAACGCTAACTCTTCGTTAGTCAGCCCGGAATCTTCGCGACCAAACACCAGAGCGGCATGGCTCATCCATGAAGATTTTTCCTCTAACAGCGGCACCAGTTCTACTGGCGTAGCGTAGTAATGATATTTCGCCCGACTGCGCGCAGTGGTGGCAACAGTGAAATCGACATCGTGTAACGATTCAGCTAGTGTCTTGAAAACTTTAATATTATCAATAATATCACCAGATCCATGTGCGACCCAACGGGCGGCTGGCTCCAGGTGTGCCTGACTATCAACAATCCGCAGTTCGCTAAAACCCATCGTTTTCATTGCCCGCGCCGCTGCCCCAATATTTTCTGCTCTGGCGGGTGCGACCAGAATAATCGTTATACGCATATTGCCACTCTTCTTGATCAAATAACCGCGAACCGGGTGATCACTGTCAACTTATTACGCGGTGCAAATTTACAAACTCTTAACGTAAGTCGCAGAAAAAGCCCTTTACTTAGCTTAAAAAAGGCTAAACTATTTCCTGACTGTACTAACGGTTGAATTGTTAAAAAATGCTATATATCCTTCTGTTTACTTAGGATAATTTTATAAAAAATAAATCTCCACAATTGGATTCACCACGTTTATTAGTTGTATGATGCAACTAGTTGGATTATTAAAATAATGTGACGAAAGCTAGCATTTAGATACGATGATTTCATCAAACTGTTAACGTGCTACAATTGAACTTGATATATGTCAACGAAGCGTAGTTTTATTGGGTGTCCGGCCCCTCTTAGCCTGTTATGTTGCTGTTAAAATGGTTAGGATGACAGCCGTTTTTGACACTGTCGGGTCCTGAGGGAAAGTACCCACGACCAAGCTAATGATGTTGTTGACGTTGATGGAAAGTGCATCAAGAACGCAATTACGTACTTTAGTCATGTTACGCCGATCATGTTAATTTGCAGCATGCATCAGGCAGGTCAGGGACTTTTGTACTTCCTGTTTCGATTTAGTTGGCAATTTAGGTAGCAAACATGCAGACCCCGCACATTCTTATCGTTGAAGACGAGTTGGTAACACGCAACACGTTGAAAAGTATTTTCGAAGCGGAAGGCTATGATGTTTTCGAAGCGACAGATGGCGCGGAAATGCATCAGATCCTCTCTGAATATGACATCAACCTGGTGATCATGGATATCAATCTGCCGGGTAAGAACGGTCTTCTGTTAGCGCGTGAACTGCGCGAGCAGGCGAATGTTGCGTTGATGTTCCTGACTGGCCGTGACAACGAAGTCGATAAAATTCTCGGCCTCGAAATCGGTGCAGATGACTACATCACCAAACCGTTCAACCCGCGTGAACTGACGATTCGTGCACGCAACCTGCTGTCCCGTACCATGAATCTAGGTACTGTCAGCGAAGAACGTCGTAGCGTTGAAAGCTACAAGTTCAATGGTTGGGAACTGGACATCAACAGCCGTTCGTTGATCGGCCCTGATGGCGAGCAGTACAAGCTGCCGCGCAGCGAGTTCCGCGCCATGCTTCACTTCTGTGAAAACCCAGGCAAAATTCAGTCCCGTGCTGAACTGCTGAAGAAAATGACCGGCCGTGAGCTGAAACCGCACGACCGTACTGTAGACGTGACGATCCGCCGTATTCGTAAACATTTCGAATCTACGCCGGATACGCCGGAAATCATCGCCACCATTCACGGTGAAGGTTATCGCTTCTGCGGTGATCTGGAAGATTAATCGGCTTTACCACCGTCAAAAAAACGGCGCTTTTTAGCGCCGTTTTTATTTTTCAACCTTATTTCCAGATACGTAATTCATCGTCCATTGTAACGTCTTTACTGGCTTTCATTTTCGGCAGTGAAAACGCATACCAGTCGATATTACGGGTCACAAACATCATGCCAGCCAGCGCCACCACCAGCACACTGGTTCCCAACAACAGCGCGCTATCGGCAGAGTTGAGCAGTCCCCACATCACACCATCCAGCAACAACAGCGCGAGGGTAAACAACATGCTGTTGCACCAACCTTTCAATACCGCCTGCAAATAAATACCGTTCATTATCGCCCCAATCAGACTGGCGATTATCCATGCCACGGTAAAACCGGTATGTTCAGAAAGCGCCAGCAAGAGCAAATAAAACATCACCAATGAAAGCCCCACCAGCAAATATTGCATTGGGTGTAAACGTTGCGCGGTGAGCGTTTCAAAAACAAAGAACGCCATAAAAGTCAGTGCAATCAGCAGAATGGCGTACTTAGTCGCCCGGTCAGTTAATTGGTATTGATCGGCTGGCGTCGTTACTGCGACGCTAAACGCCGGGAAGTTTTCCCAGCCGGTATCATTGCCTGAAGCAAAACGCTCACCGAGATTATTAGCAAACCAGCTGCTTTGCCATTGCGCCTGAAAACCTGACTCACTAACTTCCCGTTTGGCTGGTAGAAAATCACCTAAAAAACTGGGATGCGGCCAGTTGCTGGTTAAGGTCATTTCGCTATTACGCCCGCCAGGCACCACAGAAAGATCGCCGGTACCGCTTAAATTCAGTGCCATATTCAGCTTCAGGTTCTGCTTCTGCCAGTCCCCTTCGGGTAAAGGGATATGCACGCCCTGCCCGCCTTGCTCTAACCCGGTGCCGGGTTCAATGGTCAGCGCCGTTCCGTTAACTTCAGGCGCTTTCACCACACCAATACCACGCGCATCCCCGACGCTAATCACAATAAATGGCTTGCCTAAGGTGATATTTGGCGCGTTGAGTTCGCTAAGACGCGAAACATCGAAATCGGCTTTTAGCGTTAAATCACTGTGCCAGACCTGACCGGTATAAATCCCTATCTTGCGTTCTTCCACGTTCTGATTGCCATCAACCATCAATGACTCAGGTAACCAAAAATGGATAAAACTTCGTTTCCGCTCCACGGTTTTATCCTCTTCCTGCACCGTATAAAGCTCGGTCACAGGAATAGCGATGAGCGGCCCAACGAGTTTTTGCGGCCCGCTGGTACTTTGGCGAATCGCATCTTCCACATCGCTACGGTAATCAGCACGTTCGACAATCACCTGCCGAATCAGCATTATCGGAATCAACAACAGCAATACTGCACCAAACAGGCTAGTCATTTTCCAGAACAGGGGGGATTTCAACATAGTCTTCTCCTTTGCAATGGCAGCAGGATACGAAGACTATGTGGGAAGAATTTGAAGCTATGTGAAGTGACGGTGAAGTCGAAGCGAGGCCAGCACGCCACCTTCCTGCACGTTGCGCAGCGTGACTTCGCCGTTAAACAAACGGGCGACCTCACTGACAAACGCCAACCCCAGACCGCTGCTTTTTTGCCCATTTGCACGCGGCAAAGAGTAAAAGCGTTCAAAAATACGTGACAGCGCGTAGTCAGGAATACCACTACCGGTATCCAGCACCTTAAGGGTGACGTATTCCTGATCCACTTCGGCGCTTAGCGTTATGCGACCGCTCTCGGGAGTAAAATCGATGGCGTTATCCAGTAAATTTCCCAGCGCCTGCTCCAGTAACGCCGGTTCAGCAGCAACGTTAACCTCGGTGGGCGTAACATGCAGAGTGATTTTTTTTTCTGCCAACTGCACGGTGCGCGCTTCGCTGACGCGGCGGAATAATGCCGCCACATCAACAGCAGTCAGAACGACTTCCTGACGATTCTCCAGTCTTGCCTGGCGTAGTAACGTTTCTACCAATGCCTGCATACGCGCATTTTGCGTCAGAATGTTGTCAGTAAAACGAGCCACCACTTCCGGCGGCGGACCTTCGCGTAAAATTTCCGCCGCGCCACGAATCGCCGCCAGTGGGCTTTTTAGCTCATGAGTTAACGCATAAATATATTGCTCAATATAGTTTTTCCCCTCCAGCTTCACGCGCATACTTTCCAGCGCCTGCGCAAGCTTACGCAGCTCGCTACTGCCGAGTTCAGGAAGAGGAACGGGCTTATTGTCAGTGACGGAATCAGCATAGCGAGTGAGCCGGGCAATGGAGCGGTTGATCCACCAAACCATGCCTGCGCCAATCACCAGTGCAATCCCCAACAAAATGGCGCTGGCCCATAAAATTCGCCGCTCGCTGCGCTTAATGACCGGAGCCATCGCCGCGTTCGGTTTGCCTACGCTCAAAACGCCAATAAGCCGCGAGCCGTCCATAATCGGCGCGGCAACATACATCACAGAACTTTCGGGATCGGCAGGATTTTGCAACGTGCTGCGCGCACCATACTGACCACGCAACGTTAGCCAGACGTCATTCCAGCGCGAATAATCCTGTCCAACGGCTTTATTTGCCGAATCGAACAATACTTTGCCCTGCGCATCGGTCATATAGACATGATATTCATTGCGCACTTTGTTAATGCCACCGATATTGGCGCGAAACGGGCGATGTTGTAGCTGATTAAACGCCTGCGCCAGTTGCCCATGCGTTGGGTCCCCAGAGAGCAAATCGGGACGCGCCAGCTCCGCCAGCAACGTTGCGGTGTCGATCAACGTCCCCTCCGTTGCTCTTCGCACGCCCGGTTTAACTTCTTTGACAAAAATGGCCAGTACGAACCAGGCTGCCACCGCCACCAGTAAAAAATAGCCCAGCAACAACCGCATGCCGATACGCATTACAGGCCCCTCAGGCTATATCCCATGCCGCGATGAGTATTAATCGGTGAAAGATCGGGGTTGATGGCGCGCAGCTTGGCACGCAGCGTTTTAATGTGGGTATCGACGGTGCGATCGTAGGTGTCCTGCGCATCTTCCCATACGCTATCCATCAGTTGCTGGCGGGACCAGACGCGGCCCGGTGACTTGAGTAACGTCTTCAACAATAAAAACTCATACCGCGTCAGCGCTAATGGCGTGTCAAACCAGCTGATCTGCGCCGCGGGTTCATTCAATTCAAAATGTCCAATACGGATGACGGGAGACGGCGTCGAGAACTTCTTCACCCGACGCAGTAAGGTGCGCACCCTGGCGCACACTTCGCGGGGTGAAAACGGTTTAGCCACATAGTCGTCAGCGCCAATTTCCAGCCCAAGCAGGCGATCGACCTCTTCACTTCGGGCCGTCAGGAACAGTACAGGTAACGCCGGATGGAGCGCCAGTAACTGGCGGCACAATTCAAAGCCACTGATATCAGGCAAACCAACGTCGAGAATCATGACATCGGGAACCTGCTGACGAGCTTTATCCAGCACCGGCAAGCCTCGCTCAAAGACCTCGACGGCAAAACCTTCCTGCTGCAACATGTAGACCAGCGTGTCGGCTATCCCTTGCTCATCTTCCACTAACCAGACCGTTTCCCGTTGCATAAATCGCCTCTGTTATTGCCGCCACGGCATGACAGGAACCGCGCTAATCGCGTTTTTCGGCGAACCTTCTACAACTTTGTCGGAGTAAGCCAGATAAGCGAGCGCGTTGCGTTTGGCGTCATAAAAGCGCACGACCTGTAACGACTTAAAGACCAGGGACGTGCGTTTTTTGAATACTACCTCGCCCTGAGCTTTGCCGTTTTTAATACGATCCGACAGTTCAATCGGCCCGACTTGCTGACAAGAAATGGCCGCATCGGAGGTATCTTCCGCCAGACCCAATCCCCCTTTAATACCACCGGTTTTCGCCCGGCTCACATAACAGGTGACATTTTTCACATCGGGATCATCAAAGGCTTCCACAACAATTTTGTGATCCGGGCCGATCATTTTAAATACGGTGTCGACCGAACCAATCTCTTCTGCATGAGCCAATGGCCCCAGCATTATCAGGCTTAAAAACAGGATCAAATGCTTGTATTTCATATTGTTACCATTTTTATCTATTACACGAGCAATTAGTTCGTCACGGTAAATAACATATTGATTAAGAACAAAATCTCAATACTTTTATTTCCGTCAAGTCCTAAAACATACTCTACTAAGAAAAAAACACTGAATGCTAAAACAGCAAAAAATGCTATTATCCAATTACCTGATGTCAGGTGCTCGTTGTTGAAAGGATGAGGATATTTTATGGATCAGGCCGGCATTATTCGCGACCTTTTAATCTGGCTGGAAGGTCATCTGGATCAGCCCCTGTCGCTCGACAATGTAGCGGCGAAAGCAGGTTATTCCAAGTGGCACTTACAGAGAATGTTTAAAGATGTCACTGGCCATGCTATTGGCGCGTATATTCGTGCTCGTCGTTTGTCGAAATCGGCGGTCGCACTACGCCTGACTGCGCGTCCGATTCTGGACATCGCGCTGCAATACCGCTTCGACTCTCAACAGACATTTACCCGCGCATTCAAGAAGCAGTTTGCCCAGACTCCTGCACTTTACCGCCGTTCTCCTGAATGGAGCGCCTTTGGTATTCGCCCGCCGCTACGTCTGGGTGAATTCACTATGCCAGAGCACAAATTTGTCACCCTGGAAGATACGCCGCTGATTGGTGTTACCCAGAGCTACTCCTGTTCGCTGGAGCAAATCTCTGATTTCCGCCATGAAATGCGTTATCAGTTCTGGCACGATTTTCTCGGCAACGCGCCGACCATTCCGCCGGTGCTCTACGGCCTGAATGAAACGCGTCCGAGTCAGGATAAAGACGACGAACAAGAAGTATTCTATACCACCGCGTTAGCCCAGGATCAGGCAGATGGCTATGTACTGACGGGGCATCCGGTGATGCTGCAGGGCGGCGAATATGTGATGTTTACCTATGAAGGTCTGGGAACCGGCGTGCAGGAGTTTATCCTGACGGTATACGGGACGTGCATGCCAATGCTCAACCTGACGCGCCGTAAAGGTCAGGATATTGAGCGATACTACCCGGCAGAAGATGCCAAAGCGGGAGATCGCCCAATTAATCTGCGCTGTGAACTACTGATTCCGATCCGTCGTTAACGCTGCAGCTCATCTAATGCAGGGGCGTCCAGATGCGAGATGTCCCCTGCGGTTTCAACGACCCAGCCAGACGCCAGCCACAGGCTTTCCTGATAATCCACGCGCGAAATAGAACAGTTACGCAGACGTAAGCGGCGCTCTGCCCATGCTGGTAATCCGAGAATCGTACTCACCAGACATCCCAGTGCAATACCATGGCTCACCAGCAGCGGTCGGCTTCCCTGCGGTAAGTCCCGGCAAGATTCCAGTGCCGCATTGACGCGATCGCTGAGCTCCTGCATTGACTCGCCTTCAGGAATACGCCCGTCAACGGTGCCATTGACCAGCTGCCGACGCCAGTTCTCTTCTTCTTCGGTGAGTGAATCGATATTTCTTGTTTCCAGTACACCCATATTTAATTCACGCAGGCGAGAATCAAAGATGATGTCACAGCCGCAGGCCTGGGCGATGATTTCCGCCGTGCGCCGGGTCCGTCCTAAATCGCTACTGATGATATGCGTAATGCCAAGCTCTTTGGCACGGGTTGCCACCTGCATCGCCTGTTGCTCACCTTTGGCGGTCAGCGGGCTGTCAGACTGGCCCTGAATACGTCGCTCGGCGTTCCACTGCGTTTCACCGTGGCGGACTAGGTATACCTGTAACATGCTTTTTTTCCGTATACTGCTGTAACGTTAATTTTCTGAGTAATGCTGATTATGCACCAAGTTGTCTGTGCGACCACCAATCCCGCTAAAATTCAGGCCATTCTGCAGGCATTTCACGAGATCTTCGGCGAAGGATCCTGCCATATTGCATCCGTTGCCGTCGAGAGCGGTGTACCGGAACAACCCTTTGGCAGTGAGGAAACGCGCGCTGGCGCACGAAATCGGGTAGCAAATGCCCGCCGTTTACATCCAGAGGCTGATTTTTGGGTGGCGATTGAAGCAGGCATTGATGGCGACAGCACCTTCAGTTGGGTGGTGATTGAAAACGCCAGCCAGCGCGGCGAGGCGCGTTCGGCAACTTTGCCGTTACCTGCGGTGATTCTGGAAAAAGTGCGTGAAGGCGAGGCGCTCGGTCCCGTGATGTCACGTTATACCGGTATTGATGAGATTGGTCGTAAGGAAGGGGCGATCGGCGTGTTTACCGCCGGGAAACTTACCCGCGCCAGCGTCTATCACCAGGCGGTGATCCTGGCGCTGAGTCCGTTTCATAATGCGGTGTATCAGTGATCTTTCAGCAACACCTCTTCCAGCCACTGGCGCAGCTCCACGGGCGCGGCTTTCAGGCTGTTAGATCCACGCGTAATCGTCGCGATGCCCGCGCCGAGTTCATTTTTTAACTCACGCTGGCTCATTTCGCCGCGCAACAGCTCTTCGACAATACGCACGCGAGTCCCCAACGCTTCGCGCTCATCTGGCGTCAGCATCAGGTTTAACAACGGTAAATGGAGATCGTTTTGGTAGGCATTCTTAAGCAGGTCGACAAAACGTAACCACTCCTGGTGACGCTGTTCTGCCATCGCTGCTGAATAGGGTGATTGTTGGGCCATAATATGTCGCCATTGTTAGCGGGGGAAGCAAAATGCCTCCCCCGGTTGTACTCGCTAAAGAGTACGATAGCATATCATAAACGTGCGGATCAGTAACGACGTCCCCATTCCGTGGCGCTCATCAACGTCGGTTTATCCCCCATGAAATAGCGGTAGTAAGCGTCATAAGCCAGCACGTTCTTCACATAACCGCGCGTCTCGGAGAACGGAATACTCTCGACAAATGCCACAGCGTCGATACGCCCGGCGCTGTTGCCAAGCCAGGTTCGCACCCGTCCAGGTCCGGCGTTATAAGCTGCTGAGGAGAAAATACGGTTATTGCCAAACTGCTGATAAACATATTGCAGGTAACTGGTGCCAATGTTGATGTTCGTTTCCGGATCCAGCAATTGCCCAGGGCTGCTATAACCAGGAATAGAGAACATCTTCACCGTATGGGTCGCCGTGCCCGGCATAATCTGCATCAGGCCGCTGGCCCCTACCGGTGATTTCACTTTCGGATTCCAGGCGCTCTCCTGACGGGCAATCGCCATCGCATAGCTTTGCGGGATCTCCTTCCCACTGGTGTAACGTTTGAAAAGATCGTTGTAGGCCAGCGGGAACCTCTCTTCCAGATGATCCCAAAGCTTCCCGGCGATCGTTGCCTGAACGCTAAGATCCCACCATTGGTTATTGAAAGCATACCGAGCCAGTTGCGCCTGCTCTGTTTTTGACTTGCTCTTCACCAGATTGGCCCACTCGCTACGCGCGGTATTATCGAGATTCCAGTACATCAACTCGCGCACGCGCGCCATCTCCGGCCCCTGAGTCAGGGCGCTGTCAACATTCTGCGGCGCTTTATCAATCTTCAGCTCATACTCTTCACCGATGCGTTGTGCTGCAACCATCGGGTAGAAACCACGCTGTTGCATGAGTTGATGCAAAATCTCTTTTGCTTCAGCTTCACGTCCGCGTTCCAGCAGTAAATCCGCCTGCCAGTAACGCCATTCATCTTTCTCTTTCGCCTCCATCGGCAAACGCGCCAGCCAGGTATTCAGGCCGCGACGATCGCCGGTGCCAAGCGCCATTCGCACGCGCCGTTCAATAAGCGAAGTAGATTGCGAACGCATAATGGCGTCATCGCGCCATTTCGCCTGCTCATCGGTGACATCATTGCCCATCAAACGCCAGGCGACGATATCGCGCAGCTCCTGAATCTGATCTTCATTAAGCTGCTGCGCCTGGGCAAGCGACGGGATCATCAGCCGTGCATTTTCAGCATCCTGCCGCGCCACACTGGCAAACGCCACCGCCGCCATTTGACGGGTAAAATCGGTCGCTCCGGTTGTACGCGCGAAGGTCAGTACCGTATTAGGGTTGTTCGCCAGTGAAATGATTGCCGAGGCGATAGTCTGGTAATCGGCAGGCATCTGCCCTGCCAGCACTGTTACGAGTCCAGTGTTACCCGCTTTCATCGCCAGACGGATACGCTCTAAATACGCCAGCGGATCTTGTTTACCTGACGCACGCCAGACGCTAAATAACTTGTCACAGGCGTTAGGCTGGCTCTTGCCGGTTAGCCACAGCTCTTTCGCCCCTTGCCAGGCTTCTTCACTCTGCCCGGTGTTCCATTTCGCATAGTAGTAATTACATTGCGCTTCGGTAGTTCCGGGCTTTTCCGGACTAAAGGCTAACAAGCCACGCCAGTCTTCACGCCGCGCCAGTTCATTGACGAAACGAGATTGCAGCGTGCGAGCGGGAGGAAGCGTGGGGTTAGCGCGAACAAAGTTAGTCACCGTCACCGCCGGTTGATTCATCAGGTCATCGGTGATCTGGCGGTATTCCAGGTAGGGATAAAGCGGATAATCCTTCAGTCCAGGCATCATTTGTTCGACCACATCCATTTGTCGATTATCCCAGGCCTGCTTGATTTGGGCGTAGCGGCTACGCTGCTCATCCAGTGAGTCGGCTCGCGCCACGCTGCTGACCGTCAGCAGACAGACACCGGCAGCCAACAGCCGCCAGGTAACTTGTTTGGCTTTTTCCACAAGCGCATCCTCTAAGTGTAAATACATCAATGCAGCGTCATGCCGCGTAATAGATTTATGCTAACCAGTCATTGCCGTTTACGCCACGTTACGGACACTTTTTTACTTTTATACTCTAAATAATTCGAGTTGCAGGAAGGCGATAAGTGAGTGAGTCCCCAGGAGCTTACAGAAGTAAGTGACTGGGGTGAGCGAGCGTAAGCGCAGCACATGCAACTTGAAGTATGACGAGTATACTGCGAGGGTGATCGACCGGCTGGGATTAGATAAGGAAACAGGCTACACTTCGCCTTTGAAAACTCATCATCACGATAAACATAGAGGCGAAGTCCAACGTGGCTCAATTCGTTTATACCATGCATCGTGTCGGCAAAGTTGTTCCGCCGAAACGTCATATTTTGAAAAACATCTCTCTGAGTTTCTTCCCTGGGGCAAAAATTGGTGTCCTGGGTCTGAACGGCGCGGGTAAGTCCACCCTGCTGCGCATTATGGCGGGCATTGATAAAGACATCGAAGGCGAAGCGCGTCCGCAACCGGATATCAAGATTGGTTATCTGCCGCAGGAACCGCAGCTGAACCCGGAACACACCGTGCGTGAGTCCATTGAAGAAGCGGTTTCTGAAGTGGTTAACGCCCTGAAACGCCTAGATGAAGTGTATGCGCTGTACGCCGATCCGGATGCCGATTTTGACAAGCTGGCCGCTGAACAAGGCCGTCTGGAAGAGATCATTCAGGCTCACGACGGTCACAACCTGAACGTTCAGCTGGAGCGTGCGGCGGATGCGCTGCGTCTGCCGGACTGGGACGCGAAAATCGCTAACCTCTCCGGTGGTGAGCGTCGTCGCGTGGCGTTGTGCCGCCTGCTGCTGGAAAAACCAGACATGCTGCTGCTCGACGAACCGACGAACCACCTGGATGCCGAATCCGTGGCGTGGCTGGAACGCTTCCTGCACGACTTCGAAGGCACCGTTGTGGCGATTACCCACGACCGTTACTTCCTCGATAACGTGGCGGGCTGGATCCTCGAACTGGACCGTGGTGAAGGTATTCCGTGGGAAGGTAACTACTCCTCCTGGCTGGAGCAGAAAGATCAACGTCTGGCGCAGGAAGCTTCACAAGAAGCTGCGCGTCGTAAGTCGATTGAGAAAGAGCTGGAGTGGGTACGTCAGGGGACTAAAGGCCGTCAGTCGAAAGGTAAAGCACGTCTGGCGCGTTTTGAAGAGCTGAACAGCACCGAATATCAGAAACGTAACGAAACCAACGAACTGTTTATTCCACCGGGACCGCGTCTTGGCGATAAAGTGCTGGAAGTCAACAACCTGCGTAAATCCTATGGCGATCGTCTGCTGATTGATGACCTGAGCTTCTCGATCCCGAAAGGAGCGATCGTCGGGATCATCGGTCCGAACGGTGCGGGTAAATCGACCCTGTTCCGTATGATCTCCGGTCAGGAACAGCCGGACAGCGGCACCATCACTTTAGGTGAAACGGTGAAACTGGCATCGGTTGATCAGTTCCGTGACTCAATGGATAACAGCAAAACCGTTTGGGAAGAAGTTTCCGGCGGGCTGGATATCATGAAGATCGGCAACACCGAGATGCCAAGCCGTGCCTACGTTGGCCGCTTTAACTTTAAAGGGGTTGATCAGGGTAAACGCGTTGGTGAACTCTCCGGCGGTGAGCGCGGTCGTCTGCATCTGGCGAAGCTGCTGCAAGTTGGCGGCAACATGCTGCTGCTCGACGAACCGACCAACGACCTGGATATCGAAACCCTGCGTGCGCTGGAAAACGCCCTGCTGGAGTTCCCGGGCTGCGCGATGGTTATCTCGCACGACCGTTGGTTCCTCGACCGTATCGCCACGCACATCCTGGACTACCAGGATGAAGGTAAAGTTGAGTTCTTCGAAGGTAACTTTACCGAGTACGAAGAGTACAAGAAACGCACGCTGGGCGCAGACGCGCTGGAGCCGAAGCGTATCAAGTACAAGCGTATTGCGAAGTAATGCGTAAAATGCCGGATGCGGCGCGCCAGCATCGCATCCGGTATTAGTTAAATGATTAATGGGAGGCAAGTTCCCGGAAAAAGGCAGGATTTTCTTTAATTGTGGCAAGTACTTTTGCAGCCAATCCCGTAGGATTTCTTCGCTTCGATTCCCAGCTTTTAATGGTATCCACACTGGTTCCCAGAGCTTTTGCCATCTCACTTTGCGAAACGTTGAGTTGCTCACGAATAGCTTTAACATCCGCAATTTCGTAGCGGGTCACCCGTGCAGGTTCTTTTAAACCTTGTTTAATCTCGACAGCCTCTTCCAGAGAGGTTTTCAACTCATCAAAAAAACTCATTTTATATCTCGCCTTTGAGCAGTTTCGTCAACTTCTTTAGTTGAGCTTTTTCCGTATCTGTCAGACTATCTTTGGCATTTTTCGGATAGGCCATAATCAAATAAATAATCTCTTCCGTCGCCAGAAAGTAAATTATTCTGACACTGCCACTTTTTCCCTGTGAACCCGCAACCATTCGGACTTTACGCAATCCACCAGTCTGCTGAATGAGATCACCTTTATCGGGAGTTCCGATGAGTTCTTTTTGCAATTCCTTTAATTCATCATCGGTTGCAATCTGCTTGATCTGACGCGTAAACATTGGCGTCTCTATAAATATTATCGCCTTACCCATTACCCCTCCCTGGCAGGTACATTGTACACCAAAATGGAGTGCTAAGTACACTTTTGAATCAGTAATCCCACTCAACATCTTATAAAGATGATTATCTTTGCTCCCCCATCATCTCCCGCACCAGCTCCACGCAGCGCAGGAAACGGCTGTCATAATCGTCTTCTTCAACCCGCACAAATTCGATATTGTTCTCTTCCAGCATCTCCACCAGCAAGTTCTGGAACTCTTTGCGATCCACCGAACTGCCGAGGCTGCGTAAACCATCCGCCACCCAAGGGGTGTTGTTCTCCAGCAAGATAACCAGATCAAAACGGTATTCATCGATCAGCGCCTGCACGAACGGATGCTCCCGCCCTTCGTACTTTTTGCAGAACGCCTGGGTAGTGACAAAATCAGTGTCGATAAACGCCACTTTATTGGCATATTTCACTGCAAAATCAATGTATTGTGCGTGTCCCAGCGCGATTTTATCGTAGTCGGAATACTGCAATGCGATCTCATCACCGCCGAGGTGTGAAAAGACATAATCGCGACCATATTCCCACGCACTGGTGGTATTGAAGATATTGGCAAGTTTGTTTACCAGGGTGGATTTACCGCTCGACTCGCCGCCAAGGATCGCCACGGTACGCACAAAAAACGGCTTCACTTCAGTGGGGATATATTCCCAGTAGCGGAACGGGTTTTCGCGGATCTGCGCACCGCTGATACTCATAAAGGTGCGTTTCGGATCGACCAGCACCGTTTCGATCCCCAGATGTTCCATATACTGTGGCGCATCGGCTTCTTCCGAGGTGTAGATCAGGTCCGGCTGGATCCCCTTTTCAGCCATAAACTTTTTGATGCCGTTGCTCCACACATCCCAGCCGTGCGGATACGGCTCCATGCCCTCTTCGTTGAAGGCATGAATACGGATATTTTTCTGATATTTAAAGGTTTGCAATAACCAGCGCAGACGATCCGGCACGGTGGGCTGCTGCGACATGGCGCTGTCTTCAAACAACGCGCGGTCGCGGGTATCGTCAAAGCCCATAATGATATGCAGCTCGTCAACCTGGCTACAGGCGCGCTGGATAAGGTAGATATGTCCGGTATGTAGCGGGTAGAACTTACCGAATACGACACCAATGGTTTTCTTTTGGCGGGGAAATTCAAGCCCCAAAAAACGGTGCAACGCCTCCAGCTTTTGCGCGCTGGGGCTTTTAATTTTGGCATTCAGTAACTGGCTTAAATACCCTTTGGTCATACCGCTGGCATCAGCTACCTGCTGTAGCGTGCAGCCCTGTTGCTTGATGGCAGTTTTCAGGTAATCAAATGACGACATATCTCCCTCCGTATCTCTCATTATAAGTCGTCGAACACGCTAAGCGCGTCGGAGAGTTTTTTAACGCCAAAAATCTGCATCCCTTCCGGCGCTTTTTTCGGCACGTTAGCCGCCGGAACAATCGCCCGCCGAAAACCGTGTTTCGCCGCTTCAGAGATTCGTTCCTGGCCGCTGGGCACCGGGCGGATCTCCCCTGCCAGCCCGACTTCACCAAACACCACCAGATCCTGCGGCAGCGGTCTGTCGCGCAGGCTGGAAACCATCGCCAGCAGTAACGCTAAGTCGGCGCTGGTTTCCGTCACCTTCACGCCGCCGACCACGTTAACAAATACATCCTGATCGGCCATTTGCAACCCACCGTGACGGTGCAGCACCGCCAGCAGGATTGCCAGACGGTTTTGCTCCAGCCCCACTGCCACGCGGCGTGGGTTCGCCATCATCGAGTGATCGACCAATGCCTGAATCTCCACCAGCAGTGGACGCGTTCCTTCCCATACCACCATCACTGAGCTACCGGAGGTCACTTCATCACCGCGGCTTAAAAAGATGGCGGAAGGGTTGCTAACTTCACGCAGCCCCTGTTCGGTCATCGCGAAGACGCCCAGCTCATTCACCGCGCCGAAGCGGTTTTTATGGCTGCGTAAGGTGCGAAAACGGGAGTCGGCATCGCCATCCAGAAGCACTGAACAGTCGATACAGTGTTCCAGCACTTTAGGGCCAGCCAGCGAGCCATCTTTGGTTACGTGCCCCACCATGACAATCGCCACGCCGCGCGTTTTGGCGAAGCGCGTCAGATAAGCCGCCGTTTCACGCACCTGCGCCACGCTGCCAGGCGATGATTGTACATCCGCCATATGCATCACCTGGATCGAGTCAATTACCATCAGCTTCGGTTGCTCTTCTTCGGCAATCAGGCAGATTTGTTCGATGCTGGTTTCCGACAACATATTGAGATTGTCAGTCGGCAGGCCAAGGCGATGAGCGCGCATTGCCACCTGTTGCAGCGACTCTTCGCCAGTGACATACAGCGTTTTCATCTGCTGCGCCAGTTTGCACAGCGTTTGCAACAGCAGCGTGGATTTCCCGGCACCTGGGTTACCGCCAATCAGAATGGCACTTCCCGGCACCACGCCGCCGCCTAGTACGCGGTCGAACTCTTTAAATCCGGTGGAAAAACGCGGCAGCTCTTCAAGGCTGATGTCGGAAAGTTTCTGGACTTTTGCCACTCCGGCGCTACCGGCATAGCCACTGAGACGCTCGTTACGCGCCACCGTTGGCGACGCAGCAAGACGCACCTCGGTGATGGTGTTCCAGGCATGACAGGCGCTGCACTGCCCCTGCCAGCGCGGATAATCGGCCCCGCATTCATTACAAACAAAGGCGCGTTTTGGAGCTTTTGCCACGGTGTACCTCGTTAATGCTGTGCCGCCCGCAGGATGACGGGCAGGCAATTACTTCTGATTCAGGCTGCCAGAGAGGATGCAGAATACACCCATCAGGTCAGCGTGACGGATGGTGACTTCCGTTTTTTCATTCACTTTTGGCTTGGCATGGTAGGCAATCCCCAGCCCTGCCGCTTTGATCATCGGCAGGTCATTGGCTCCATCGCCAATCGCCACGGTCTGCGCCAGCGGGATTTCATACTCCTGCGCGAGGCGAGTCAGAGTTTTCGCTTTGTACTGCGCGTCAACGATGTCGCCGATCACATTGCCGGTAAATTTACCGTCCATGATCTCCAGTTCATTGGCTACCACGGCTGTCAGGCGCAGCTTGTCGCGCAGGTATTCAGCAAAGAAAGTAAAGCCGCCGGAGGCAATCGCCACTTTCCAGCCCAGCGTTTCCAGCTTGAGTACCAGCTGCGTTAAGCCTGGCATCATCGGCAGATTTTCACGCACCTGTTGCAGGATATTGGCGTCAGCGCCTTTCAGCGTCGCCACACGGCTGCGCAGGCTGGCGGTAAAATCGAGTTCGCCGCGCATCGCCCGTTCGGTTACCTCCGCCACCCTCTCGCCCGTTCCGGCCAGTTTGGCAATTTCATCAATACATTCAATCTGGATGGCGGTGGAATCCATGTCCATCACCAGCAAACCCGGCGTGCGCAGGTGCGGGATTTTCCCCAGCGGCGCGACATCCAGCTGCGCTTCGTGGGCCAGGCGCGTAGCCCGCGCGGTGAGTGAACCTGCCAGACGAATCACCTGATAATCTTCCACGCACCAGGCGGCAACAATCACCATCGCCGCGCCCAGTTTGCTCTGGTATTGGGTCAGACGTTGTTTATCCAGCCCACGACCATACAGCAGCCAGCCGCTACGACCTGCGTGGTAATCCAGTGGCATCACTTCATCACCACTTAATGAAAGAGGCAGACCGGGCCATAAAGAGACATCTTCAGGCAGGTCGCACCAGGTAATGTTAGGCATTAAGGCTCCTGTAAAATCGTTCGAAGCAGGGAAAATAACGCATGAGGCTACCTTGTATCCATTGCTTCTGGCAACATTAAGTCTCAAATTTTCAAAGGGTGGAAGATGGCTCGCACAAAACTGAAATTCCGGCTGCATCGGGCAGTGATTGTCCTGTTCTGTCTTGCCTTGTTAGTGGCGCTGATGCAGGGAGCGTCATGGTTTAGTCAAAACCACCAGCGACAGCGTAATCCGCAGCTGGAAGAACTGGCCCGCACCCTGGCGCGTCAGGTGACGCTGAACGTTGCACCGCTGATGCGTACCGAGTCACCAGATGAAAAACGCATTCAGGCGATCCTCGATCAGTTAACGGATGAAAGCCGTATCCTCGACGCGGGCGTATATGATGAACAAGGCGATCTTATCGCCCGTTCTGGCGAAAGCGTCGACGTGCGCGACCGGCTGGCGCTCGACGGCAAAAAAGCGGGCGGCTATTTTAACCAGCAGATTGTCGAACCCATTGCGGGTAAAAACGGACCGCTCGGCTATCTGCGCCTGACGCTCGACACCCATACGCTCGCCACCGAAGCCCAACAGGTGGATAACACCACTAACATTTTACGCCTGATGTTGCTGCTCTCGCTGGCAATCGGCGTAGTGCTGACCCGCACGCTGCTACAGGGTAAACGCACCCGCTGGCAGCAATCGCCCTTCCTGTTAACCGCCAGTAAACCGGTGCCGGAAGAGGAAGAAAGCGAGAAAAAAGAGTGACCCATTACTACAAGAAAGGAAATCGTTATGTCCACATTACGCCTGCTCATCTCTGACTCTTACGACCCGTGGTTTAACCTGGCGGTGGAGGAGTGTATTTTTCGCCAGATGCCCGCCACGCAGCGCGTTCTGTTTCTCTGGCGCAATGCCGACACGGTAGTGATTGGTCGCGCGCAGAACCCGTGGAAAGAGTGTAATACCCGGCGGATGGAAGAAGATAACGTCCGCCTGGCGCGGCGCAGTAGCGGTGGCGGCGCGGTGTTCCACGATCTCGGCAATACCTGCTTTACCTTTATGGCTGGCAAGCCGGAGTACGATAAAACCATCTCCACGTCGATTGTGCTCAATGCTCTGAACGCGCTCGGCGTCAGCGCCGAAGCGTCCGGACGTAACGATCTGGTGGTGAAAACCGCCGAAGGCGACCGCAAAGTCTCAGGCTCAGCCTATCGCGAAACCAAAGATCGCGGCTTCCATCACGGCACCTTGCTACTCAATGCCGACCTTAGCCGCCTGGCAAACTATCTCAATCCGGATAAAAAGAAACTGGCGGCGAAAGGCATTACCTCAGTGCGTTCCCGTGTGACCAATCTGACCGAATTGCTGCCGGGGATCACCCATGAGCAGATTTGCGAGGCCATAACCGAGGCCTTTTTCGCCCATTATGGCGAGCGCGTGGAAGCGGAAATCATCTCCCCGGACAAAACGCCAGACTTGCCAAACTTCGCCGAAACCTTTGCCCGCCAGAGTAGCTGGGAATGGAACTTCGGTCAGGCTCCGGCATTCTCGCATCTGCTGGATGAACGCTTTACCTGGGGCGGCGTGGAACTGCATTTCGACGTTGAAAAAGGCCATATCACCCGCGCCCAGGTGTTTACCGACAGCCTCAACCCCGCGCCGCTGGAAGCCCTCGCCGGGCGACTGCAAGGCTGTCTGTACCGCGCGGATATGCTGCAACAGGAGTGCGAAGCGCTGCTGGTTGACTTCCCGGAACAGGAAAAAGAGCTACGGGAGTTGTCAGCGTGGATGGCAGGGGCGGTAAGGTAACTCGCTGATTAAAATATCCAGGGAAGGAAATATGATCGATCTGGAAAACCAGGAACGGGAGATTATCAATTTAATGTTCAGCCAGGGTATATCCTGGCTAACCGCCGTGCGTATCAGGCATAAATTATCGCTTGCTGAAGTAAGTAAAATGTTAGGTATCTCCATTAATTCTCTAAAACAGATCGAAAAGACGGAACGGCTTAGTTCAAACATCAAAAGCAAAATGGCAGGAATTTATGGTTGTCCACCAGAGTTGCTGATATGCCCTTCCTGGATGACGGCTGAACATAAATGAATAGATTCGTGAATAGATACTTGAATGGATTTTATTTTCTATCCATATGAAAAATAATAGTAAATCTATAAATCAGTTGCTATTGATGAATAGATACTAAAAAGCCGGAGCAGTCTCCCGCTCCGGCTTCACAAGGCAATCGCCTTTCAGCAAAACACAATTACTCTTTATCGCCCAACAGAACGGATTCCAGTGCGATTTTGATCATGTCGTTGAAGGTGGTCTGACGCTCAGCGGCAGTGGTCTGCTCGTGAGTGCGGATGTGGTCAGACACGGTGCAGATGGTCAGGGCTTTCGCGCCAAATTCTGCAGCGACGCCGTAGATGCCAGCGGCTTCCATTTCCACGCCGAGGATGCCGTATTTTTCCATCACGTCGAACATTTCGCCGTCCGGAGAGTAGAACAGGTCAGCGGAGAACAGGTTACCAACGCGAGCATCAACGCCCAGTGCTTTAGCCGCGTCTACCGCGTTACGCACCATGTCGAAGTCAGCGATAGCGGCAAAGTCATGGTCTTTAAAACGGATGCGGTTAACTTTGGAATCGGTGCAGGCACCCATACCGATAACGACGTCGCGCAGTTTTACGTGCGGCAGAACAGCGCCACAGGAACCAACGCGGATAATTTTCTTCACGCCGAAATCGGTGATCAGTTCTTTGGTGTAGATGGAGCAGGACGGGATACCCATACCGTGGCCCATTACGGAAATTTTGCGGCCTTTGTAAGTACCGGTGAAGCCCAGCATACCGCGAACGTTGTTCACTTCACGGGCATCTTCAAGGAAAGTTTCAGCAATATACTTCGCACGCAGCGGGTCGCCTGGCATCAAAACTACGTCAGCGAAATCGCCCATTTCTGCATTAATGTGTGGGGTAGCCATTGTTTTATCCTTATCAACATGTTTTCACCCTCTCCCTGTGGGAGAGGGCCGGGGTGAGGGCATCAAGCCGCACCCATTATCAGAACATGGCTTTGCCATATTCCATATCAGAAGTACCAAAATATTTTGCCAGAGTCTGGCCGATATCCGCGAAGGTTTCACGGTGACCCAGTGAGCCCGGTTTTACTTTCGGGCCGTAAACCAGTACCGGAATGTGTTCACGCGTGTGGTCAGTACCGGTCCAGGTCGGATCACAGCCGTGGTCAGCGGTGAGGATCAGGATGTCGTCATCGCGCAGCAGAGACATCAGCTCCGGCAGACGGCGGTCGAACAGTTCCAGACCCGCAGCATAACCGGCGACGTCGCGACGGTGGCCCCAGGAAGAGTCGAAGTCAACGAAGTTGGTGAAGACGATGGTGTTATCACCCGCTTCTTTCATCTCTTTGATGGTGGCGTCAAACAGCGCGTCCAGGCCGGTCGCTTTCACTTTTTTGGTGATACCGCAGTTGGCATAGATGTCTGCAATTTTACCGACCGAAACCACCTGGCCGTGTTTTTCATCAACCAGTTTCTGCAGCACGGTCGGTGCTGGCGGCTCAACAGCCAGGTCGTGACGGTTACCGGTACGCTGGAAGTTACCGGCTTTGTCGCCGATAAACGGACGAGCGATAACACGACCGATGTTGTAGCCGCCGTTGGTCAGCTCTTCACGGGCGATTTCGCACAGTTCGTAGAGTTTATCCAGACCAAAGGTTTCTTCATGGCAGGCAATCTGGAACACGGAGTCAGCGGAGGTATAGAAAATCGGCTTGCCGGTTTTCATGTGCTCTTCGCCCAGTTGATCCAGAATGACCGTACCGGAAGAGTGGCAGTTACCGAGGTAACCCGGCAGATTAGCGCGTTCAACCAGTTTATCCAGCAGCTCTTGCGGGAAGCTGTTTTCGTGATCGGAGAAATATCCCCACTCAAACAGAACCGGGACACCGGCGATTTCCCAGTGACCAGACGGGGTGTCTTTACCGGATGACATTTCGTGCGCCCATGCGTACGCGCCGATAACTTCAGCGTTGCCATCCATTCCCGCCGGAATGAAACCGGTAGAACCTTCGTGTGCTTTCGCCAGCCCAAGACGGGTCAGATTTGGCAGATTGAGCGGGCCTTTACGACCGTGGTCAGCTTCGCCTTTGGCACAAGCTTCTGCGATATGACCCAGGGTGTCAGCCCCGACGTCACCAAAGCGTTCTGCATCTTCTGTAGCGCCGATGCCGAATGAGTCCAGCACCATAATAAATGCACGTTTCATATGTTCTCCGTACTCAGTGCTTCAAATTTAAATGATCAGATCAGTATACCGTTATTCGCTGATACGGCGATAGACAGTTGGTGTGCTTTCCGGTGCTTTATCGGCAAGTTTAATTGCCGCTTTCACCGCTTTCGCCGCTTCCTGCCAGCTGTTTTCGTCTTTCGCGTGGATAACTGCCAGCGGACGCTGACCGTCTACCTGGTCGCCCAGACGCGCCATATCAGTAAAGCCGACGCTGTAATCGATGGTGTCAGATGCCTGACGGCGTCCGCCGCCCATTGCAACCACTGCCATCCCCAGCGCGCGGGTATCCATTTCACTGACAAACCCTTCGGTATCAGCATAGACTGCTTTCGTCAGCATCGCTGTCGGCAGATACTTCGCGTAGTTCTCAACGAAGTCGGTCGGGCCTTTTTGTGCCGCTACCATACGACCAAAGACTTCTGCCGCTTTACCGTTGTCCAGCACCGCCTGCAATTTCGCGCGCGCTTCGGCGTCATCTTTCGCCAGTTTGCCGGAGATCAGCATCTCCACGCACAGTGCCATCGTGACATCAAACAGACGCGGGTTACGATATTCACCCGTCAGGAACTGCACCGCTTCACGAACTTCAACCGCGTTACCTGCACTGGAGGCCAGTACCTGATTCATATCGGTGAGCAGCGCGGTGGTGCGCACGCCAGCGCCGTTAGCCACGCCAACAATCGCTTCGGCAAGGGCTTCAGAGAGTTCGTAGGTCGGCATAAACGCGCCGCTACCTACTTTCACGTCCATCACCAGCGCGTCCAGACCTTCCGCCAGTTTCTTCGCCAGAATAGAGGCAGTGATCAGCGGGATGGAGTCCACGGTTGCGGTAATATCACGGGTCGCGTAGAAACGTTTATCCGCCGGAGCCAGTGAGCTGGTCTGGCCGATAATCGCCACGCCGACGTCTTTAATAATTTCGCGGAAACGGTTGTCATCCGGGAAAATGTCGAAGCCAGGGATGGATTCCAGTTTGTCGAGCGTACCGCCAGTATGACCGAGGCCGCGACCGGAGATCATCGGAATATAGCCGCCGCAGGCTGCGACCATCGGCCCCAACATCAGCGAAGTGACATCGCCGACGCCGCCGGTCGAGTGTTTATCAACAATCGGGCCATTCAGATGCAGGCTTTTCCAGTCGAGAACGGTTCCTGAATCTCGCATAGCCATGGTCAGCGAGACACGCTCAGGCATTGTCATATCGTGGAAGAAAATGGTCATCGCGAGGGCGGCAATCTGCCCTTCGGAGATAGTGTTGTCGCGAATACCGTTGATAAAGAAACGAATTTCTTCATCGCTTAGCGCATGACCATCACGTTTTTTACGAATAATTTCTTGTGCGAGAAACAAGGTAACCTCCCGAGGAAAAGAGTATGAGGCGGCTTTTGCCGGATGCGTCTACGCCTTATCCGGCCTACGGGTAGATACGTCTCGTAGGCCTGATAAGCGCAGCGCATCAGGCGTAAAGCATCTTACTTAGTAGCTGCTGGCGCTCTTACCGTCACCGTGGCCCAGCGCTTTCAACAGGCTTGCCAGCAGGCTGGAAGCACCAAAGCGGTAGTGACGCGCATCTGCCCAGTCAGCACCGAACAGTTCATCTGCGATGGCGAGATATTTCTGCGCATCTTCCGCAGTACGCACGCCGCCCGCTGGTTTGAAACCAACGGTTTTTTCTACGCCCATATCACGGATCACTTCCATCATGATGCGCGCGCTTTCCGGCGTCGCGTTCACAGCCACTTTACCGGTAGAGGTTTTGATGAAGTCCGCACCCGCTTTGATGGAGATTTCAGACGCTTTACGGATCAGCGCTTCGTCTTTCAGTTCGCCGGTTTCGATGATCACTTTCAGCAGTACATTCGCTGCCGCGCAAGCCTCTTTACAGGCTTTCACCAGGTCAAAACCAACCTGCTCGTTACCCGCCATCAGCGCGCGGTACGGGAACACAACGTCAACTTCATCAGCACCGTAGGCGATTGCCGCACGGGTTTCTGCCAGCGCGATTTCGATGTCATCGTTACCGTGTGGGAAGTTGGTTACCGTAGCGATTCGGATTTCCGGGGTGCCCTGCTCTTTCAGCGTTTTGCGAGCAATCGGGATAAAGCGAGGATAGATACAGATAGCGGCGGTATTGCCGACCGGAGTTTTGGCCTGATGACACAGAGCAATTACTTTCTCGTCGGTGTCGTCGTCATTCAGGGTGGTCAGGTCCATCAATTTCAGTGCACGCAGGCTGCTTGCTTTCAGATCAGTCATTTCATTCTCCTGGCTTGTCGCCAATAAAATTCACCTTGCGAGTTTGTTAGTATTCTAACATCTACTCCGCAACACACTTCGATATACATCACAATTAAGGAAATCTACTTACAAGTTTGCATCACTGTAATGCGATCTGGTTCAAATAATTCACTTTCAAATGAATGCGTCAGTGGTGGCAAACGCATCAGGATCAAAGTGAACATCACGAAACTTCTTACAATGGCGCATCACCTTCGGCATAAAAGGAAAAGAAGATGCCCACTTCTCATGAAAATGCACTGCAACAACGTTGCCAGCAAATTGTCACCAGCCCAGTGCTTAGCCCGGAGCAGAAGCGCCATTTTCTGGCTCTGGAAGCAGAAAACAATCTGCCTTATCCGCAGCTTCCTGCCGAAGCCCGCCGCGCGCTGGATGAGGGTGTAATCTGCGATATGTTTGAAGGTCATGCGCCGTACAAACCGCGCTATGTCTTACCCGATTACGCCCGTTTTCTGGCGAACGGTTCCGAATGGCTGGAGCTGGAAGGCGCGAAAGATCTTGATGATGCACTCTCTCTGCTGACCATTCTTTACCACCACGTACCATCGGTCACATCGATGCCGGTCTACCTGGGGCAACTGGATGCGTTGTTGCAACCGTATGTTAGAATTCTAACACAAGACGAGATCGATATTCGAATAAAACGTTTCTGGCGTTACCTCGACAGAACCCTGCCAGACGCCTTTATGCACGCCAATATCGGCCCGTCTGATTCGCCCATTACCCGCGCGATCTTACGTGCAGACGCAGAGTTGAAGCAGGTTTCACCGAACCTGACCTTTATCTACGATCCTGAAATCACCCCTGATGACCTACTGCTGGAAGTGGCGAAGAACATCTGTGAATGTAGCAAACCGCACATCGCCAACGGTCCGGTGCATGATAAAATTTTCACAAAAGGGGGCTACGGGATTGTGAGCTGTTACAACTCACTGCCGCTGGCGGGTGGTGGCAGCACGCTGGTACGCCTTAACCTGAAAGCCATTGCCGAGCGCAGTGAATCGCTGGATGACTTCTTTACACGCACTCTACCGCACTACTGCCAGCAGCAGATCGCCATCATCGATGCGCGGTGTGAATTCCTCTATCAACAATCACACTTCTTTGAGAATAGCTTCCTGGTGAAAGAAGGGCTGATTAACCCTGAACGTTTTGTGCCAATGTTTGGCATGTACGGATTGGCGGAAGCAGTTAACTTACTGTGTGAGAAAGAAGGAATTGTCGCACGTTACGGTAAAGAAGCCGCTGCAAATGAAGTGGGTTATCGCATCAGCGCGCAACTGGCGGAGTTTGTCGCCAATACCCCCGTGAAATATGGCTGGCAAAAACGCGCCATGCTACACGCACAGTCGGGGATCAGTTCCGATATTGGCACCACGCCGGGTGCACGCTTGCCGTATGGTGATGAGCCAGATCCGATCACCCATCTGCAAACCGTCGCCCCGCATCATGCTTATTATTATTCCGGCATCAGCGACATTCTGACGCTCGACGAAACCATCAAACGTAATCCGCAGGCGCTGGTACAGCTTTGCCTCGGTGCCTTTAAAGCCGGAATGCGTGAATTTACCGCCAATGTCAGCGGTAACGATCTGGTTCGCGTTACCGGTTATATGGTGCGTTTGTCGGATTTAGAAAAATATCGCGCCGAAGGTTCACGCACCAACACCACCTGGCTGGGAGAAGAAGCCGCACGCAACACTCGTATTCTGGAACGCCAGCCGCGCGTGATAAGCCATGAACAGCAGATGCGCTTTAGTCAGTAAGATTATCCCCTTCTCCTGCGTTGACGGGCCAGGCAGTCGTCTGGCTCTGTTTTTGCAGGGCTGCAATCTGCGCTGCAAAAACTGTCACAATCCGTGGACGATGGGGCGCTGTAATGATTGCGGAGAGTGCGTGCCGCAGTGTCCGCATCAGGCGTTGCAGATTGTTAACGGCAAAGTGGTGTGGAACGCTGTGGTTTGCGAGCAATGTGATACCTGCCTGAAGATGTGCCCGCAACATGCCACGCCAATGGCGCAATCCATGAGCGTGGATGAGGTGCTTAGCCATATCCGCAAAGCAGTGCTGTTTATTGAAGGGATAACGGTGAGCGGCGGCGAAGCCACGACCCAGCTGCCGTTTGTGGTGGCGCTGTTTACTGCCATCAAAAACGATCCGCAACTGTGCCATCTCACCTGTCTGGTGGACAGTAACGGTATGTTGAGCGAAACCGGCTGGGAAAAATTACTTCCGGTGTGCGACGGCGCAATGCTCGATCTCAAAGCGTGGGGGAGCGAATGTCATCAGCAATTAACCGGACGCGATAATCAGCAGATTAAGCGCAGCATCTGTTTGCTTGCCGAGCGCGGCAAGCTGGCAGAACTGCGTTTGCTGGTAATCCCTGGCCAGGTGGATTATTTGCAACACATCGAAGAACTGGCGGCGTTTATCAAGGGACTTGGCGATGTTCCGGTACGCCTGAACGCGTTTCATGCCCACGGCGTGTATGGCGAAGCGCAAAGCTGGGCGAGCGCCACGCCGGAAGATGTTGAGCACCTGGCTGGCGCTTTACAGGAGCGCGGGGTGAGCCGGTTGATATTTCCGGCGCTATATTTGTGACATGCCGGATGTGGCCTACGGATCGGCACAGACCTGTAGGCATGATAAGACGCGTCAAGCGTCGCATCAGGCATTGTGCGCCAGCTGCCGGATGCGGCGTGAACGCCTTATCCGGCCTACGGTTCGGCACAGACTTGTAGGCATGATAAGACGCGTCAGCGTCGCATCAGGCATTGTGCGCCAACGGCCGGATGCGGCGTAAACGCCTTGTCCGGCCTACGGCACGTTAAACAACGTATACGTGTTATTAAGCAACACTTCGGCAATTTCATCTTCTGGTTCCGGGCGTAACTCGCAAAGCACGGCAAACACCCGCGCGGCCTGTTCCGGGCGATTAGGCTGCCCCTGAAAACCGTTGAGCGGCATATCCGGCGCGTCGGTTTCCAGCAACAACGATGCCAGCGGTAATTTTGCGATGACATCGCGGGTTTTACTGGCGCGTGGATAGGTGATAGTACCGCCTACGCCGATTTTGTAGCCCAGCAGTACAAACCGTTCGGCCTGTTGCAGGCTGCCGGAAAAACCGTGAACCACGCCAGTGCGTGGCAAATCGTGGCGTTTAAGATGCATCGCCAGTTTGTCGTGTGTGCGCCGTGAATGCAGGATCACCGGCAGATCGTAGCGTTTCGCCAGTTTCAGTTGTTCGTCGAGTAACCACTGCTGCCTCTCAAATTGCGGATCGTCGCCGAAGAGATCCAGACCGATCTCCCCCACCGCCACCACCTTCGCCGGACGCCTTTCCAGCGCCTGCTGTAGCTGATCAAGAGACACATCGCTATGTTTTTTCAACATACCAGGATGCAAGCCCAATGCGGCATACAGCGGTTGATATTTTTCCGCTAACGCCTGCACGCGGGCAAAATTTTCCGCCTCTGTCGCCGGAACAATGATCTTGCCTACGCCCGCTTGTGCCGCGCGTTGCAGGCTGGCCTCTTCATCGCCACTAAACGGCGGAAAATCAAAATGGCAGTGGGTGTCGATAAAACGGCAAATCAAGCCAGATCCTCATTGTTAAATGTCGGGTCGTTCGCCTGCGGAGCATCGCTCACTTCGGCAACCAGCGTATCGTTGGCGACTGGCGCAGGCGGAATAACGATCGATTCCGGCGTCATCACTGGCACCAGATGGCGGGTAAGCGGCGCTTTTTCAGTTAATAACTTACCGACCGTTGCCAGAAAATAACGACCGCATAAACGCCCAAGTTTATAGTCTTCACGCAGCGCCGGAATCCGACTGCCAAGCGCGATACTATGCAACGGCTTCGGCGGATAAATTTCGAATATCCGCAGCTGGCCCGGTGGTTTCTCAATAAATTGCTGAATCTCACGATAGCTGGTTTCATGATGCTGCACCAGATTGACCAGCGGCTGCAGGCTACTGTCACCCAGCCAGCGTTCCATGCGTTTGAACCACTGCGGCGTGTAGTACATTTGTGACGGCACAGTGCGAATGACGACCAACGTTTTAGCGCCCTGCCTTGCCGCCTCTTTAACCGGAATCGCATCACTGATCCCACCATCCAGGTAGTTAATGCCTTCCAGCGACACTCCGCTACGATAAAAGCCAGGTATCGCACTGGAGGCGCGAATCACATCCAGCCAGTTTTGTTTGGTTGGTAAAAAGTAATTCGGCGCATAGTCATCCTGACGACAGGCGCACATATAAAACGATTTGCCGCTGTCAAACAACCGCGCGGCGGTATCCATTTGCAACGGCATCTGGCTTGCGGTGGCCTCCACCAGCCAGTCGAGATCGATAAGATTTCCTCCACGGACAAAGCGCAATGGATCGAAAAATTCGCGTTTTGTGGTATAGCGCATGATGACTTTGCGCGCGTAACCGGGCTGATTGCAGATATACGCCGAGAGGTTCTGCGCCCCGGCAGATGTGCCGAGATAAAGATCGAAAGGATTAAACTGCGCGCGCATAAACTCATCCAGCACGCCAGCCGTGAAAATTCCACGCTGCCCGCCGCCTTCGCACACCAGAGCTATTCGTCCAGGCTGGAACGGCCTTAGCGACAACGGCGCAATGTTACCAAGCGTTACAGGTATTCGCTGCCCCACCTCTGCCTTCCTGTTTTTGTTGTGAAAGAATGACAAAGTAACGCAATTTATTATTCGCTAAAACCGCAAAAGCCAGTCCGCTGGACTGGCTTTGGATAAAATTTTCTTAATGGTCTGAAATCTAGGGTCGTTTTCGGCCCATGAACAAACTCACCAGGAACAGAATAATCCCGACGACAAAGACAATTTTAGCTGCGCCTGCAGCAGTACCGGCCAGACCACCAAACCCAAGTGCGGCGGCGATTAACGCGATAACCAGAAATATGATGCCCCAACGAAACATAAGCGTCTCCTTTACCATAGTTAATGTCACCGCTTGATATGAGCGTGAAAATCACTCAACGCGATATTTTTAGTGTGGTGCACATCGCGCCTCCCGACAAAGTTCGGGAGGTCGAATTACGACGAATTACTTAGTTTTCAGATCATTTTTAACGCTTTTCACACCATCTACCGCTTTGGCGATACTTTCAGCACGGTCGCTCTGTGCATGGGAATCGACGGTACCGGAGAGCTGAACCACGCCGTCGGTGGTTTCAACTTTCACATGACGGGAAGGGACAATGTCATCCGCCAGCAGTTTGGCTTTGATTTCACTGGTGGTGGCGGTGTCACCCGCGTAGCCCTTCACAGAGCCTTCTTTAGCGTCGCGAACGTGCAGTTTGTCGCTGACAGAGGTCACCCCTTCAACGCCTTTCGCCACTTTCACTGCCTCTTCGGCCTGAGCCTGGCTTTCAACGAAACCGCTCAGGGTCACGACTTTTTGATCGGTTTTGACAGAGATATCGGTGCTCTTGATGTTGTCATGATCCACCAGGGCCGCCTTCACTTTCGCGGTGATGGCGCTGTCATCCATGAAATTACCGACTTTATTCATAGAGCTATCGACTTTTTGCCCTGTGCTTTCATTGGTAGTCTGCGCGTTGTTTTCCGCGTAGGCAGAGCCGGTCGCGACGGCAGAGGTCAACATTACAGCCAGCAGAGTTTTCGAAATCTTCAGTCTTGTCATAGTCATCGATTTATTCCTGTATGTTTGCTCGTAATTTGAGCCTGGCAACACGAGGTTGCATTGCTGAATAGGGAGAGACTTCACCCTCTACAGAAGTCAATGGCCGCCATCACAAAAGCGATGGGTGATGAATAACGACCATTACAGCCTCTGAATCAGTTATTAATATCGGTAGAATGACAATCAACGGCTTTAGATACTGATATCTACGCATTGAACGGTATTTAACGCCGTCAGAAATGTCATTACTTTGTTAAATATAGATCACAATTTTGAAACCGCTCGGGATATCAGCGAAAACATAAGCAAAAGTGAATGTTTTAAGAACATTCCGTAAGCGGCTAATAAGGAAGGGAAATTGACAGGGCGCAGCGGCTACCGCGCCCTGGAGGCAAGAATTAATGCTCGCGGGTCTGGTGGAACTGAACGTCTGGATAACGTTCCTGCGCCAGGCGCAGGTTGACCATGCTGGTAGCGATGTAAGCGAGGTTATCGCCGCCATCAAGCGCCAGTTGGCTTTCGTTCTTACGCTTGAACTCTTCGAATTTCTTCGCGTCCGCACATTCTACCCAGCGGGCAGTGGCAACGTTGACTGACTCATACACTGCTTCAACGTTGTATTCGCTCTTCAGACGCGCTACCACCACATCAAACTGCAGCACACCAACCGCACCAACGATCAGATCGTTGTTGGAGATCGGACGGAACACCTGCACCGCGCCCTCTTCGGAAAGCTGTACCAGCCCTTTAAGCAGCTGTTTTTGCTTCAGCGGATCTTTCAGGCGGATACGACGGAACAGTTCTGGCGCGAAGTTCGGAATACCGGTGAACTTCATCATCTCACCCTGGGTAAAGGTGTCGCCGATCTGAATGGTGCCGTGGTTGTGCAGACCAAGGATATCGCCAGGATACGCTTCTTCAACGTGCGAACGGTCACCCGCCATAAAGGTCAGCGCGTCGGAGATCACCACATCTTTCGCAGTACGCACCTGGCGCAGCTTCATGCCTTTTTCATATTTACCGGACACCACACGCATAAACGCCACGCGGTCGCGGTGTTTCGGGTCCATGTTGGCCTGAATTTTAAATACGAAGCCGGTAAATTTGTCTTCGCTCGCCTCTACGGTACGGGTATCAGTCTGACGCGGCATCGGCGCAGGAGCCCACTCCACCAGGCCATCCAGCATATGATCAACGCCGAAGTTACCCAGCGCAGTACCGAAGAATACCGGAGTGATTTCGCCCGCAAGGAACAGCTCTTTGTCGAACTCGTTAGACGCGCCTTTCACCAGTTCCAGTTCGTCACGTAGCTGCTGTGCTAGATCTTCACCAACCGCAGCGTCGAGATCCGGGTTATTCAGCCCTTTAACAATGCGGACTTCCTGAATCGTGTGGCCTTTACCGCTCTGATAGAGATAGGTTTCATCTTTATAAAGGTGGTAAACGCCTTTAAACAGCTTGCCGCAGCCAATCGGCCAGGTGATCGGTGCGCAGCCGATTTTCAGCTCGTTCTCAACTTCATCGAGCAGCTCCATCGGGTCGCGGATATCACGGTCAAGTTTGTTCATAAAGGTGAGGATCGGCGTGTCGCGCAGACGGGTAACTTCCATCAGCTTACGGGTACGATCTTCAACACCTTTTGCGGCGTCGATAACCATCAGGCAGCAGTCCACCGCCGTCAGGGTACGATAGGTATCTTCCGAGAAGTCTTCGTGCCCCGGGGTGTCGAGCAGGTTAACCAGGCAATCGTGATACGGAAACTGCATCACAGACGTAGTAATGGAGATCCCACGCTGCTTTTCCATCTCCATCCAGTCCGACTTAGCGTGCTGGTTGGAACCACGGCCTTTTACTGTACCGGCGGTCTGAATGGCCTGTCCGAACAGCAGCACCTTCTCGGTGATGGTAGTCTTACCGGCGTCCGGGTGAGAAATAATTGCAAAGGTTCTTCTTTTCGCTACCTCTGCGGCCAAAAGGCTTGTCATAATTGTTGTCTCTTTGATTATGTACAATCATATGTACAAAGAAAAATTCATGCCGCTGATTGTACATTTTGGAGGTATCAGAGCATAGCAGAACATGATCAGTAGGTGTATTTGTAGCCAAAGAACATTTGTATATGCAGCAATCTTTGCTCTATTGACACTGTTTATTCATACAGTTAAAAATAACACTGTATACAAACACAGTGTAGAGGGATTTTTATGCGTATTGAGATCTGCATAGCCAAAGAGAAAATGACTAAAATGCCAAACGGTGCTGTGGATGCGTTAAAGGAAGAATTAACTCGACGCATCAGTAAGCGTTATGACGATGTAGAGGTGATCGTAAAAGCCACCAGCAACGATGGCCTTTCTGTTACGCGCACCGCCGATAAAGATTCAGCTAAAACTTTTGTTCAGGAAACTCTGAAAGATACCTGGGAATCTGCTGACGAGTGGTTTGTTCACTAATTAGCACGTAAAATCAGTAACGGCTGGAAATCATTCAATACTCGCACTATCGGAAGTTCACCAGCCAACCGCAGCACGTTCTTGCATACGACGTGCCTGCGGTTTCAACTCCCGCAGCCCACCAATCATGATTGGACAATGCCACTATAGCACTAGCAAAAACAAGAAATTAGCAGTCTCAGCAGAACACAGACTAGGCGGCGAAGAGACAACAAAAGATACGCAAAGAAGCCGCGGTTCCAGAAGAATAAAAAACCGCTAATGGACAGCCACCTTAACAAGGACTTTTTATATACGTGATTCACTGATACCAGTGGCATTAATAGCAATTATATACTGATAAAACACCAGGTTATGTATCCATCTAAATCGCGCTAGTATCAGCGCATTAACACACAACTCCAAGTGATTTAGATCACATTCTTACTGGTATGCCACAAGGATCACGCATGGAAGATGCAATTCAGGCCTATGAAATCAATGATATTGATGATATAGAAAATATTTTCGGACGAGTTATTTCAGGCGAAGAAATCCACATTGAAAATTTGAAGTTAAACTTCTTAGAAAGTATTGATTTCAAATTTTTTGGTGATGAAGATAAGTATAATGGTACTCTGCCTGCAAGTTTGGCACAGGGTATCTGTGAATTTCAAACTGAGATGTACAAGGTTTTTACTCTAATCAAGTACAAAACCTCTAACTTACAGAAGCTCACTGCTGAGGATCGAGAAGCTGCAGAGTTGGTTTTTACTATCAATCCTGGCTGCACAGAAATTATCACCTCAGTTAAAGAACTTATTGATTCCTTTGGTAACGCATTTGAGAAGGTAACACAAGGTATGAGCCCAAGACAGAAAACAATGTGTTTCCTGTTTGCTGTCTTAGTTTTAGGCGGCGCATGGGTCGGTACGTCCTACTTAGATCATCAGACACAAGTCGAAACCAAAACTATTGAGTTACAACTGGAAGAAGCAAAACAGCGAGCAGAATCCGAGCGGATGACAATTCTACGCGATGGTATGCTGTCTGCAATAAAAGCACATGAAGGTATTGATACGATAGAGCGCGCCGAAGGTATCCAAGAGCACACAGCTAAGGCATACACTGGAGTTCTTAAAGGTGCATCTGATGCAGACAAAGTGACGATCCGCGGGGCCAGCAATATTGAGCTTTCGCAAGGTCAGGTTCAAGAAATCATCAAGAACCCAATTGAAAAGGCTAAGTCAGAGCAGCAAACATTGGAAGTTGTCATTGATAGTATAAAACGCTCAGCCGATAAGCTAACGTTAAGCTGCCATGAGCCAACAGGTGATGATTCATTCCCGATCTATGTTGATACCAGTTTTATCAATGATCCTGATGAAATAGGCTTAATTTTTGACGCGATGAAAAATAATAAAACGGTCAACATCCTTGGTAGTTATAAGATTAGGTCTGGTGTGATAGAACAAGGTAACGCCTCTACAATCTCACCCCCTTGAACTTCAAACCGGCCAATGTGCCGGTTTGTTATTTCATTACAATCCCTCTTGGGTAACATTTTTATATAGATAACAGTCTTAATTTTTGGTAAGGCACCATGCTCACAGAAAAACAGTTTTTTGAACTTATCAAAGCATTACAGTCATCTAATTTCTCAACCACAGAGATTTTAGGGTTGAGCTTCGCTATTATTATTGCAGCTCTCATAGTGAACTTTATTGTTTCTTTTATAACTGAAAAAGCAAAAATTTCTGCTACCAACGCTAACTATGAAATACTCAGAAAGCAGTTAGCATTAAATACAACAACTATCAAAGATATAGAAAAAAAGATTACTTCTGAGTTGTGGATTTCTCAACAAATCTGGCAAAAAAAGTACGATATGTATGAGTACATTTACACTCAGTTACTTAGTATAAAAAAATGGGCTGATAATGAATTTGAAATTATTGAGATTCACATGATGCCAACATATGTAGCCAATAGTTATCAAGGATATTTTAATCAAGAACAAGAAAAGCAGTTTTGGGATGAAGTACAACAGGCTCACGAAGACCGTGATAAAGCACTAAACGATGAAGACCTTAAATTAAAAAATAAAGAGCTACAACAGAAACTTAGCCTAGCCTTCACAGCATTAACAGAGATGATGTTAACTAAAGCAGTCCTTCTTAATAAAGAAGTAACTGTTATTTTAAATGAATTAATTGAGAATATTGGTACAAATCCGTCCCCACAGGAATATGAAGAACCGGATGATTATGGATACAGAATCAAGGGGGCCATGGATAAAGCCTTAGAAAAAATAAGAATTAATGCTTTATCTGATTTAGAAATAAAAAATCCAGAATATTAATCCCCGTCATGTGGTGACAGAGGAATAAAATTCAATTTCTCTTGCGCGTGAAATGCGTAAAATGAGTAATGGCTGGAAATCATTCAATACTCGCACTATCAAAAGTTTACTAGCCAAACCGCAGCACGTCCTGCATACGTCGTGTCTGCGGTTTTTCTTTTTTGCTTACATTGTGTCTGGTTCTTCCGGCCACTCAATATCAGGTGCAGTTGATGTATCAACACGGTTCAGCAACACCCGATACTTTTTCCAGGCTTCCAGCAATGAGGTTTCTTCCTCCGTTGCGATTTCCAGATCTACAGCATCCTGAAGTGGCGCAATATGCTCACTGGCTACCTGCATCAGGCTGTTTTTTGTTTCTTCCACCTCCCGGATCCGGAACAGTTTTTCTGCTTCCGTATCCTTCACCCAGGCTGTGCCGTTCCACTTCTGAAACTCCCCTTCCGGGGATAACCAGGTAACATTTTCCGGTAATGAGCCGAGTTCAGAAATAAATAACGCGTCCCCTGATGCCACGTCATAAACTGTTTTACCCCGATGGTCTTCAACAAGATGCCACGATGACTCATCACTGTTGAAAACAGCCACGAAGCCAGCCGGAATATCTGGCGGTGCAATATCGGTACTGTTTGCTGGCAGACCTGTATGAGGCGGAATATATGCATCACCTTCACCAATAAATTCATTAGTTCCGGCCAGCAGATTATAAATTTTTATGGTCCGTGGTTGTTCACTCATTCTGAATGCCATTATGCAAGCCTCACAATATAGTTAA